>NZ_PSVO01000031.1:0-24699 GCF_002932325.1 Rathayibacter sp. AY1E2
AGCGGGTGCGTGTGGCGGTGCGGTTCGGGTGAGCGGGTGCGTGTGGCGGTGCGGTTCGGGTGAGCGGGTGCGTGTGGCGGTGCGGTTCGGGTGAGCGGGTGCGTGTGGCGGTGCGGTTCGGGTGAGCGGGGGCGTGTGGCGGTGCGGTTCGGGTGAGCGGGTGCGTGTGGCGGTGCGGTTCGGGTGAGCGGGGGCGCGTGGCGGTGCGGTTCGGGTGAGCGGGGGCGCGTGGCGGTGCGGTTCGCGTGAGCGGGCGCGTGTGGCGGAGTGTTGCGCCGGTGTCCTGCGCGCGCCGCCCCGAGGACGGCTGGGATGTGCGGCGTCGGCGGCGGTGATCCCTCCCTCCACAGGAGGGCCTCACGCCGGTTCTCCACGGATGTGACGATCCGTCGCTTCCGTGTCGGTGGTCGCTGATTGAATACACGTATGACGATGATCAGCGGGTCGACAGCAGTGGAGGCGGTGCTCAGCGAGGTGCGTGCTCGCGGCGACCGGGCCGCCGCGCTGGCCCGTTCGGCGTCCCCGCTGCTCCTGGCCGCGGCCGAGGAGCTGCACGCCGGGCACCGGGCCGCGCTCGAGCATCCGGAGTCGTTCGCCCGCGGTTCGGCGCCCTACGCGTCGAGCGACCTCGCCGAGCGGTCGATCCGCGCGGAGTTCGCCGTCGCCCTCGGAGTCTCCGAACGGGTCGCCTCCCGCGAGCTCGACCACGCGCGCCTCCTCGTCGAAGACCTGCCGGCCACCCGCGCCGCCCTCGCCGGGGCTCGCCTGCGCTGGGAGGCGGGCCAGGTCGTCTGCGCCGTCGCGGCCACCCTGCCTCCGGGCTCCCGCGCCGCGTTCGATACGCGGGCGGCCGAGCTCGCGGCCCGCACCACGCCGACCCAGCTGCGGCGCGCTCTGGCGCGGCTGCGGGAGGAGCTCCACGAGCAGCCCCTCGCCGAGCGCCACCGACGTGCCCGCGAGGACCGCGCGGTCTGGCTGACCCCCGAGGTCGACGGCATGGCGACGCTCTGCGCCCTCCTCCCCGCCCCGGTCGCCGTGGGGGCGTACAGCCGCCTCGACCGGATCGCCCGGATCCTCCGCGACGGCGCCGAGGGGCCGGCGGGGGCGGAGCCGCCTGCCGCCACGTATGCGGGCTCCTGCGGGGCGGAGTCGAGCGGGACGACCGGGGCGGAGCCGACCGGAATCACCGGGGCGTGCGACGTCGACGCGATCTCCGGAGCGGGCGACGAGCGGACCCTCGCCCAGCTGCGAGCCGACGCTCTGGCCGACCTCCTCTGCGAGGCGGACGTCATCGGCACGGCGCCCGACCCGGTCGGTGCCGATCGGCCCGTTCCGACCCTCGTCACCGGCGTGCGCGCCGAGGTGCGGGTCACCCTGTCGGCGAGCACCGCGTCCGGCGCCGACGACGCCTCCGCCGAGCTCGACGGCTACGGCCCGATCCCGGCGGACGTCGCCCGGAGCCTCGTCCCCGCGACCGTCACCCGCGTGCTGACCGAGCCCCGGACGGGCGCCGTCCTCTCGGTCGGGCGCACACGCCGACTGCCTCACCGCGAGCTGCGGCTCCTCCTCCAGCTCCGCGACGTGACCTGCCGCTTCCCCGGCTGCACCCGCTCCGCCGCGAGCGCCGAGGCCGACCACGTCGTCGAGTGGCGCAACGGCGGCGGCACCGACCCCGGCAACCTCGCCAGCCTCTGCGTCGCCCACCACCACGTGCGGCACGGCGACCGCTGGACCTACGTCCTCCACCCCGACGGCACCGCCGACTGGACCACCCCCACCGGCCGCCGCATCACCACGCGCCCGCCGGGCCTCGAGGCACGACTCCGTCCAGGCCCACCCGCGACCCCGAGGTTCGCGGACCGGCCGCCCCCGTTCTGACGCTCTGCCGTGCTGACACGCTGCCGTGCTGCCGTGCTGCCGTGCTGCCGTGCTGCCCTGAGGGAATCGGCTGTCGGGCGGGTTCGGCCCATTGCGCGGGTTCGCACAGGTGATCGGGCCGTGAGTCGCTCGGGGGCGAGTGCTCAGCGCCCTACCGCCGCGCCACTGACGCTCGGATCTGCGCCTTCGCTCGGGTTCACGCGGCCGCACCGCCGCGCCACTGCCGCTGAGGCGCGGACCGTCACCGGGGCCGCACCGTCGCCTGACACCGTGCGGACACCAGGGCCGTGCCGCCGCCGTGCGCCATGCCGCCGTTCGGCCACCACGATCCGGCACCTCGGCACCTCGGCACCTCGGCACCTCGGCACCTCAGCGCGCGCCGAACCGCCGTCGAGCGCCGTCGCGTCGGGCCGCCGTTCGGGCAACGCGTCTCGGGACTGCGCTGTCGCCCCGCATCGCCCCGCGGCTGATCCGGCGGGGTCCGCAGTCCGGGCGAGCAGTCCGGGCACGCCCGCGCGGTCAGTCGGCGACGCGCAGGAGCACCTCGCCCGTCGTCCCGCCCCGCAGCCGCCCCGCAGCCGCGACGCAGCCGTCCCGCCGCCGCGACGCTACGCCGCCAGGAAGCGGTCCGCCGTCCGCAGCGAGAGTGCCATCGTCGCGAGCGCCGGGTTCGCGATCAGCGCGCTCGGGAACACCGAGTTGTCGCACACCCAGAGGTTCGGCACGTCGAAGCTGCGGCCGTCCGCGTCGATCACGGCGTCACCGGCGTCGGTGCCCATCCGCACGGTGCCGAGAGTGTGCGCCGTGCGCGCCATCACCCGCGTGCTCGTCGCGCCGGCCGCCTCCACGATCGCGGTCATCGTCCGGATCGCGTGCCGGTCGATCGCCTCCTCGTTGGCGCCCGCCGAGAACGTGATGCGCGCCTTCGGCACCCCGTGCTCGTCCAGCTCGTCGGTCAGCTCCAGCCGATTGCCGTCGGCGGGCAGGCACTCCGCGTTGATCCCGACGCCCGCCGCGAAGCGGTAGCCGTCGAGCGCGTCCATCAGATCGCGGCCCCAGAGTCCCGCGCCGCGGGCGAGCGTCGTCGCGTAGGTCAGCGGCATCACTCCGAGGCTCTGGATCAGGTAGCCGCCCGCGAAGTCCGCGTCGGCCGGGCGGACGGTGTCCTCGGTGATCACCGAGGAGGGGTAGCCGCGGTAGCCGCGCATCTCGTTCTCGAAGGTGCCCCAGACCTGGGTCGCCCCGTGCGCCAGGAAGTTGCGGCCCACCTGGCCGCTGCTGTTCGCGATGCCGGTGTGCAGGAGGAGCCGGGGCGTCTCGACGCCGCCCGCGCAGAGGAACAGGGCGGAGCAGCGCTGCCGGTGCTCCACTCCGCCACTCGTGTAGACCACGGCGCACACGCGTCCCGCGGCGTCCAGCTCGATGCCGTGCACGAACGAGTCGGCCCGGATCTCGGCACCGGCCCGCACCGCCTCCGGCAGGTAGGTCACGTCCATGCTCGTCTTCGCGCCGGTCCGGCAGCCCTGATGGCACTGGCCGCAGTTGACGCAGGAGGGCCGGCCGTCGTCCCGCGGGCCGCTGAGCACGGCGGCGGGCGCGTCGGTCGCGCGCATCCCGATCGCCGCGCAGCCGCGCAGCATCATGTCGGCCGAGGCGTTCCGCGCGAGCGGGCCCTGCAGGTAGCGGCGCGACGGGTCCCACGGGTACTCGGCCGGGCCCGCCACTCCGATCGTCGCCTCCACCTTCTCGATGTACGCGGTGAGCTCGGCGTGCTCGATCGGCCAGTCGCGGCCGACTCCGGAGTCGCTCCGGAGCCGCAGGTCGCGCGGGTCGGGGCGGGGCGTGAACGCTCCCCAGTGCAGCGTCGAGCCGCCGACCCCGCGGCCGCTGTTGTTCTGCCCGAAGGCGGTGGGGGTCTCGCCTCCGCTGAGGCGCTCCTCCATCCAATTGATCTCGACGGCCGCCGTCTCGTCGGCGGTGTGGCCTATCTGATCTAAGTGCGGCCCGGCCTCGAGGGCGACGACCCGCAGCCCTCGAGCGGCGAGCACCGAGAGCAGGGGCGCTCCGCCGGCCCCGGTGCCGATCACGACGGCGTCGACCGTCTCGTCGAGCGGGAAGCGGCGCATGCCGGTCGTGTTCATCGGTGACTCCTCGTCGTCGGTTCCCAGGTCTCGCGGTCGTCGGCGCCGAGCAGGCGGAAGCCCGTCACGAGCGGCAGCGTGTCGCCGCCGCTGGCGTAGCCGTCGTAGCCGATCCGCGCCATCGACGCGGGGTGGGCCAGCCACTGCTTCACGAGGTCGACGCGGCAGTCCTCGAACCAGGCGGTCAGCTGCTCGGCACCGAGCCCGCCGGCCGAGCGGTCGCCGGGCTCCGCGGAGCCGTCGGCGATCGCGGTGAGGCGCGCGTCCTGCTCGGCGGGGCCGAGGCCGGCGAAGCCCCGGAGGGTGTCGAGCGCCAGACCGTAGGCGATCGGGTCGGCCGGCAGGTCGGCGTTGCGCCAGCCGTCGCCCTCGCCGTTCGCGAGCTGCGTGTCCACCCGCGCGGCCAGGTCGATCCGGCCGCCCTCCTGAGGGACGACCCGGTCGGCGATCGCGCGCAGCTCCGCGAGCTGGGCGACGGTCAGGGCGCGCGGCGCGTACTCCGGGTCGTCGGCGAGCGCGCGCACCGCCAGCAGCCCGCGCACCCGCGTGGAGGTGCGGGCGGAGGCGATGGCAGCGCCGACGTCGGCCGGGACCGAGGGCGCCGTGCCGGCCTCCTCCTCCCAGAACCGGCGGATCGCCGCCGCCACCTCGACCGGGCGCTCGAACGGCAGCAGGTGGCCCGCCCCGGCGAGCGTGAGCAGCCGGGCACGGGAGTAGAGGGAGCCGTTGAGGCGGCGCTGCGCGTCGGCGCCGAGGTCGCCGTCCTCACCGCCCGCGATCAGGAGCGCGGGCACGGCCCCGAGGGCGGCCTCTCCGGTGCGGTCCTCACGGCTGCCGTGCTCGAGCCAGTCCCGCCAGCCCTCGGGGGAGTAGCGGCGCAGCTCGGCCAGCACCTCCGCGTCGGCGTCGGCGGGCAGCGGCGAGCCGACGTTCTGGTCGACGAACTCGCGCGCCTGCGCCTCGTCGAGGTGCCCGTCGGCGACCCAGCCGAGCATGGTCGAGCGGCGCTCCTCCTCCATCGGCTCGGGCGAGAGCGGCGACCCGGCGAGGAGCACGACGCCCGCGAGCCCGAACAGGCCCGAGCGGCCGGTGACCGTGCGGGAGGCCACGAGCGAGGCGATCTTCCCGCCCATGCTGTGCCCGAGGAGCAGCCAGCGGGAGGCGTCGTGCTCGCGGATCCGGCGGATCGTGGCGGCGGTCATCTCCTCGAGCGAGGTCCCGGATCCACCGGGCAGGTCGAGCGCGACGAGGTCCGCGACGTCGGCGAGCTCGCGGCCGAGCGCGTCGAAGGCGCGGCCGTCGAGCCCGAGTCCGGGCAGGGCGAAGAGGGTGGGGCGGGGGCTGGTGGACACGGGCGTCCTGTCGGATCGGCCGCGCCACGGCGGTGGGGAGCGGGAGGAGAGCGGCGGCGGGGGCCGGCCCTCCTCATCCGACCACACTGCGTCCGCGCGCCCGGACCCTTGCGCCGGCGGGGCACTCGTGCTGTGCTCTGCGCCACCGTCCGCGGCACGATGCCGGGCGGTCGTGCCGCCCCTCCGTGCCGCGCCTCCGTGGCGGGCCTCAGAGCGGGGAGGCGAACACCACCAGGTTGTCCCGGTAGCGGCCGATCGCCGCGTCGTACTCGCCTCCGCAGGTCACGAGGATCAGCTCCTCCTCGAGGGTCGCGCCGAAGACGCGGGCGGTGGGGAACGCGGCCTTCGCGTGGGACTCGACCGCCGTCACCCGGTAGCGGTGGTCGGAGCCGTCCACTCCGCTCACCGCGATCTCATCGCCCGGGGCGAGCTCGCCGAGGCGGAAGAAGACCGCGGGACCGGACCGCGAATCGACGTGCGCCGCGATCACGGTGCGGCCGCTGCCGCCCGGGCGCCCGCCTCCCGAGAACCAGCCGACGTCGTCGTAGTCCACCGGCACCTCCATCGCCCCGTCCGACTGGATGCCCAGCGCGATCAGCGGCTCGTCCAGGCCCATCGCGGGCACGCTCAGCCGGGCGGGCTCGACGCCGACGGTGCGCGCAGGCGCGGCAGCGGCGGGGTCGGGCGCGGGGACCGGGGGAGGAGTGAGCGGGGGAGCAGAAGCGAGGGCCGGAGGCGCGGGCGCGCTCGCCGGCGTCTCCGCTCCTCCGCTCCCGTCCGCGGCGGCGCACCCCGCGAGGAGCAGCACGACGCACAGTGCCGCCGCGCCGCTCCTCGACCGGGTGCCCACGATCAGGAGGCGGTGCGCCGGCGGGCGACGACCACTCCGGCCGCGCCGAGGGCGGCGACGGCTCCGAGGCCGGCCATCGAGGCGAGACCGGACGTGCCCGTGGCGTCGCTCCCGGCGGCGGTCGCGCCGCCACCGGTCTGGAGGCCGCCGACCGGCACCTGCGAGAGCTGGCCGCGGACGACGCCCGCCGTGTACGAGGCCGTGTGGGAGTCGCCCGCGAAGGCGGCGGGATCGGCCTCGAGGGCCTTGAGCGTGAATCCGGAGCCGGTGTCGGCCCCGTTCGCCTGGATGCCCGTGGTGAAGGGACCCTGCAGGCAGCCGCTGCTGGTGCGGGGGCCGTCTCCGACCGGCGCGGGGTTCGGGAACGCGATGCGCGGCGGGCCCGCCTTGCCCAGCGCCGCCTGGTGGATGTGCGTCGCGGTCTTCGCGGGGCTCTGGTAGTCGCCGGTCACGCCGGTGAGGGTGATGTCGTAGCAGATGATGTCGAGGTCGCTGTTGACCCGGAAGGTCATCTCGCCCGTGGCGCCGGGCTGGCCGGGGGTCGCGGCGGAGTCGGCGTTCACGACCTGGTCGGGCGTCGCCATCACCGTGAAGGCGCTGGTGAACGAGGACGGCTCGGCGACCTCGGTCTCGGCCTGGGCCGGCGCGGCGGCGAAGAAGGAGGCGGCGGCGACGGCGGTGATGCCGCCGAGGGAGAGCAGGCGGCGGCCGGCGCGGTTCCGCGCGGGGGACGTCTTCGTCATGGTGGAGCCTTTCGATCGCGAGCGCCGAGCGGGCCCGATGCAGGGAGTACGGCCGGAAGCGGCGCCGCGTTCACTCCATCTGAGAAGATCTTCACGGAGACGGTCCTCGCCTCCGATGAACGCTGCCGCCGCCGCGGCCGTACCCCCTTCCGACGGACCACCGGTCCCGACGAGGAGGCGGTGTGGCGCGCACGGCGACGGCACGACGAGACGAAGGGCCCGCGATGCCGCGCGAGCACTCGGAGGTCCCGGCTCCGGTGGTGCGCCTCGAGCCCCGGACGGCGGGGTTCGACCCGGCCGCCGCCTTCGACGAGCACGGGTCCGCCCTGCTCGGCTTCGCGCTCAACGCCCTGCGCGACCGCGGCCTCGCCGAGGACTGCGTGCAGGAGACGTTCCTGCGCGCCTGGCGCTCGCGGGCGAGCTACTCCGCCGAGCGCGCCAGCACCCGCACCTGGCTCTTCGCCATCGCCCGCAACGTCGTCGTCGACGTGCACCGCTCGCGCCGGCGCCTGCCGCGCCTGGTCGACGCCGAGGTTCTGGAGGAGGTGCCCGCGGAGGACCGCGACCCCCTCGAGCCGCTCGCGATCGCCGAGGCGCTCGCGCGGCTCTCCGCCGAGCACCGGCAGGTCGTCGTCGCCGTCCACCTGAACGGCGAGACCTACGCCGAGCTGTCGGCGGCCACGAGAGTGCCGGTCGCCACCCTGCGCAGCCGCGCCTTCTACGCTCTCCGAGCGCTCCGCGGTCACCTCGCGGGCGCCGGATCCACCGACGAGGAGAGATCGTGATCGACCGAGACCAGCCCGACGGAGACCAGCCCGGCGGCCGCCGCGAGGAGCTCCTCGCCGCGGCCCTCGCCGGCGACCTCTCCGCCGAGGAGGCGCGGGAGTTCGAGAGCCTGCGCGCCGCCGACCCCTCGATCGACCGCGAGCTCGCGTCGTTCGGCTCGGTGGTCGACCGGCTCGGCGCACTGGGCCGCTGGGAGGAGGCGGAGCCGTCGCCGGAGCTGCGGTCGCGCATCGCGGCGCTCGCCGGGGAGCGGCCCGAGCGCGGGGAGAGTACGCGTGCCCCGCGCCGCCGGGCCCCGCGCCGCCGTGCCTCGCGTCTGCGTGCCGTCCTGGCCGTCGCCGCGGCGGCCGCGCTCCTCGTCGTGGGCGGCGTCGCCGGAGCGGCCCTGCGGTCCGCCGAGGAGCGCCCCGTCGCGGGACCGCCCGGGACGCTCGGCGCCGTCGAGGCGATCGCCTTCGACGAGCGGACGGAGGGCGTGACGCTCGACGGCTCGCTGGTCGCGCACACCTGGGGCACCGAGACGATCCTCCGCGGGACCGGCTTCGCCCTCGGCGAGAGCTACGACCTCGTGCTGGTCACCGGCTCCGGCGAGCGGCTCCCGTCCGGCTCCTTCCTCGGCAGCTCCGCGGAGCTCGACTGCGAGATGAACGCGGCCGTCCTGCGCGAGTCCGTCGCCGCCGTCGAGATCACCGACGCCGGCGGCGCGCTCGTCGCCTCCGCCGCCCTCCCCGCCGTCACCTGAGAGCCGGCGGCGCAGGCTCGCGGCGCGGCTTCAGCTCGCTGACGAGCGTGCCCGCGACGATGAACCCCGCCCCGAGCAGGGCGAGCGCGGGGAGCCGGTCGCCGGCGAGGCGGCCGATCAGACCGGCCCAGACGGGCTCGGCGGAGTAGATGATCGTGGCGCGCGACGGCGAGACCGAGCGCTGAGCCCAGTTCATCGTCAGCTGGATCAGGCAGCTGCTCGCCCCGAGCGCGAGCGCGGGGATCAGCCAGGCCCACGAGAACGCCGGGACCGCCTCGCCCGCGAGGGGCATCGAGGCGAACCCGAGCGCGCCGGCGACCAGCAGCTGCACCACGGTCACCCGGCCGAGGTCCACCCGTCCGGCGACGAGGCCGATCAGGATGATCTCCGCCGCGATCGGCAGCGTGCTCACGATCGTCGCCACCTCGCCCGCTCCGAGCGCGACGCCCGGCTGCGGGCCCGCGATCAGGAGCAGTCCGACGAACGCCAGCGCGACGCCCACCAGCGTCAGCACGCCCGGACGGCGACGGAACACGACCCACTGGAGCAGCGGCACCAGCGGCACGTACAGCGCGGTCAGGAACGCGGAGGTGCTGCTCGGGATCGTCTGCAGCCCGTAGCTCTGCAGGCCGTAGCCCGCGAAGATCATCACCCCGATCGCGACGCCGGCGGCGAGGTCGATCCGCCGCATCCCCCGGAGCGACCGGTGGAACACGACCGCGCTGATCAGCCCCGCGATCGCGAACCGCATTCCCACGAAGAACAGCGGACCACTGTGCTCCATCGCGATGTGCACGGCGAGGAAGGTCCCGCCCCAGATCGCGGTGATGCCGATGAGCGCCCACTCCGGACGCGTGAAGCGGAGGCCCCGGAGAGGCGAGATGTGCATCATTCTGCACATCCTAGGAGCATCAGAGGCTTCTCGGTGCAGAATAGTGCGCATGTCGGCTCCCGTCCTCGCCCACCTGGGCGGCAACCTCCGCCTCGCGCGGCGCGGAGCCGGGCTGAGCCAGACCGCGCTGGCGGCGCGCTCGGGCATCAGCCGGCGGACGATCGTCGCGGCCGAGGCCGGCGAGGCCAACATCTCGCTGACCGGAGTCGACCGCCTCGCGACCGCCCTCGGCACCACGTTCACGGCACTCGTCTCGGCCCCGGGATCCGCGCCCGCGGCGATCGACCAGGTCGCCTGGCGGGGAGCGGGCGAGGCGAGCGTCGCCGTCCTGCTCTCCTCCGTCCCCGCGCGCCGGGAGGCCCAGCTCTGGACCTGGACGCTCGGCCCCGGGGACCGCTACGACGCGCAGCCCGACCCCGAGGGGTGGCACGAGATCCTGCTCGTCACCGCCGGCGCGCTCCTCCTGGAGCGGGAGGGCGAGGAGCCCGTGCGGCTGGAGCCCGGACGGCACCTCGCCTTCCCGACCTCGCGGCACTACTCCTACGTGAACGCGGTGGATGCCGGCACGACGCTCGTCCGGATCGTGGTCGACTGACGGGTCGGCGCCTCAGGCCCGCGAGCGCAGGGTCTCGAGCAGCGCCGCGGGGGTCTCGGGGTCGTCGAGGCTGATCGCGAACTCGCGCGAGCGGTCCGTCGTCACCACCAGCCCCGGCCCGGCGTGCAGGATGACCGCCGAGCGGCCCGGCATCACCCGGTACCCCCAGCCGCCCCACTCCGACGGCCGCAGCTGGGCCGTGCCGGCCGAGGCGATGGTGTCGAGCGGGATGCGGCGCAGCGGGATGCCGAGGGCGGTCGTGACGACGCGGAGGCCGCGGCGGTCGGCGGTCACCCTCAGGCGGGAGAAGGAGAGGAGCACCAGCGCGACGACGCCGAGGACGACGGCCATCGCGATCGCCGGACCGGTGGCGCCCGCCGCGGCGAGCGTCGCGAGGGAGAGGGCCGCGCCCGCCGCCGTGGCGACCGCGGCGACGGCGAACACCGGGCCCGTCAGCGTCTGCGACCAGGCGCCGGTCTCCTCCGCCGCGAGCGGCAGGCGGCCGGCGGCCAGGCGGGAGGCGCGCCGGGTGCCCGGAGCGATCAGCGCGGGCACGACGGCGAAGAGCATCCCTCCGAGCAGCGCGAGCAGCCACCCGCCGAGCTCCGCCCCCTCGGCGCGCCCGGCCGCGAGCGTCGTGCCGACCGAGGTCGCCCAGGCGGAGGCGCCCATCCCGGCGACGAGGCCGAGGGTCGCCAGCAGGAGCCGCGGGGCGCGCCCGACGGCCGCCGCCACGACGCCCGCGACGGCCGGGAGCCCGGAGAGCACGAGGGCGATCGCGAGCAGGGCGCCCGTCGCCGCGGTCGCATCGGCCGCCCCGGTCCCCGACCAGTGCGAGGCGAGCTCCGCGGGCAGAGCGTCGTCCAGGACGAGGCGCGAGACGAGCACTCCGGCGGCGGGGAGCAGGAGGGACGCGGCGGCGAGGAGCTCGCGGCGGCGGTCGGCGGTGGCGGTCATGATCCGGTCCTCTCGATCAGGCGGACGAGCTCCGCCGGGGTGATGCCGCTGCGGCGGGCCTCCGCGAGCAGCTCGTCGACCAGGGCGGTGACGCGCACGAGCCCGGGCCCGGCCGATTCCGTGATCCACGCGCCGCGGCCCCGGCGCATCTGGAGGATCCCGTCGTCGCGCAGGGCGGCGTACGCGCGCAGCACGGTGTGCATGTTGATGCCGAGCGAGTCGGCGAGCTCGCGGGCGGGCGGCAGGCGGTCGCCCGCCGAGAGCTCGCCCCGGGCGACGGCCGAGCGCACCTGCGACTCCAGCTGGTCGGCGAGCGAGCCCGCCGCGGAGTGGTCGACCCGGAGCAACATGTTCACAATGTTAGTAGAACAAGCAGTGCACCACCAGGCCCTCAGTGCAGCGCGAGCGACACCGCCAGCACCACCATCACGACCGCCACGGCCGCGTCGAGGATCCGCCAGGCCCCGCGGCTCCGGAACAGCGGCCGCAGCGCGCGCGCCCCGAAGCCGAGAGCGGTGAACCACAGCACGCTCCCGGCCGCCGCCCCCGCCCCGAACCACCAGCGCTCGTCGCCGTGCGTGTTCGCCACCGACCCGAGCAGCACGACCGTGTCGAGGTAGACGTGCGGGTTCAGCAGCGTGAGCGCCAGGCACGTGCCGATCGCCGTGCGGAGCGACGTCGAGGCGCCGGCCGGATCGCCGTCGAGGGTCCCCGGCCGCAGTGCGCGTCTCGCCGCCATCACCGCGTAGGCGAGGAGGAAGACGATGCCGCCCCAGCGGATCACCACCAGCAGCCACGGCGCCGACTCCAGGACCGCTCCGATCCCCGCGATCCCGAGCACGATCAGCGCGGCGTCGCAGAGCGCGCAGATCGCGACGACGGCGGGCACGTGCTCGCGGCGGAGGCCCTGGCGGAGCACGAAGGCGTTCTGCGCGCCGATCGCGATGATGAGCGAGAGGCCGAAGCCGAGGCCGGAGAGGGCGGCGAGGAGGGGGGACACGCTCCGACGCTAGGGCGGGGCGCTCCTGTAGACCAGCTCATGCTCCTTCAGTACCGTAAGCAGCACTGATGCTGACAGACGACCTCGACCTCTCCCGCCTGCGCGCGCTCGCCGCCTCCGTCCGGTACGGCTCCTTCGACGCCGCCGCCCGGGCCCTGCACATCACCCCCTCCGCCCTCAGCCAGCGGATCAAGGCGCTCGAGACCGCCGCCGGCCGCGTCCTGCTGGTGCGCTCGCGCCCCGTCGTCGCGACCGAGGCCGGTGCCGGGCTCCTCCGCCTCGCCCGCCAGATCGAGCTCCTCGCCGACGACGCCGTCCGCTCGCTCGGCGGCGAGGACGCGGAGGGGGCGGGCCCGGTCGTCCTCCCGCTCGCCGTCAACGCCGACTCCCTGGCCACCTGGGTGCTGCCCGCGCTCGCCTCCGTCCCCGACGTCGTGGTGGAGCTGCACCGCGAGGACCAGGCGCACACCACCGCGTTCCTCCGCGACGGCACCGTGCTGGCGGCCGTCACCGGCGAGTCGGAGGCGGTGCTCGGCTGCACCGTCGCGCCCCTCGGAGTGATGCGGTACCGCGCCATGGCCTCGCCCGCGTTCGCCGAGCGCTGGTTCCCGGACGGCGGCACGGCCGGCCTCGCGAGCGCTCCGCTGGTCGTCTTCGACGAGAAGGACCGCCTGCAGGACGACTTCCTCCGGGCCGCCGGCCTCGAGGGCCGCCCGCCGCAGCACCGCGTCCCCGGGTCGACCGACTTCGAGCGGGCCGTCCGCCTGGGCATGGGATGGGGGATGCTGCCCGAGCTGCAGGCCCCGGTCGGCGGCGACGGCCTGGTCGAGCTGGGCGGCGACCCCGTCGACGTCCCCCTCTACTGGCAGCAGTGGGCCCTGCACACGCCCGCCCTCGACGCGGTCGCCGCGGCCGTCTCCGCCGCCGCGCGCGCCGCGCTGCGCCGACCCGCGCGCTGACCCGCGCCGCCGGGGAAGCGCTCAGACCGCGAACACGTCGCGGAGGGTCACCGTCTCGAGCGAGCGCTCGCGGAGGATGTCGACGAGCCGCGTGTAGACCTGCGTCACCGGATCGAAGTTGGCGTGCCCGATCACGATGTGCTGCGGCAGGAACCACTGGTCCGCGAAGCCGACCACCTGCTCCGGCGTGATCCGCCCCGAGTCCGAGAGCGAGCCGTACCAGAGCACCGTCGCCGTGTAGCCGATCGCCGCCGCGGCGGCCCGGCTCCGCTCGTCCGTGTAGCCGAACGGCGGCCGGTAGAAGGGCGCCGCCTCCACCCCGTAGGTCGAGCGGATGAAGTCGCCGTTGCGGCCCAGCTCCTCCTGCACGCCGTCGCTCGAGAGGCTCGTCAGGTCGGCGTGCGACCAGGTGTGGTTCGCGAGCTGCACCTGCCCCGAGGCGACGAGCGGAGCCAGCAGCGGCGCGTTCGCGGTCCACGAGTCGTACTTCCCGTTGAGGAAGAAGGTCAGCCGGGTGCCGGTATCGCGGGCGAACTGCGCGTAGGCGGCGACCACGTCGGAGTCGGCGCCGTCGTCGACGGTCCAGGCGAGCGTGCTCCCCTCGCCGGGCAGCTCCGAGATCGTGCCGGAGGGCAGCGGCGCCTTCCGCCGCACCGGAGCCGCCGCGGCGGTCATGGTCGGCACGGGGCGGGGAGGGGTCGGGACGGCCGTCGGAGCGGCGGACGGCAGCACCGCCGCCGGCGCCGTGCTCGGCGGGAGCGCCGCGGGAGCGGGCCGGGCGGGCGTGCACCCCGTCAGCGCGACCGCCGAGGAGGCGATCCCCAGCAGCAGCGCGCGTCGCCTCAACCGGTCCACGGGCCCCCCTCGCGAGCCCCGTCCCCCGGAGCGTCCCCGCGACCGTAGCGGTCGGGGAGGGAACGGGCAACGCGGCGCGACACCCCTCCCTCCCCGCAGCCTCTACCGGAAGGTGCGCCTGACCGCGTTGTTCGCCGGCGTGGGATCGGCGGCGGCGGTCGACACCCTGGCGTCGATCGTCGTGGCGGCCGGCCGGTCGACGAGCGTCACCGAGTAGGTGGTGCTCCGCCCGGCGGAGACGCTCGGCGCGGTCCAGGTGAGGACCGTCGTGCCCGCGGCCGAGCCCTTCGTCTGCACGGCGCCGGGCGCACTCGCCACCGTTCCGCTGACGACGACCCGGGTGGTCGTCGTCGCCGCGTCCCGGGTGCCGGTGTTCCGGACGGTGATCGTGCCCGAGAGGGGAGCCGTCGCCGCCAGTCCCGGCGCCGGCGCCAGCGTCAGTGTGAGGTCGGCGCGGGTGGAGGACTTCACCTGCAGCGACTGCGTCACCGAGGTCGCGGCGAGCCACGCCGAGTCGCCCGCCTGCGTGGCCCGGACCGTGCAGCTCGCCGCGCCCGTCAGCCGCACCGTCGCCGTGCCCGCGCCGGTCGCGGTCAGCGTGCAGCTGCCGCTCGCGTACAGCTTCACGGGCAGACCGGAGGAGGCGGTGGCCGCGATCGGGTAGGCGATCCCCTTCTCGGGCGAGGACGGCATCCCGGTCGAGAAGGCGACCTTCTGCGCCTTCTTCTTCTGCGGGACGACCGCGGTGACCGCGATCGACTGGGTCGTCCGGGGAGCCGCGTCGTGCGAGGCGTCGCCGGCCTGATCCGCGGTGACCGTGCAGGTGCCGGATCCGCTGAAGGTCACGACGCCGCTCGCGAGCGAGCACGCGCCCGTGGCGCCGATCGTGACCGGCAGACCGGAGGAGCCGCCCGCCGCGGTCGGCGTGTAGCGGCCGCCCGCGGTCGCCGTGCTCGGAGCCGCGGAGGTGAAGGCGACCGTCTGCAGCGCCTTGCCGATCGGGAACGTCCGGACGACCTGCTCCGCGGGCGCGTGAGCGTCGTCGCCGGCCTGATCCAGCGTCAGCGTGCAGGTGCCGACGGAGTCGTAGGACACCGTGCCGTCCTCTCCCAGCGAGCAGGAGTCGGAGGCGTCCAGCACCGGGTCGGCGCTCGACGGGCCGCGGACGATCGACGGGGTCCAGGAGCCGCCGATCCGGGCGTCCGTCGGAGCGGCGTCGCGGAACGACACCGCTCCCGCCGCCGTGCCGACCTCCACCGACTGCGTGATCCGCGGAGCCGCCGAGTGGCGCTCGTCCCCGGCCTGGTCCGCGGTCACCGTGCAGGTGCCGGAGCGGGTGAAGGTCACCACGCCGTCCGCGACCGTGCAGGACCCGGCCGCTCCGAGCATCACCGGGGCGCTCGACGCGCCGGCCGTCACGACGGGCGTGTAGGAGCCCCCCGCGACCGCCGCGTCGGGGACCGGCGAGGCGAACGCCAGCGTCTGGCCGAGGGCGCCGATCGCGAAGGTGCGGACGGACTGCGGAGCGGCGCCGTACCGCGAGTCGCCCGCCTGGTCGAGCGTCAGCATGCAGGTGCCGACGGAGTCGTGGGACACCACTCCCGCGGCCGCCGAGCATGCTCCGGAGGCGGTCAGCACCGGACGCGCCGTGGACGGTCCGGCGACGATCCGCGGGGTGGTCGTCCCGCCGACCGTCGCGCCGGTCGGCGCGCTGCCGCCGAAGGAGACGGTGCCCGCGAGCAGTCCGACCGCGATCACCTGCGAGGCCCGCTCCGCCGCGTCGTACCGGGCGTCGCCCGTCTGGTCGGCGGTCACCGTGCAGGTGCCCGATCCGGTGAAGGAGACGACCCCGTTCGTGAGCGTGCAGGACCCGGAGGCGCCGAGCACCACGGGCCGCCCCGAGGCCCCGCCGGTCGCGGTCGGGCGGTAGGTGCCGCCCGCGAGCGCCGAGTCCGGCGCCTGCGAGGTGAAGGCCACGGTCTGCGCGATCCGGGTGATCTCGAATCTGCGCACCGCCGTCGGCGCTGCGCTGTGGCGGGAGTCGCCCGCCTGGTCCAGGGTCAGCGTGCAGGTGCCCGCGGAGTCGTAGGAGACCAGTCGGAAGGGCCCGACGGAGCAGGCGCCGGAGGCCGTCAGCACCGGGGGAGCACTGGAGGGGCCGGCGACGACCGCGGCCGTCGAGGAGCCCCCGACCCGGGCCTCGGCCGGAGCATCGCCGCCGAACGCGACGGTGCCCGCGAGCTGCGTGACCGCGACGGTCTGCGAGGCCTGCGCCGCCGCGGCGTAGCGCCCGTCGCCCGCCTGGTCCGCCGTGACGGTGCAGGTGCCGCTGCCGGCGAAGGTGACGACGCCGTCCGCGAGCGTGCAGGCGCCGGTCGCTCCGATCGTCACGGGGAGCCCGGACGCGCCGCCCGTCGCGGTCGGAGTGAGCGTGTCGCCGGCCGCGGCCATCGACGGCGCGGTCGAGGTGAAGGCGACGGTCTGCGCGATCGCGGTGACCTCGAAGGTCTGGACCGCCCGCGCGGTGCCGTAGGTGGCGTCGCGGTAGTGGATCGCCGTCAGCGTGCAGGTGCCCGCGGAGTCGAACCGGACGGCGCCGTTCTCGCCGTCGGAGCAGGCGCCCGAGACGCTGAGCACCGAGGGGCCGGAGGACGGTCCGCGCGTGAAGGCGGGAGTGAAGGATCCGCCGACCTCCGCGTCGGTCGGGACGGCGGTCGTGAACGCCACGGAGCCGGGCGCGTAGCCGACCTCCACCTCCTGCACGGCGGGCCGGGCGCTGTCGTACTGCCGGTTGCCGTTCTGGTAGGCGAAGACGCCGCAGACGCCCTTCGTGGTGAAGGTGACCACGCCGTCCTTCGCGGAGCACGTCGCGGTGGTGAGGAGGAACGGAGCGATGCCCGAGGCGCCGCCCTCGATCACGGGGCGGTACGTGTCCCCGAGGACGGCGCCGACCGGAGGCGCGCTCGTGATCCGGACCGTCTGCGGGAGGAAGTAGATCGAGTACTCCTGCTCGGCGTGCCGCGCGGGCCAGTAGCCGTCTCCGGGCTGGTCGAGGGACAGCACGCAGAGCCCGGCCCCGTCGTTCCGCACGGTCACTCCGTCCGGGAGGATCGAGCAGTCTCGGCTCGCGGAGAGCACGGGCACGCCCTTCGACGGGCCGGGCACGATCGTCGGCCGGTACGTCTCGAGCGACATCGCGTGCGGGGGCGCGGTGCTCCCGAAGGAGAGGTTCCCCTCGGGAGTCCCGACCGTGATGACCTGCCGGACCTGCGGAGCGGCGTCGTGCCGATCGTCCGCGGCCTGGTCGATCGTCACCGTGCAGGTGCCGTCGCCGAAGAACGTCACCACGTCGTCCGCGATGGTGCAGTTGCCGTTCTCGATCACCGCGATCACGAGCGGGTTGCCCGAGCCGCCGCCGGTCGCCTCGACCGTGTACCGGTCGTCGGTGAACACCCGGTCGGGCGGAGCCGAGGTGATGACGACGGTCTGGGGGATCCGCGAGATCGGGACGAAGCGCACCAGGCCGTCGGCGGCCGCGTACACCTCGTCGCCCGGCTGGTCGAACTGCACGCCGCAGGTCGAGGGCTCGGTGTAGGTCAGGATCTGCGCACCCGTCGCGTCGGGGGCGACGGTGCAGCCGAAGAAGGTCCTGACGAGCACCGGCAGTCCCGAGCTCGAGGTCGCCGTGGCGACGCCGGTCGACTCCAGGACGCCGGTCTTCGGCACCGCGACCGTCAGCGTCTGCGACGCCTTCGCGACCTCGAGATCGAAGGAGGCGCGCCCCGCGGTGTAGTGGTCGTCGCCGGCCTGGTCGGCGGTCACGGTGCAGGTGCCGCTCCGGGTGAAGGTCACGACGCCGTCGGCGATCGCGCAGGATCCGGTCGCTCCGATCGAGACGGGGCTCCCGGAGCCGCCGCCGGTGGCCGTCGGAGTGAAGGTGCCCAGCGCCGTCGGCGCGGTCGGCCGCGAGGAGGTGAAGGCGACCGTCTGCGAGAACTTCCGGACCGTGATCCGGAACGAGGACGTGCCGGTGTTGCCGGCCTCGTCGTCCGCGGTGCAGTCGACCGTCGTGTCCCCGATCGGGAAGACGCTTCCCGAGGCGGGCGTGCAGGTCGAGCCCACGGCTCCGTCGACCGCGTCCTGCGCGGAGGACGCGAAGGTGACGACGGCGCCGGAGACGTCGGCCGGCTCGGCCGTGACGGCGGCGGGCACGGTCACGACGGGGGCCGAGCGGTCGGCCAGCGCGAAGGTGCCGGGGATCGACCGGAGGGTGTAGTTCGGCCCCGCGTCGCCTCCGTCGCACCGCGTGACGTAGTCGCCGACGGGCGTGCGCGCTCCGATCGTCACCTTCCCGGTGCCGTCCGCCGTGTAGTATGCGCCGGTCGGCTCGGTGACGAACCGGTCGGTTCCTGCGAAGCCGTCGGCCGTGCAGGTGACCGTCGGGGCGGTCGCGGTGCCGTGCGCCTGCGTCCCGGGGCTCGACGCGGTCACCGAGAGGGGCGCCGGCGAGATCGTGAGCGCGCCGTCGATGGTGATCAGCTGTCCCGAGGGGTTCGTCAGGCCGGAGCAGCGCGTGGGGTAGCGGCCGACGGGGGTCGTCGCGGAGAGCGCCAGCGGCGTCGTGAATCCGGTGTCGGACGCCGCGAAGGCGCCGCAGGAGACCGTCCCCGAGGGGGAGCCGGTCACGGAGGCGGTGATCGCGGGGGGAGTGGATCCGTAGGTCGACGAGGGCGAGGAGGCGGTCACCATCGGGACGGCCGCGACGATGCGCAGCGCGCCGTCCTTGTACCCCGCGATCGTGTAGTCGCTGCTGACCTTCGCGCCGCTGCACCGCGTGGTGAAGGTGGTGAAGGTGGAGGTGGGCCAGTTCGGGATCAGGCGGTAGATGACGTCGTCCGCCGTGACGATCGGCCGGTAGACACCGGCCGTGAGCGGGGCGCCGAAGGTGTCGGTGCCGACGAAGGCGGCCGTGCAGCGCAGGTCGGGGGACGGCGCGCCTCGCGGGTAGTCGACCGTCGGGGCGGTCACCGTGAGCGCCTTCGGCTTCGCCGTGAAGCTCTGCAGGGGCTCGCCCGCCCAGCCCAGAGGAGCGAGCGCGTCGAGCCTCGCCGCGAGCGTGCAGACGCCGGCGTGGAGCACGGTCACCCTCATGCCGCTGACGGAGCAGGTCTCGGCGGTCCTGCTGCTCAGGACGATCGAGCGGCCGGGCACATCGACGGCCTGCGCGTAGGGGCTCGCGTCGAAGGAGTCGCCGTACGCCTTCTGCGGGAGCGTCGACAGGTCGAAGCGCACGCCGCCCACCGCCACGGTGGCCGGCTCGCTGCGGACGCTGCCCCCGCAGGTGGTCAGGGTCGCCCGGTAGCGGTAGGAGCCGGTGGGATCGGGGCCGGCCTCGAGGAACGCGGTCCCGTCCTCCCGGGCGCCCGCCCGGCCGAGCGCGGGCTTCCACGTGGCGCCGCCGTCCGTGGACCTCTCCCACGACACGGCGGGGATGCCGCCGTAGACGGCCGAGACGCTCACGCCCATCGTCAGCGTGTAGATCTGGTTGGTGACGCCCGCGATGTCCGAGGGCTGCCGGGTGATGACGGGTGTCGCGGCGCACGCGCGCACCTCGTGGCGCAGAGCGGGGAGCGCCGACCAGCTCCCGCGTCCCGCCTCGGCGGCGGTGATGGTGTCGGGGTAGTGCGCGCGGATCTCGTTCCAGCCCTGCGGGATGTCCCTCGTGGTCAGCACGCCGACGCCGTCCGCGTCGAGGGTCACCCTGCTGGTGCCCGCACCGGTGAGGATCTCGACGGTGCCGCCGGCGGCCACCGGCCGGCCCAGGCTCGGGATGGTCACCCTCGCGGTGACGGTGACCTCCTGCCCGAGCATCGAGAAGTCGGGGGTGCGCGTCACGGTCACGGCGGTGTCGTACACCGGAGCGACCACGGGGTCGGCCGCCGTCGGGCCGGCCGTCTGCGAGATCCTCGTCGCGCTCGGGTGCACGTAGCTCGAGCCGCCGCCGCCGGCGCCGGGGTCGTTCATGACGCCGAGGGTGTCGTTCATGCTGCCGAACACGTAGGGCGATCCGCCGCCGCCGCCGTACCACCAGCCGGCCCCGCCGCCGCCGCCGCTGTGGCCGGGGAACGAGCAGTTGCCGCCGCCGCCGCGGGAGGCGCCGGCGTCGGCGCCCTTGCCGTCGTTGAGGAACACGCCCCACTGGCCGTTGTTGCCGTCGGCGCACTCGCCGAACGTGCTGTAGCCGCGGGCGCCGGGCGAGCCGCCCGAGCTCTGCCCGGCCGCGCCGCCGCCGCCGCCGTCGGCCGCGTTGTTCCTGCCGCCGTTCCCGCCGCCCCTCGCGCCGCTGCCGGCGTCGGCGTCGCCGCCGACCGAGGACCGCCCGCCGCCGCCTCCGCCGCCCGCCGCCACGGCGAGGGCGTGCTGACAGCCGTCCGAGCCGGCCGTGCTGAGGTACTGGGCGTCGCCGCCCGCGCCGCCGGAGTCGCCCCCGTAGACGCCGCCGTTCACGTAGCGCGTGGCGCCTGCCGCTCCGGCCGGGGCGCCGGCGAGGCGCCCGATCGTCAGCACCTGTCCGGGTGTGACGGGCACCTCGACGACGAGGCTGGAGCCGCGTCCACCGGCGTTGCCCGTCCCGAGGCCGCTCGCACCCTTCCCGCCGTTCTGTCCGCTGAGGACGGCGCGGACCGTCGAGACCCCGGTCGCGGGAACGGTGTACTGCGACACCGTCGAGACCTTCGGGGAGGTGAAGCACGCGGTGCTGAAGACCGGCGCCGCCGACGCGGTCGGCGCGGCCACGACGCTGAGTCCTGCGCCCGCTACGAGCACGGCCGCGGCGACGAGGGAACGGAGGAAGGACTGGCGCATGTGCTGCTACTCCCGGCTGCTGCCGGGAGCGGGCGCCCGCGGTCGGCTCAGAGTAGGGCGGTCGTCGACCCGCGAGGAAGGCGGAAGATACACGAACGCCCTGCTCGGGGGGTACGGGAGGCCCCTTCTGCCGGAACCTCCCAGGAAGTCCCTGTGCACGTCGGGGCGGCGTCCCCGCCCTGTCGGGGGAGCGTCCCCCCTGTCGGGGCAGCGTCCCCGCCCTATTGCGGCCGCCGCCCGAGTCGCGTAGCCTAGCGAGGTTGCGTGCATCTGCACGCGCTTGCGTGCTGCCCACCGGGCAGGAGCTCCGGCTCCGGCCGGACAGGCGGGCGGTGCGCCGACAAGTGACCTTGGGTGGGTCGGGCGGGGCTTCGTGCCGCGCGTGATCCACGGTAACCACACATGGAGGAAACCATGGCAGCAGTCTGCCAGGTGACCGGAGCCGTCCCCGGCTTCGGGCACGCCATCTCGCACTCGCACCGGCGCACCAAGCGCCGCTTCGACCCGAACGTGCAGAAGAAGACGTACTACGTGCCGTCGCTTCGCCGTAACGTCACCCTGACCCTCTCGGCCAAGGGCATCAAGGTCATCGACGCCCGTGGCATCGAGTCCGTCGTCAAGGATGTTCTCGCTCGCGGGGTGAAGATCTAATGGCCAAGCAGCAGGACGTCCGTCCGATCATCAAGCTCCGTTCGACGGCCGGCACCGGTTACACCTACGTGACCAAGAAGAACCGCCGCAACGACCCCGACCGTCTCGTGCTCAAGAAGTACGACCCCGTAGTGCGCAAGCACGTCGACTTCCGCGAGGAGCGCTAAGTATGGCCAAGAAGAGCAAGATCGCCCGCAACGAGCAGCGCAAGGTGATCGTCGACCGCTACGCCGCCAAGCGCCTCGAGCTGAAGAAGGCCCTGGTCGACCCGGCCGGGACCGACGAGACCCGTGAGGCCGCCCGCGTCGGCCTCCAGAAGCTCCCCCGCAACGCCTCGCCCGTCCGCGTCCGCTCGCGCGACGCCGTCGACGGCCGCCCCCGCGGCAACCTCACGAAGTTCGGCATCTCGCGTGTCCGCTTCCGTGACATGGCGCACCGCGGCGAGCTGCCCGGTATCACCAAGTCCAGCTGGTGACCGAGCGCCGCTAGCGGCGTGAACGACCGAAGGCCCGTGATCGAAGGATCGCGGGCCTTCGTCGTCCCGCCGGCGGACGTAAAATGTGCGGATGACCGACTCCAGCCTGCCCACCGTCGCCGAGATCGCGGCGCTCATCGACCACGCGATCCTGAAGCCCGAGCTCACCCGCGCCGAGGTCGACGCCCAGCTCGACGAGGCGCGCGCGTCCGGCGTGTTCAGCGTCTGCGTCCGCCCCTCCGACATCGCCCACTCGGTCGCTCGGCTCGAGGGCTCCGGCGTCCTGGTCGGCACGGTCATCGGCTTCCCCCACGGCACCACCTCGACCGCAGCGAAGGTCGCGGAGTCGCGTCAGGCGCTCGCCGACGGCGCGTCCGAGCTCGACATGGTCGTCAACATCGGCCGCCTCCGCAGCGGCCTGCTCCAGGACGTCGAGGACGACGTCCGCGCCGTGGTCGAGGCCGCCGAGGGCCACGTCGTCAAGGTCATCCTCGAGACGAGCCTCCTCGACGACGAGCAGGTCGTCGAGGGCAGCCGGGCCGCCGAGCGCGCCGGCGCGGACTTCGTGAAGACCGCCACCGGCTTCGCGGGCGGAGGCGCGAACGAGCACGACCTCCGCCTCATGCGCGGCGCCGTCTCGGAGGCCGTCCAGGTGAAGGCGTCCGGCGGAGTCCGCGACCTCGACACGCTCCTCGCCTACCGCGGCCTCGGCGTCACCCGCTTCGGCACCAGCGGCTCCGCGACCATCCTCGGCGACCTCGCCGCGCGGCACTCGGGCGACTCCTCCGCGGCACGTGTCGACTCCGCCTCCTACTGACGGAGCGGCCGACGAGGGCCGCACCGCACCCGCCGACCGGATGACGCCCGTGCGCCTGCGCCCGGGCCGCGCCGGCCGGTGGGCGGAGCGGACCCGCCGCCCCCTCGACGAGATCGCCCGCGCCCTCAAGGAGCGCGTCTACGCGACCTTCACGGGCCTGGCCGTGGTGACGATCTACCTCGTCGGCGACCACCCCGACGCGGTCCACGCCCTCCAGAGCCTCGTGATCTCGATCATCGGCATCTCGGCCGCGGGCTTCGTCGCCGAGGTGATCGCGCACCAGGTCGTGCACGCCTCGGCACCCTCGCGCTCCGAGACGCACACCATGCTGCGGATCGCGGGCGGGGCGCTCGCCTCGGCGTCGCTGCCGGTCCTCGCGCTCGGCGCCGCGGCGCTGGGCTGGATCGACGCGACGGTCGCGCTGCGGATCGGCGCGGGCGTCTACGTCGCCACGCTCGCGGGGATCGCCCTCATCGCCGTCGTGCGCGCGGGCCTCTCCTGGAAGGAGAGCCTCGTCTCGCTGCTCGGGATCGTGGGCCTCGGCGTGCTGGTCGTCGGCGTGCTCGCGCTCGCGCACTGATCCGGAGGCGCCGCCACGCGTAGGCTCGGACGGATGACGTCACGCACCAGGGTCGAGCTCGGCCGCCGGGAGGACCTCGGCGCCGACTGCGCGAACTGCTTCGGCCTGTGCTGCGTCGCTCTCGCCTTCGCCCGCTCCGCCGACTTCCCGTTCGACAAGCGCGCCGGGGACCCGTGCGTCAACCTCGACGGCGAGGACGCGTGCACGATCCACCGCCGGCTCCGGCCGCAGGGCTTCGTCGGCTGCACCGTCTTCGACTGCTTCGGCGCCGGCCAGAAGGTCTCGCAGCACACGTTCGGCGGCGTCTCCTGGCGGTCGGACCCGGCCGTGCGCGAGCGGATGTTCGCGGTGTTCCCGCTGATGCGCCGCCTGCACGAGCTGCTCTGGTACCTCGACTCCGCACTGGCGCTTCCCGGTGTCGGCGCGCCGCTCGTCGACGAGCTGCGCGAGCGGTTCGACGCCGTGCACGCGCACACCCTCGGCGAGCCGGAGCAGGTGGTCGCGGTCGACGTCGACGCGGAGTACGGAGCGTCCCGGCCGCTCCTGATCGCGGCGAGCGCGGCCGCTCGCGCAGGAGCGGCGCCGCATGCCCGCCGGTCGAAGGGCCGTCGACTCGCTCCGGGTGCCGATCTGGCGGGCGCACCGCTCCGGAACGCGGACCTGCGGGGAGCGGATCTGCGGGGCGCGCTCCTCCTCGCCGCGGACCTGCGGGGTGCGGATCTGCAGCGGTGCGACCTGCTCGGGGTGGACCTGCGCGACGCTGATGTGTCCGGCGCGCGGCTCGCCGAGGCGGTCTACCTCACCCAGGCGCAGGTGAACAGCGCTCGAGGGGATGCGGCGACCACGCTGCCGTCGCACTTCGAGCGCCCGTCGCACTGGGGCGGCTAGGGCGCCGGGTCAGAGGCTGCGGGGGCCGCCCAGCGACTCGTCGCCGCCCTCGTCGTCGACGCCGAGGGCCTCGACGACCTCGCGGCCGAGGAGGTGCGCGCCGCTCCAGCCCTCGATGACGCACCGGGGGAACGCCTCGCGGTCCGGGGAGCCGAGCCATGCGGCCGCGGCCTCGCGGGCCCACGCCTCCGAGGCGTACACGCCGATGATCTCGGTGCGGTCGTCCCACGGCGTCGCGGTCGAGAGCACGAAGTGGTCACCGTTCACGATCGGATCTCCTCCGGCTCTCGGGGTTCAGCGACCCCGTGGGAGTGCGGGACCGGACCGGACGCTACCCGCGGGCGGGGGAGCGCGTCTCCGGGGTCGACACGAGCGCGGATGAAGGCTACGGGAACGTCGAGCGCGGCGCGATCACCCGATGGTCCCACGCAGGCGGGCGTTCAGCCCACCCAGAGCGGTCGCGATCTCGTTCTCGTCGCTTCCGGGGAGGAGGGCGCCGCCCTGCTCGAGGCCGTGGCGCAGGGCCTCGACCTCCTCAGGGGGGAGGCCGCCGCTGTCGAGGAGGGCCTGGAGGGCGGCGAGGATGCCGACGAGGGCGACGGCGTCGTCCAGGTCGAGGGGGCGGACGCAGGACTTCTCCATGTCATCGCTCCTGTTCGGGTCAGGGGTTCGGG
>NZ_PSVO01000032.1:0-24604 GCF_002932325.1 Rathayibacter sp. AY1E2
GTGTCGGGTGGGGTGGCGGTGGGGGAGTCGGCGGGCCGGTCCGCGGCGGGCGGGTCTGTGGCGGGCCGGTCTGCGGGGGAGGAGCCGGTCGTCGGCTGCGCGGACTCGACGGGATCCGCGGAGGAGGGGCTCGAGGAGCGGCGGTCGGAGGCGCCGGATACCGCACCGGGAGTGGAGGGGTCCGCAGTCGGCGCCGCATCCTCCGCGGGCGAGGCGGCGGTCGGCGTCGACACCGCTTCCGGGGCGGTCATCGCCTCGGGCGCGAGTGCGGCGGAGGCGAACACCACGGAGAGCACGAGGGTCGTCGTCGGGACGAACGCGGCGAGAGCGCGGGTGGTGCGGGTCACGGACGGTCCAGTTCTGCGGGCTCTGCGATGCGCCCGCCTGTGATTACTACCAGGAGCGCGAAGTGCTCTGCACCCCCGCTTCCGGGTGGAGTGCCGCGGAGCGCGCCAGCGGGGCTCGGCCGTGCTCGTGCGCCCACCTCTTCGACGAGGCGGCGCTGAGCCGGATCGATCAGGCTACCGATCTCCTTCTCGGGGAGCGCCTGCGGGGGAGCGGCTGTTCCTTCCCGCCCGCGGAGATCGACGTGACGGCGCTCCCGCCCAGGCCCGGCACGTCCTTCGGCATCTGGAGCCCTGAGCCGCGCGCCTCGAGCCCGCACTCGCCCTGCGCCTCGGATGATGTGCCGCACATGCAGAGGAGGAAGCGCCCGCGGGCACTCCCTCCTCCGTCACGGCCGGTCGACCGGCCGCCGTGCGCTCAGCAGACGCGGGCCGGGTAGCCCACCGTCTGCGCGAGGGTCTCGGAGCCCGCCGTGGCGGTCACCGTCACCTGGCTGCCCGGCATGCTCGCCAGGCGGGTGGTGAACGCGGCCGATCCGCTCGCACCCGCGGCCACCGCGGTGACCGTCTTCGAGCCGTAGGCCGAGGCCATCGCGACGTCGATCGGAGCGGTGCCGCCGTTCTTGGCGAGGACCGTCAGCACCGCCTTCCCGGCGACGCAGCGCGACGTCACGGTCACCGGCACCGTCAGCGCCGGGGCGGCCGCCTCGGGGACGACGATCTCGCCGATCTTGAGGAACGAGCCCGGCGTGGAGAAGGTCAGCCTCAGGCCGGTGGCCGAGACCGCCGCGAACGGGATCGTGGTCAGCGTGCCGTTCGCCGCCGGAGCGACGTTCTGCGCGGTGGTCGGCTTCCAGGTGCCGTCCTCGGCGCGATAGGCCACGCTCACCGACGCCAGGGTGCCCTCGGTGTTGGTGAAGGTGAGCCCGGCGACGCGGTGCGCCTCGGTGTTCGTCAGCGTGAACTCGGCGCTGCCGGCGAAGGTGCCGTCGGTCCAGGTCGACCAGGGGGTGCTCACGGTGCCGTCGCAGGCGTTCTTCGCGGGGAGGGTCGCGTACTTCGTCTGGCTGAACGACGCCGAGACCGCGGCTCCGGGGACGCGGCAGACGTTCGTCGGCGGCGCGGTGCCCCAGATCTGCACCTCCGAGACCGACTGCCACGTGTTCGCCGCGCTGGTGAGGTGCAGGCGGAGGCCCGTGGTGTCGGGCAGGGAGGACAGGTCGAGGATCGCCGTCGGGGCGGATCCGGTCGCGGCCTGGCTGAGGGTGGTGGCGACCGAGGAGGTCGTCCATGCGCCGTTCACCTGGTACTCGACCTCGATCCTCGAGGGCCAGGTGGCGGTCGCACCGTCCTTGTAGGTGCTGACCGTCACCGAGTCGAGGTTCTGCGCCGCGCCCCAGGAGAAGGAGAGGCGGCTGTCGCGCGGGTAGCCGGCCGAGGACCAGTCGTCCCAGCCCTTGCCCTTGACGTCGCCGTCGATGAGCTTGCCGGCGAGGTCCGTGCGGCTCGAGACCGCGACCGAGGCTCCGGGAGCGAGGTTCGCGATGCCCGGCTCCGCCACCTCGATCGTGCGGGTGAAGCGGCGGCCGGAGGAGAATCCGGCGTCGGCGGCGAGCGTGCCCGTCACCTGCACCGTGCCGAGCTCGGCGGGGCCGGGGGCGGCCCAGGTCACGGCGACGTCGCGGGTCGAGCCGTTGCTCGAGACCGAGACCGTCGAGGGGAGCGCGGCGGCGATGTCGGCGCCGCGGCGGACCTGCTTCGGCAGACGGGCGTCCACGACCGACCAGACGCCCTCGCCGACCCCCTTGTCGTCCCAGTAGGAGAGGTTCCAGCCGGATCCCCAGCGCGCCGGGTCCTCCTGAGCCGGATTCCGCATCTCGAGGCGGCCGTTCTCACCGACCGTCATCGGGAGCCAGACGTAGGTCGAGTCCGACTTGCCCTCGTTCCAGCGGTCGCCCATGTAGACGTACTTCCCGGGGGC
The DNA here is from genome assembly GCF_002932325.1 of Rathayibacter sp. AY1E2. Taxonomy (NCBI): domain Bacteria; kingdom Bacillati; phylum Actinomycetota; class Actinomycetes; order Micrococcales; family Microbacteriaceae; genus Rathayibacter; species Rathayibacter sp. AY1E2. The sequence goes on from NZ_PSVO01000032.1 coordinate 2,326, forward strand.
GAGGGTGAGGACGTTCGTCGACTGCGAGCCGAAGGTGGTCTTGCGGGAGTCGCCGATCGAGAGCAGGCCGTCGCCGCCCTCCGGGATCGCGTTGTAGGCGACGTTCTCGTCGGCGTCGCCCTTCTCGACTCCGCGGGTCCACGCGCCGAGGATCGAGTCGGCGGTGTAGTAGGTCTGCGGGTTCGGCGCCCAGCCGGTCGCCCCGGAGGCGATCGTGTAGTACTTGCCGCCGTTGGCGAAGATCGCGGGCGCCTCGAGGTGTCCGCACTCCTTGACGATCTGGAAGTCGGTGCCGCGCACCGGTGCTCCGGCCGCACCGTCGGCGAAGACGTAGGGGTACGTCCCGTCGGCCGAGTACTGGTTCGCATCGAGGGTGTCGGTCGTGGTGGTCCGCTCGACATTGGTGTAGTCGGCGTCCAGCTTCGCCACGTAGAGCGAGTAGTTCTCCTCGGAGGAGTAGGAGATGTACGCGGTGCCGTCCTCGTCCTGGAAGACGGTCATGTCCCGTGCCTGGCCAGGCACGGCGGAGGTGGTGCAGGACTTGTAGTCCGTGCGGTTGTAGAGGCGGTAGACGCCCTGGAGCGTGAAGGGCCCGGTCGGGCTGTCCGAGACGGCGACTCCCGCCATCGAGCGCGCATAGGTGCTGCCACCCGGGGTGATGCGGCCGTCGGAGTGCCACCACATGACCCACTTGCCGGTCTTCTCGTTGAAGAGGACCTTGGGGCGCTCGAAGATGGCGGTGTTCGGCGAGGCCTGCGTCGTGTCGAGGTGGTAGTCGAGCTCCGCGATGCGGTCGGCGCGAGGGGCTCCGGAGTCGTCGACGGTGTCGTAGAGCGCGTCGAAGTAGGGGGCCTCGAGGTCGGCCGGAGTCGAGACGCTGCGCAGCGCGGTGCCCTTGTTCTCCCAGTTGTGGCCGTCGGTGGAGCGGTAGACCGCGACTCCGGGGCTGTTCCAGTAGCCCTTCGTGCGGTCCTCGCCGTACCAGTACTGGACCTGCTGACCGCCCTCCTCGACGGTGACGATCTGGCCGCCGTGCGCCTGGATGTGGCGGCCGTCGGTGTCGTACCAGTAGGGCTGGAAGTAGCCGGCCGCGGTGCTGCCCGGGTCCTGGACCGCCGGGTAGTCGGTGTAGGTCACGGGCGTCGAGGTGCGCGGCACTCCGTCGTCGGGATCCGTGGCCACGGCGGCCGAGGCCGACTGCGCTCCTGTCCCCAGGAGTGCTGCGACGAGCAGCGCGGCCACCGCCGCGGCGGCCGTTCGTGGTCGAGACGTCATGCTGTGCTCCTTTGCACCGAGGACTTCGCGCATGTTCACGCAAACATCAGGCTTCCACGAGGCTCTGATGACGTCAACATCCTGATCGACCGACGGCCGGGCGTCGGACGGCCGCCCGGGCTCCGTCTTGGCCGCTCAGCGCTCCGGCGCGAACGCCCCGCCCGGGCCGAAGGCGAGCTCCGCGAACCGGCGGCCGATGAGCTCGTGCGCTTCCGGATCTGGGTGCAGGCCGTCCGGGAGCGGGAGCCGCTGGGCGTCGTCCGGCCCGTAGAGCGCGAGCCCGTTGAGCAGTCGCAGGTCCGGGTCGTCGGAGCGCGCGGCGACGACCTCGGCCAGCGCCTCGCGGACGATCCGCAGGGTCAGCCGTCCGTTCGCGGTGTTGCCCGGGTCGCCGGTCGCGACGAAGCGCGGCGCCCCGGTCGTGAAGGACGCGGGATCGACGTCGCCCGGCCCCGGCGTGTCCTCGTGGATCCCGCAGAAGAGCGGAGTGACGAGGAGCAGCGGCGTCGCGGGATGGCCCTCGCGGATCGTGTCGAGGAAGCCGTGCACCGCCGGCACGAAGGTGCGGCGGCGCATGCCGTCGAGGTTCACGAGGTTGATGCCGAGCGCGACACTGATCAGGTCGGCAGGAGTGTCCCGCATCACGCGAGCGGTGAAGGGGTCGACGAGTGCGCTCCCGCCGAAGCCGAGGTTCACCAGGCGGGCGCCGCTCGCCCGGGCGGCCACGGCCGGCCAGATGCCCGAGGGGCGCGCCGCGTTCGAGCCCTGGCTGATCGAACTGCCGTGGTGCAGCCAGACGGGGCCGGAGAGCGGCGCGGGTTCGAGCGGTGCGTCGGACCGCAGGGCCACGAGGTCCACCGCCTCGTTGTGCGGGAGGAGCAGCTCCACGCGAGACGGCCCGGCCGGGAGGTCGAGCCCGACCGTGTCGAGAGGTCCGGGGAGGAGGGCCCGGTCACCGGTCGCGAGGTCGAATTCGATCGCGTCGCCTCCGGTGAGCGCGTGGGAGGCGGTCATCTCGCCGTCGACGACCGCGTCGACTGCGCCGCGCGGCCGGGGCAGCCCCCGATAGGCGACCCGTGTCGCGTGCACGTCGAGCTCGATCCGTCGCGCCTCGGTGACGAAGGAGATCCGGACACCCGAGGGCTGCGCCTCCATCAGCAGGAGCTGCGCATCCGCATCGCGCTCGCGGACCGCGCGGGGGAGGCGGTGCGGCCGGACTCCGCGGGGCACCTCCTCCAGCTCGATCGCGCCGTGGACGAGCCGTTCGGTGAGGGGTGTGCTGATCATGCGGGGATGTCCTTCCGGCGGGTCCAGTGGCTGAAAAGAAAGTGCAGGCAGGCGAGGAGCTCGCTCCACGACTGCGCGGGGGTCGGGCTGCTGTGCGCGAAGCTCCCGAGCCGTTCGAGGGTGAGGAAGCCGTTCAGAGCGGCGCCCGTCACTCGGACGGCGTGCACCCGGTCCTCGGCGGGGATCGCGTAGCCGAGGAGGACCGCATCTGTGAGCTGCACGACGCGGCGGGCGGCCGGGGCGGCGACCGCGTCCGGCCCCGCAGTGCGCTGCAGCGACTCCCACAGGCCCGGCCGCTCGCGCGCGAAGGAGCGGTGGGCGTCGGCGAAGCCGTCCAGCGCCTCCCGGGCGGAGCGTCCGGCGATCGCGACGGCGATGCGGTCGGACAGCTCGTCGAGGGCCAGGACCGTGACGCCGTCGCGGAGTGCGGCGAGATCGCGGACGTGCGTGTAGAGGCTCGGCGTCTGCACCTCGAGCGAGCGGGCGACGGCGGCCAGGGTCACGGCGGCGAGACCATCGGCGTCGGCGATCGCGGCGGCGCGATCGATGACGGCGGAGCGGGTGAGGGAGCGACGGGGCACGCGTTTATCCTAATACCCCTAGGTTTTCACATATGGACATTCGGAAGCTCCGACGCCCGAACCGCGATCGCCCCCGAGCCGGAGGGCTCGAGGCGATCGAACGTGCGGTGCGGCCTAGCCGCCGACCGCCTGGCGAGCGCTGTCGAGCCCGCTCAGTTCTTCCGATATCGATCTCAGGGCTGCGAGGATCTCGCGCGCTCGAGGATGGCCGCGATCACGGCGGACTTCGCCTCGGCGTAGTCGTTCCCGTCCTCCCAGCGCCGGAGGAGGAGAGACGCCTTCGTGCTGCGGTAGAGCTCGCGGTCGGCCGGGTCGGTGCGCAGCCGGTCGCGCAGGAGGAGGTACGCGTCGATCGCGGGATGACCCTCCTCGTAGATGTGGACGTGGGCGTCCCGTCCGGGCGTGCGGACGAGCCGGTGCCCGGGCTCGCGGGTGCGCAGGACGTAGCCGGCCGCGAGCAGCGGCGCGACGTGGTCCTCCTCCGCCGTGACGTCGGGCACGACGACGAGCACGTCGACGATCGGCTTCGCGGGCAGGCCCGGGACGGAGGTCGAGCCGATGTGCTCGACCCGCACGCCCGGGACGGCCCCGAGGATGCGCCGCCGGTGCTCCTCGAACAGGGCGGACCACTCGGGGTCGTACTCGTGCAGGGCGAGCTCGAGCGGCTCCGGTCCACCGACGAGCTCGACGGAGACGACGTCGGGGCGGCGGGGGGAGCGGTGCGGAGTCACCGGGTCATCCTGCCAGGGGTGCCGCAGGGCGGGTGCGGTTCACTGGAGCGGTGAGCACCCTCCTCGTCACCGCGCACCCCGACCGCGACTCCCTCACCGCCGCCCTCGCCCGGCGGCTGCGGGACGAGCTCGGCCCCGACGGAGTGGAGACGGCCGACCTCGACAGCGAGGGCTTCGACCCGCGGTTCGGCGCGGCCGACCGGGACCGCTACCGCGGTGTCGGCCCGGTTCCCGACGACGTCCTCCGCGAGCAGCGCCGGCTCGACGGCGTCGACCACCTCGTGCTCGTCTTCCCCGTCTACTGGTGGTCGATGCCCGCGCTGCTGAAGGGCTGGATCGACCGCGTCTTCCTCGCCGGCTGGGCCTTCGACATCGACCCCGTCCACGGCACGCAGCGCAGGCTCGGCGCTCTGACCGTCCACCTCGTCCTCGTCGCGGGGGACTCCGCCGGGACCTACGAGCGGCACGGCTACGAGCAGGCGCTGCTGACGCAGATCCAGCACGGGATCATCGACTACTGCGGAGCCCGGCGCGGCGCAGCCGTCTTCGTCCACGAGTCCGAGCGCGAGGACGACGCGAGCCGCAGGGCGGCGGTCGAGGACGCGGTCGAGCGGACCGTGGAGGCGATCAGGGCTGATCCGCCTGCAGCGCTCCGGTGACGAGGGCCTGCACGAGGGTGTCGGCGTCGTAGTCCGGATCGTGGGCGGCGCCGATGCAGAGGTTGCCGATGCCCTTGAGGAGCATGTAGCCGCTGAGACTCGACGCCGGGATCCGGGCGGGTCGTGCCGCCTCGAGCAGGTCGCCGCAGACGGGGACGAGCCGCTCCACGAAGTAGGCGTGCAGGGCGTCGGATCCGGCGCTGTCGCCCTGGAGCGCACCGGCGAGGCCGTGCTTGGTCACCAGGAGGTCGACGAAGTGGGCGACCCAGGCCCTGAGGGCTGCCTCCGGAGTCGCGCTGTCCGCGAGCAGCCGTGGGCCCGCCTCCGCGCAGGCCTCGACCTGGTGGCGGTAGACGGCGACCACGAGCTCCGAGCGGGTCGGGAAGTGCCGGTAGATCGTCCCCATGCCGACGCCGGCCTCCGCCGCGATCTCGCGGACCGGCGCGTCCACGCCGGAGGCCACGAACACCGTCGCCGCGGCGGCGAGCAGAGCGTCGCGACTCGTCCGCGGTCGGCCGGGCGTGCGGGGCGCACGGTCGCTCATCGGTTCTCCTTGCTTTTCGGAGCGGCGCTCCGTAATGTCTCCGAGCGCAGCTCCACCACGTTCCGGAGCAGCGCTCCGCAATGTTCCGGAGCAGTGCTCCACAATGTTCCGGAGCAGCGCTCCGACGATTGTGCCAGAGCGCCGCCCCCCAGGAAGGACCCTCGTGCCCACTCCGCTCCTCGACTCCCTCGACCGCGTCGTCGGACCCGGCGCCCCCGTCGTCTCCCTCGCTCCGGTCGCGCTCGACGCCCCCGGCCGCCCGGTCCCGCTCGAGGTCCGCCTCTCGGCCCCGACGACGGGGTCGGATCTGCCCGTCGTGCTGTTCTCGCACGGCAACGGCTGGAATCTCGACGGCTACGCCCCGCTGACCGCCTTCTGGGCGTCCCGCGGCTTCGTCGTGATCCAGCCCACCCACCTCGACTCCCGCCGCAACGGCTTCGGCTTCGACCACCCGGTCTTCCCGAGCATCTGGACGCAGCGGATCACCGACCTGACCCGCTCCCTCGATCAGCTCGACACCCTCGAGGCGGCCGTCCCCGGCCTCGCCGGACGGATCGACCGCGCCCGGATCGCCGTGGCCGGCCACTCCTGGGGCGGGCAGACCGCGCAGGCACTCCTCGGCGCCCGCGTCCTCGACGACGACGGCACCGCCGGAGCCGACCTCTCGGACGAGCGGGTCCGCGCCGGGATCCTGCTCGCGGCGACCGGGCTCGCCGGGGACGACCTCGTGCCGTTCGCCCGCGAGCACTTCCCCTTCCTGCGGCCCTCGTTCGCCGAGCTGACCACACCGACCCTGGTCGTCGCGGGCGACCGCGACCAGTCGCGGATGTCGCGGCGCGGCCCCGACTGGTTCACCGACGCCTTCACGCACAGCCCCGGCGCCTCCGACCTGCTGACCCTCCACGGTGCGGAGCACTCGCTCGGCGGGATCGTCGGGGACTCGGTGGCGGAGACGACCGACGCGGACCCCGAGCGCGTCGCCGCGCTGCAGCGGCTGAGCACCGCCTACCTCCGCACCGCGCTCGGCGTCGATCCGCGGAGCTGGGGCGCCGCGCGGGACGCCTTCCGACACCACGGGGCCGCCCTCGGCCGGATCGACGGGAAGTAGAGGCTGCGGTCGACCCCCGGTGAGCACCGCTTGATGCGCGCGGTCCGCACGGCCGTGCGCGACCCCTCTCGATCCGTCGCGAACGGCCCGTCCCCGAGGGGCGGACGGGCGTCCGCGACGGATGAGCGGAGCGGGCCCTGCCGTCAGCGCGGGGCGCGCAGCCTGGCCAGCGGGCCGCCGTGCAGCGGCTCCGTCTCCCAGCGGACGCGGGCGGTGCGGTCGGGAGCGAGCTCGACGTGCAGGCGGTGCGGGGTCTCGAGGAACACGACGTCGACCAGGACGCCGTCGCCCGAGGGACCGGCGCTCGCCGCGAACGGCCCGTCGACGGTCCAGGCTCCTGCGCCGGGCGTCACGGCGAAGCGCTCGTCGCCCTCGATCAGCGCGAGCGTCCAGCCGCCCTCGTCGGCCGTCACCTCGACGGCGTCGGGCCACGATCCGACCGGCGTGTAGCTCCCGGTCGCGGGGGAGGCGCCCTCGAGCGGGGGCAGGGCGAGCTCCGACAGCCGGTCTGCCAGCCGGGCGTCGGCCTCCGCCGTGGACCCTCGGCCGACGGCGGGGAGCAGGTGCTCCCAGGCGAGCGCGAGCAGCGTCTGCGTGTCCGAGGTCTGGCCGGTCAGCGCGATCACGAGCTCGTGCTCGGGCACGATCAGGCTGAACTGCCCGTACGCGCCGTCCGCGCGGTAGCCGTGCAGCGACCGCCAGAACTGGAAGCCGTAGCCCTGCTGCCAGTCCGGTCCGCCGTCCTCGTGGGTCGGGACGTGCGCGCGGGACGCCTCGGCGACCCATTCCGGCGAGAGGATCCGCCGGTCGCCCCAGCGCCCCTCCTGCAGGTACAGCAGTCCGAGCGCAGCGGCCGCCTCGGTGGTGGCGTGCAGCCCGCTGTAGCCGAGCTCGCGCCCCGAGTCGTCGCGATGCCAGGCGACCTCGCCGATGCCGAGCGGATCGAGCAGGCGCGGGCGCAGGTAGTCGGTCAGCGACTGCCCGCTCACGCGCTGCACGATCGCGGCGGCGGCGAAGGTGCAGGGCTGGTTGTAGGCGAAGACGCTGCCCGGCTCCTGCTCCGGCGGGAGGAGGAGGAAGCCGCGCACCAGGTCGGCCGGGTCCGTCTCCTCGGCACGGTCGATCGTCTCGGCGGAGTGGCCGCTCGCCATCGCGAGGACGTGGCGGACGCGGATCGCACGCGAGCGCGGGTCGGTGATCTCGTCGTCGAGCTCGGGGAAGGACGAGAGGACGGTGGCGTCCAGGTCGACCAGGCCCTCGGCGACCGCGAAGCCGACGGCGGTCGCGGTGAAGCTCTTGCTCAGCGAGTAGAAGAGGTGCAGCCGCTCGGCCGAGTACGGCGCCCACCAGCCCTCGGCGACGACGTCGCCGCCCTGCACGACCATCAGGCCGTGCAGCTCGACGCCGGGAGCGGCCTCGACCCCTTCGACGAAGGCCAGCACTCCCTCGGCGTCGACGGAGCGGGCGGACGGGGTGCTTCTCGGCAGTGAGCGCGTCATCCTCCGATGCTACGACCGGCGCGGCGCCGCCTCCGCCCGGGGGCAGGTGGCGGCGCCGCCTAGGCGGTCGGCTCGGCGGGGAAGGGCCCGAGGCCGAGCAGGAAGCGGAGGATCGCGTCGGCCGGCACGCGCAGGGCGGGGCCGGAGCCGAGCTCCCACTCCGCGTCGGTCGGAGCGAGGGTGCGACCGCGGACGGCGGCGCGGATCGCGAGCGGCGCGCGCTGCAGGCGGTCCAGGGCCACCCCGCCGGTGATGCGGGAGGAGAGGGCGAGCGGCTCGGGGGAGAGGGCGAGCTCGACGCGGACGACCTCGACCAGCTCGGCGACCGAGCGGGGACCGGCGCCGGCGCGGCGAGCGGAGGCGAGAGCGGCCAGGGCCGGGGCGATCTCGGCGGCAGGGGGAGGGGAGGAGGCCTCGCGGGCGCCCATCCGCGTCGCGAGGCGCTGGCCGGTGCTGCTCGAGAGCCGCACGACGAGCTCTCCGAGCAGGGCGTCCCGGGAGACGGCACTGGCCGCCTCGCCCTCCGTGGTGGAGGGCGAGGCGGCCAGGACGGCGAGGCGGTCGAGCCTCTCGGCGACGAGGGGGCGCCAGTCGTTGCTGACGCCCGTCTCGTCGACCGAGGGCCCGGTGCTCAGCGGCAGGAACCGCGACCAGTCGGGCACGACCGCAGGGCCTAGCGTCCGCCCGAGCGGCGCTTGTTGTAGACGTCGAAGGCGACCGCGAGCAGGAGCACGAGGCCCTTGACCGCCTGCTGCCACTCGATGCCGATGCCCATGATCGACATGCCGTTGTTCAGGACGCCGATGATGAGGCCACCGATGATCGCGCCGCCGATGGTGCCGACGCCGCCCTGGACCGCCGCGCCGCCGATGAAGGCGGCCGAGATGGCCTCGAGCTCGAAGCCGTCGCCCGCCTTCGGGCCGGCGAGGTTGAGTCGCGCGGTGAAGACGAGGCCGGCCAGCGCCGCGAGGACGCCCATGTTGACGAACAGCCAGAAGGTGACGTTGCGGGTCTTGATGCCGGACAGCTCCGCGGCGTGCAGGTTGCCGCCGATCGCGTAGACGTGACGGCCGAAGACGGAGCGGTTCATGACCACGCCGTAGATCAGGACGAGCACGGCGAGCACGATCAGGGTGACCGGGATGCCCTTGAAGGTGGCCAGCGCGAAGGAGAAGGCCGCGATCACGACGGAGACGAGGACGAGCTTGGTGACGAACCAGGCGCCCGGCTCGACGCTCTGCGCGTACTTCTGGCGGCCGCGGCGGGTGCGCACGGACTGCACGGCGAAGGCGACGATCGCGAGCGCGCCGATGACGAGCGACAGCGGGTCGAGGTCGGTCTCGCCGAACAGGTCGGTGAGGAAGCCGTTGCCCAGCGCGCGGTACTCGGTCGGGAAGGAGCCGATGTTCGCGTTGCCGAGGACGACGAGCGCCAGGCCGCGGAAGATCAGCATGCCCGCCAGCGTCACGATGAACGCCGGGATCCCGACGTAGGCGATCCAGAAGCCCTGCCACGCTCCGACCAGGGCGCCGATGAGGAGGGAGAGGATGATCGACAGCCACCACGGGAGACCCATGTTGACCGCGAAGACGCCCGAGATCGCTCCGACGAACGCCGCGACCGAGCCGACCGAGAGGTCGATGTGCCCGGCCACGATGACCATCACCATGCCGATGGCGAGGATCAGGATGTAGCCGTTCTGGACGATCAGGTTCGAGATGTTCTGGGGGCGGAGGAGGATTCCGCCGGTCATCACCTCGAACAGCAGCACCACCACGATGAGGGCGATGAAGATGCCGTTCTTGCCGAGGTCGCCCAGCACGTGGCTGAGGCGCTTCGTGAAGGCGTTCTCGGTGGGCTTCACCTGCGCACCGGCCGCGGTGGACGGTTCGTTCTGCAGATCGGTCATCGTTGCTTCTCCTGGGTCATGAGGGTGAGGACCGCCTCGGGCGTCGCCTCGGCGATGGGCAGCTCGCCCGTGATCCGGCCCTCCGACAGCGCGTAGACGCGGTCGCAGATGCCGAGCAGCTCCGGCAGCTCGGAGGAGATGACGATGATCCCCTTACCCTGCGCCGCGAGCCGGTTGATGATGGTGTAGATCTCGTACTTCGCACCCACGTCGATGCCGCGGGTGGGCTCGTCGAGGATGAGGACGTCCGGGTCGGAGTAGATCCACTTCGACAGGACGACCTTCTGCTGGTTGCCGCCGGAGAGCTTCCCGGTCTTGGCGAGCACGGTCGGCGACTTGATGTTCATGCTGCCGCGGTACTCGTTGGCGACCTCGAACTCGCGGTTGTCGTCGACGAGTCCGCCGCGGGCGACCTTGTCGAGCGACGCGAGCGAGATGTTCCGCTTGATGTCGTCGATGAGGTTGAGGCCGTAGTGCTTGCGGTCCTCGGTCGCGTAGGCGAGCCCGTGGGCGATCGCCTCCGAGACGTTGCGGATCTTGATCTCCTTGCCGGCCTTGAAGACCTGGCCGGAGATGCGGCTGCCGTAGGAGCGGCCGAAGAGGCTCATCGCGAACTCGGTGCGCCCGGCGCCCATGAGCCCGGCGATGCCGACGATCTCGCCGCGGTGGACCGACAGGTTGACCTTGTCCACCATGACGCGGGTCGGGTCCTGGGGGTGGTGGGCCGTCCAGTCGACCACGCGCAGGATCTCCTCGCCGATGTGCGGCGTGTGGTCCGGGTAGCGGTGGTCGAGGTCGCGGCCGACCATGTCCTTGATGATGCGGTCCTCGGTGACGTCGTCGTGAGCGATCGTCTCGATGGTCTTGCCGTCGCGGATGACCGTGACGGTGTCCGCGATCTTCTTGATCTCGTTCAGCTTGTGGCTGATGATGATCGACGTGATGCCCTGCTCCTTGAGGTGCAGGATCAGGTCGAGCAGGTGGTCCGAGTCCTCGTCGTTCAGGGCCGCGGTGGGCTCGTCGAGGATGAGCAGCTTGACCCGCTTCGAGAGCGCCTTCGCGATCTCGACGAGCTGCTGCTTGCCGACTCCGATCTCCATGATCTTGGTGGTCGGGTTCTCGCGCAGACCCACGCGGGCCAGCAGCGCCGCGGCCTCCTGGTTGGTCTTGTTCCAGTCGATCAGGCCGCCGAAGCCGCGCACCTCGTTGCCGAGGAAGATGTTCTCCGCGATGGAGAGGTAGGGGCTGAGGGCCAGCTCCTGGTGGATGATGACGATGCCCTTCGCCTCCGAGTCGCGGATGCTGGAGAACTGCATCACCTCGTCCTCGAAGACGATGTCGCCCTCGTAGGTGCCGTGCGGGTAGACGCCCGACAGGACCTTCATCAGCGTCGACTTGCCGGCGCCGTTCTCCCCGCAGATCGCGTGGACTTCGCCGCGCTGTGCGTTGAGCGTGACGTCCTGGAGCGCCTTCACGCCCGGGAACGTCTTGGTGATGCCGCGCATCTCGAGGATGTTCGAGGTCACGCCGCCTCCCTTCCTTCGTAGTGGGGGAGGGCGCCCAGTGGGCGCCCTCCCGGGGTGTTCCTTCTCGGGTGAGGAGAGAGGACTAGCCGTTCACTTCCGCGTCGGTGTAGTAGCCGCCGTCGACGAGGACGGACTGGATCTGGTCCTTGGTGACGATGACCGGCTCGAGCAGGAAGGACGGGACGACCTTCTTGCCGTTGTCGTAGGTGTCGGTGTCGTTGACCTCGGGCTCGGTGCCCTCGAGCACGGCCTGGGCCATCTTCACGGCCTCCTTGGCGAGCTCGCGGGTGTCCTTGTAGATGGTCGCGTACTGCTCGCCGGCGATGATCGCCTTGACGGAGTCGAGCTCGGCGTCCTGACCGGTGATGATCGGGAAGTCGGAGCCGACGGTGTAGCCGGCGTCGGTCAGAGCCGAGATGATGCCGCGGCTGAGGCCGTCGTAGGGCGAGAGGACGCCCTGGACCTTGGAGCCGTCGGAGTACGTCTTGGTGAGGATGTCCTCCATGCGGCTCTGGGCGACCTCGCCGTCCCAGCGGAGCGTGGCGACGGTGTTGAAGTCGGTCTCGCCGGACTTCACGACGAGCGTCTTGTCGTCGATGTACGGCTGGAGGGTGTCCATCGCGCCGTTGAAGAAGAACGTGGCGTTGTTGTCGTCGGGGCTGCCGGCGAACAGCTCGACGTTGAACGGGCCGGCGGGGGCGTCGGCGGCCTTCGCGCCGGTGAGGTCGGTGAGACCGAGGCCCGCGAGGAGCGAGGTGGCCTGCTGGACGCCCACCTTGTAGTTGTCGAACGTGGCGTAGTAGTCCACGTTCTCGGAGTCGCGGATGAGGCGGTCGTAGGCGATGACGGGGATGTCGTTGGCCTTGGCCTCCTCGAGCACGCTCGTGAGGGTGGTGCCGTCGATCGAGGCGACGATCAGGGCCTTGGCGCCCTTGGTGATCATGTTCTCGAGCTGCGAGACCTGGGTGGGGATGTCGTCCTCGGCGTACTGCAGGTCGACCTTGTAGCCGGCCTCCTCGAGCTGCGACTTGACGTTGTTGCCGTCAGCGATCCAGCGCTCGGACGACTTGGTCGGCATCGCGACGCCGACGAGGCCGCCGTCGCCGGATCCCGAGCCCGAGCCGCCACCGGTTCCGGAGGAGCAGGCGGCGAGGGAGAGGATCATCGCTCCGCCGGCGATGCCGGCGATGAGAGCGCGCTTCATTGTGGTCACTGTGATTCCTTCGTCATTGAATGCAGTGGATGCAGGGCCGCCCTCGGGATCGGGGCGGAGATGTGATGCCATGTGAGCGATCACATTGCGTCATGCTAGACCCGACGGCGCCGTTCGTGTCAACGCGTACGTCTCGACTCGGTAACGGGACACCCGCGGCGCGTCGTCCGCTCTCGGAGCGGTGCTGTCAAGGGTCCCCGGCCCCGGAAGGGAGCCGGAGCTGTCGGCGTTGCGTCCAGCACTGTCGAAAGGACGCACACCATGACGAAGACCTGGTTCATCACCGGCGCCTCGAAGGGCTTCGGCCGCGAGTGGGCCGAGGCGGCGCTCGAGCGCGGCGACTCGGTCGCCGGGACCGCCCGCCGGATCGAGACCCTCGACGCCCTCGTCGAGGACTACCCGGACACGTTCCTCCCGCTGACCCTCGACGTGACCGACCGCGAGGCCGGCTTCGCCGCCGTGCAGGCCGCGGCCGACCGGTTCGGCCGACTGGACGTCGTGATCAACAACGCCGGCTACGGGCACTTCGGCATGATCGAGGAGCTCACCGAGGAGGAGGTCCGCGCGCAGCTCGAGACCAACGTCTTCGGCGCCCTCTGGATCACTCAGGCCGCGCTGCCGATCCTCCGCGAGCAGGGCTCGGGGCACATCGTCCAGGTGTCGAGCATCGGCGGCATCAGCGCGTTCCCCTCGATCGGCGCGTACCACGCGTCGAAGTGGGCGCTCGAGGGCCTCACCCAGTCGCTGGCCGCCGAGGTCGCCGGCTTCGGGATCCACGTGACCCTCGTCGAGCCCGGCGGGTACTCGACCGACTGGTCCGGTCCCTCCGCGTCGCGCAGCGAGCCGATCGCTGCGTACGACGAGGTCCGCGAGGCAGCGAGCCGACGCCCCTCCGCCGCTCAGCAGGGCGACCCGCGGGCCTCGCGCCTCGGGATCCTCGCGGTCGTGGACGCGGACGAGCCGCCGCTGCGGATCTTCTTCGGGCGCGCGCCGCTGGGCATCGCGACGGCGGACTACGAGACGCGCCTCGAGACCTGGAAGCGCTGGAACGACGTGTCGATCGCCGCTCACGGCGAGTGATCGCGGGCGGTCGCGGCGCGAGGGCGTCGCGGCCGCCGGTCAGCGCGAGGCGGTGACGCTCGCGCTCCGGGGGACGGCCGTGGATCCGCGGACGACCAGCTGCGGAGCGATCGGCGCCGCCTTCTCCGGCCGTTCGCCCTCGATCAGGCTGAGCAGCGCGGCCACGCACCGGCGTCCGAGCTCCACGAAGTCCTGGCGGACGCTGGTCAGCGGCGGCCAGTAGAACGCCGCCTCGGGGATGTCGTCGAAGCCGATGACGCTGACGTCCTCCGGCACGCGGACCCCGCGCTCGTGGAACGCGCTCATCAGTCCGAGCGCCATCTGGTCGTTCCCCGCGAACACCGCGGTGAAGTCGAGGAAGCGCGAGAGCTCGAGGCCCACGCGGTGGCCGCGCTCGGCGCTCCAGTCGCCGAGCAGCGGCGGGCGCAGCGGGATCGAGCGGTGGTCGAGCTCGGCGAGGTAGCCGCGCATCCGCGCCTCGGCCTCGATCCAGTCCTGCGGACCGGCGAGGTGCACGATCTCGGTGTGCCCGAGGTCGATCAGGTGCCCGGTGGCGATGCGGGCGCCGGCCATCTGGTCGACGTAGAGCGCGTCGTCGCGGTCGTCCTCGCTCGTCTGCAGCGTCACGTGCGGGATGCGCAGCGCGACTCCGGAGAGGATGTCGAAGACGCGGATCTGCGGCGCGACGACCACGAGGCCCTCGACCGCCTGGTTGAGCAGATGCCGGATCCCGGCCTGGATCGACGCGCCGTCGGTGCCGTCGACGTTGGCCGTGACCACGAGGTAGCCCGCGTCGCGCGCCGCCACCTCGATGGCCTGGATGCTGGAGGCCGGACCGTACTGCAGGCTCTGCGAGGACAGCACGCCGACGGTGCGGGTGCGGCTGGTGACCAGTGCCCGTGCGGCGAGGTTGGGGCGGTAGTCGAGCTCGGCCATGACCTCGAGCACGCGCTTCTTCGTCTCGGCGCGGAGGCTCGGGTGGTCGTTCAGGACGCGGGAGACGGTCTGGTGCGAGACGCCGGCCGCGCGGGCGACGTCGTAGATGCTCGGCGCCCGCGACGCGGGCTTGTCTTCCGGCATCGGGCACCGCGGCTCTCTGTGATCGGCGCCTCCGACGCAGGACCGGGGCGCCCTCACGGGCGGCTCGCCCGTCCGCGGGCGCGTGTGAGCACACTTTACGTCCCTCGGCGCGGGGGCCTGCACACCGACGGAACCTCGACGGCTCGGACGGGTGCCGCTCCCGGATCGGCCGGACGTTCCGGCACCGCTGGTGCGGGCGCGCAGGAACGACGCGATGCGCGCCTCCGCCCCGCGGTCGTCGCAGCGGGTCGTCGCCGCGGTCGGGTCAGCCGTCGAAGACCTCGGCCGAGGCGAAGGCCGCATCGGAGCGGAGCACGGCGACGAGGTCCGCGGGACAGTCCTCGAAGGCCGTCCTCTCCGGACCGGGAGGCGTGTGCGCTCGGAAGTCGACGACGGATCCCTGGGGCGCGACGGCGTCGGGCGATCACAGGCGCCACCTTGCGGTCCGGGGTACTTTCCGGCGTGTGAACGACAGCGACGAGAAGTCCGGGAGAGGCTGGCGCATCGATCTCGGCGAGCCGCCGGAGAGCGTGTCCGGCGATGTCGTCGACGCTCTCGATAAGGTGTCCGCGGAATTCGCAGCATTCCGGAGCGGGACTTCCGGCGAGGGCGGAGAAAGGGCCGCGGCCCTCCGCGGAGCCGCCCGACTCGGGGCCGGAGAGCACCGGCTCGCCGTCGCCTCGGGACTGACGCGGGAAGGCCTCCGCTCCTTTCTCGCGGGGGGATGACAAGCCGTCGGAGAGGCGATTCTCCCGTGCCTCGACGAGCCGGCGCCGAAAGAAGAGAAAGGCGTCGAGAAAACGCGGCATCCAGAGAGATCGGAGACGACGAATGGAGGACGAGGAGTGGGCTCGGTACCTTCTCGCGATGGAGCGCCGAGCACCGACGAATCAGGACGGCGCGACCGCGGAACGCCGTGACGCGATGGTGGCGGCCGTCCTGCGGGAGCTGGACGCGGTCGATCCGTACGGACTCGAGCCGGGTCGCGAGGACGGCGCTCCCCGCGACGAGTACGCGTCTGAGGCGGCCCCGATCGCGAGCATCCTCCTGCGCCGAGGACGGATCACCGGCGAGGAGCTCGACGCCGTCTGGCGGTTCTGGTTCGGCGAGCCGCTGAGCGCCCTGCTCGGCGACGGCTTCGCCCCGCTCCTGGCGCGGCTCGACCGGCTCGCTCCTCCCTCGGCGGAGGACTGACGGGCGTCGGGTTCCGGCGGCGGACCGGCCGCGATCCCGGCGTCCCGTATCGCTCCGCCCAGCTCCGCCCAGCTCCGCCCAGCTCCGCCCAGCTCCGCCCAGCTCCGCTCGCGGAAGAAGCGGATGAGCTCGCGCAGGGCCGGGAGCGTCGCGCTCTCGGCCTCGGCGTCGTCGAGGTCGTCGAAGGAGGTGCGGAGCCCGGCGGCGTCGGCGTCGGCGGCGGACTCGAACGCCATCGACCACTCCGGGAACAGCCGCTCCCGGATCGGCTCCTCGAGGAGGGTGCGCAGCTGCGCGTGGCGCTCGTCGGCGGCGATGACGGCCATCCGCTCGCGCAGGACCGCGTCCGGCCCCTCGAGCACCTGGAGGAATCGGCCGTCGCGGTGCAGGAGCATGCCGGTCAGGCCGAGGCGCTCGTTGTTCGCGCGGCACTGGGCGAGCAGCGCGGGGAGGTCGGCGTCCGTGAAGCCGGCGGAGGTGCGGCTGGAGTAGACGAGGGAGAGCATGGCGTCCGTTCCGGGTGGGGGAGGCGGGCGCCTCCGCTCCCAGTGGACCACCGACAGCGCCTCCCGCACGGCCACTTCCGCCGGCGGCGGCGGGCTGCTAGAGCTAGCCGACCGTGATCGGAGCGGCGGACGGACGGGTGCCCTGCCGCATCCAGACGAAGAAGCCGACCAGGGTGAACGCGCCGTAGAAGACGTACATCAGCCCCGACGCGTAGTAGCCGGCCGAGAACAGCAGCGGCACGCCGACCAGGTCGACGGCCACCCAGATGAGCCAGAACTCGGTCCAGCCCTTCGCCATGCCGTAGGTGGCGAGGACGGAGCCGACGAAGATCCACGCGTCGCTCCAGACCGGCTCGTAGGAGCCGAGCGCGCGGAACACGGGCGTCAGCACCGCGGTGCCGCCGACCATCCCGAGCACCAGCAGGCCGCGGGTGCGCCAAGACGCCCAGCGCGGCTCGATCAGGGTGGCGGCGTCGTCGGGGCGGTGGGTCCACCGGTACCAGCCGTAGACGCTGACCAGGATGAACATCACCTGCCGCCCGGCCTGGCCGAGCAGGTTGACGGGGTTGGGAGTGCCGAACAGGGCGCCCATGAAGACCGTGAACAGCAGCACGTTGCCGATGAGGCCGACGGGCCAGGCCCAGACCTTCCGCCGCATCCCGCCGAGGGCGCTGAGGAGCCCGAAGACGTTGCCGATGACCTCCCGCCAGAGGACGGTCTGCTCGCCGATGACGATCTGCGCGTCGAACAGCCAGTGCACGAGGTCCACGAGGCCTTCTTCCTGAGTCGGGATGCCGGGTGGTGCAACCCTGCCCCATCCCGGGCCATTCCCGTCGCGGGCTGATGAGGGCGCCGCGCTCGGACCACACTGGATCCCGCTCCGGGGCGGGGAGCGCGACCGGCGCCCCGCTGTGCCGCCGCGACCGTAGGCTGGCGGGATGACGTCCCGGGTGCGACTCCTGCTGGCCTCGTCGCACCCCGGGCCGACCGCGACGGTCACCGTGCTGGCGACCGTGATCGCGGCGGCGTCCGGGCATCCGCTCGGGCAGGTCGTGCTGGTGGCGCTCGCCGTGCTGCTCGGGCAGCTCTCGATCGGGCTCGCGAACGACTGGATCGACGCCGACCGCGACCGCGCGGTGGGGCGCACCGACAAGCCGGTCGCGCAGGGGCTGATCGGCGTGGGCGCCGTCCGCACCGCCGCACTGGGGACGGCCGCGGCCGCCGTGGTGCTCTCGCTGCTGCTCGGACCGGTCGCCGCGGTCGCGCACCTGGTGCTGGTCGCCGCGGGCTGGGCCTACGACGCGGGGCTCAAGCGCACGGTCTGGTCCGTCGTTCCCTTCGTGGTCGCCTTCGGGCTGCTGCCGGTGGTGGCGGTGGCGGCGGGCGACGGCCGGGTTCCCGCCTGGTGGGCGATCGCGACCGGCGCCGTGTTCGGCGTCGCGATCCACTGCACGAACGTGCTCCCGGACCTGGTCGACGACGAGGCCACCGGGGTCCGCGGCTTCCCCCACCGCCTCGGCCTGCGGCTCTCCGGAGTCGTCGCCTTCGGGTCGCTGGTGGTCGCCGCGCTGCTCGTGCTCGTCGGACAGCTCGTCGGCGACCAGCCGGTGCGCGGGACGGGCGTGGTGCTCGCGGTGATCGGGACCCTCGCGGTGGTCGTGCTCGCCGCGGCGGGCATCCGCCTGGTGCTGACCGGTCCGCCGACGCGCACCCTGTTCCGGCTGGTGATCGCGGCCTCACTCGTGCTGGTGGTCGAGCTCGGGCTGGCGGGCGCGCGGCTGGTCGGCTGACCGGCCGCCCTCAGGACCAGCGCATCGCGTAGACGCGGGCGAGCAGGTCCGAGGTCGGCAGGGCGAGGGCGGTGCGGAGGAACGTCTCGCGCCCGCGGTGCGCGAGCGTGCCGAGCGGGCGTCCGAGCGCCATGTTCGCCTCCGCCTGCCGCGCCGCGCGCCGGGCCGCGGTGGTGCGCCGCCGGGCGAAGCCGGGCCAGGGGCCGGCCTCGCCGCGGCGCACGGCACCGGCCAGGAGCGGGGCGAGCTCGGCGGCGTCGAGCCAGCCGAGGTTCATGCCCTGCCCGCCGATCGGACTGATCTCGTGCGCGGCGTCGCCGATGAGCACGACGCGGCCGACGCCCATCAGCTCGGCCTCGCGGCGCCGCACCTGGAATCCGCTGAGCATCGTGCAGGTGTCCGGGTCGGCGTCGGCGCCCGTCCGGTCGCGGACAGCGGCGGCCAGGGCGCGCGCGGCCTCCTGATCGGGGGCCTCCTCGGGCCGCCAGGCGGGGGCGCCGAGGGAGCGGTCGGGGCCGCTCAGGGCGACGTACCGGCGCCGGCCGCCCGGCAGCGGGAAGGACTCCACCACTCCGGCCGGGCCGACGTCGACCAGCGCGGTGCCGGTGAGACCGCCGGGCTCGGGGTCGGCGAAGTCCCCCATCACGTAGCGGTCCGGGTAGTCGCGGCCGGTGGTGCGGATCCCGAGCAGGTCGCGGACGGTGCTCCGGGCGCCGTCGGCTCCCACGACGAAGGCGGCGCGGACGGAGACCGGCTCGCCGCCCGGTCCGGTGCCGGTCGCCTCGACGGTGGAGCCGCGACGGAGCAGGCCGATCAGCGCGACCCCGGGGCGCAGCGCGTCCGGGGACGCCGCCTCGAGGCGCTCGCGGAGGATCGCCTCGGTGCGGTGCTGGTCGAGGGTGACGACGTAGGGGTGCGTCGCGGAGGCGCGTGCGAACGAGAGCGTACCGAGGGTGCGGCCCCGGCTGCGCGCGACGCCCTCGCGGACCCGGGTGGCCTCGGCCAGCACGGGAGCATCGGCACCGACCGCGGCGAAAGCGTCGAGCGACGGCGGATGGATGCCGATCGCCCGCGAGCCGCGCGGCACCGAGGAGCGCCGCTCCCACACCTGCACGTCCACTCCGGCCCGCGCCAGGAGCGCGCCGAGCAGGAGTCCGACCGGACCGCCGCCGACCACGAGCACGTCCGTCTCCGCTGTCACGGGTCGAGCCTAGGGAGCGGCGGCGCGGCGGGCGAGGGGGTGCGCTCGACCGCCGCGCGTGCTCGGGGTGCGAGCGGAGGCGTCAGAGCGCGTCGACAGCGGCGAGGATCTCCTCGGTCTCCGTGCGCGTCGTGTAGTCGACGTGCACGTCCGCCGTGCGGACGATCCGGTCGGCGTCGACGACCAGGACGGTCGGGTACGGGACGGCCGGGGTGTCGTCGGCGTTGCTGTCCTTCACGGCGAAGCCGAGCGCGGTGTGCGCCTCCTGCGCGTCGCCGCTGGGGGCGGTGACGATGCCGAGAGCGCTCGCGAGCGTGTTGCCGGGGTCGGAGACGACGGTGAAGCCCAGGTCGCCGCCCGCGACCGCCGCGCGCGACCCGTCGGGGGTCTGCGGGCTGATCGCGACGAGGGCGACTCCGCGCGACGCGAGCTCGGGGGCGAGGGTCTCGTTGTAGTGCTTGAGCGTGATGTTGCAGTACGGGCACCAGGCTCCGCGGTAGAAGACGAGGACAGCCGGGCCTGCGCCGAGGACGTCCGCGAGGTCGACGGTGTCGCCGTCGACGGTCACGACGGAGGCGGCGGGAAGCGCGTCGCCGGCGGTGACGGCTCCGCTCGGGGCGCCGGCGGCGACGAGGTCGTCGCGCTCGCCGGAGAAGACGGCGGCGAGCTCGGGGCCGACCGTCTCGTCGAAGCCGACGGTGAACTCGTCGAGCTGGGTGCGGACGGAGGTGCTGGTCATCGGAAGTCCTTCGGTCGTGACGGTCGTGGTCCCCCGTCCGGGAGCCTAGGCACGCAGGGGACCGGGCGCCGGGCGCCCGTCACGCGGCGTCACACGACGGCCGACGCGTGTCGGCCGGCGTGCGTGGGGCCCGGCCCCGTCGCTCCGTCATTCCGGGGCGACGACCAGCTCGCCGCCGGCGGAGCGCGAGACGCACGGCATGATCCAGCGGTCCTGCTCCTCGGGGGTCAGCACCAGGTCGCGGTGCTCCGCCGTCCCGCCGACGAGGCGCAGGCGGCAGGTGCCGCAGGTGCCCGACTCGCAGGAGGAGTCGACGTCGATCCCGGAGGAGCGGAGCGCGGTGAGGAGCGAGCGGTCGGCCGGGACGTCCACGACGGCGCCGGTCGGCTCCCAGACGGCGGCGAAGGGGACGGCCCGGTCGCCGACGGCGTCGACGCCCGTGAAGTCCTCGACGTGGATCCGGCTCGGCCGCCAGTGCATCGTGAGAGCGAGGACCTCGTCGATCAGCGCGGACGGGCCGCAGCAGTAGATCCGGGCATCGTCGTCGGGCGCGGCGACGAGCGGCCAGAGGTCGAGCCGGCCGTGGATCGCGCTGTGGTGCACGAGGGAGCCGTCGGCGGAGAACTCGTCGAGCCACGCCGTGTCCTCGGGGGTGCGGCTGAGGTAGACGACCTGCACGGCCGAGCCCTGCGCCCGGAGCTCGGCGGCCATCGCGCGGATCGGGGTGACCCCGATCCCGCCGGCGATCAGGAGGTAGCGGGCGGCGGGCCGGAGGGCGAAGGTGTTCGCGGGCGGCGCGGAGGAGAGGACGTCGCCGACGCGGACGTCGTCGTGGAGGCTCCGCGATCCGCCCCGACCCCCGGGCTCGCGGCGCACCGCGATCGCGTAGTGCGACGGCTCCGCGGATCCCGGCTCGACGAGGCTGTAGCTGCGGCGCTCGCCGGAGGGGGTCGTGAGCGTGAGGTGCGCGCCGGCCGAGTAGCCGGGCAGCGGGGCGCCGTCCTCGCGTCGCAGCACGAAGCGGGTGACGGCCGGGGTGAGCGCCTCACGCTCGGCCACCACGAGCCGCAGCTCAGCCACGGAGCACCAGCTCGTCGCCCACGCCGAGCGTGCCGCCGTCGAGGACCTCCGCGTAGACGCCGAGGAGCTCGTGGCCGTAGGTCTCGTGCAGCAGCCGGGGGACCGGCAGGTCGCGCCGCCCGGTGCCCGGCTCGACCTCGGTCGCAGCGCACCGCTCGGTGGCCTTCGTGATCCGCAGCCGCAGCCCGCCCGCGGTGAGCTCGCGGCCGAGCATCTCGAGCTCGCTCCACGCGGGCAGCCCCTCGAGGTGGATGTTCCCGCGGAACCGCAGCGGATCGACGCTCCGGCCGGTGCGCTCGGCGAGGTCGCGGACGCTCGCCAGGTTGATCAGCGAGACGTACTCCATCTCGACGTCGGAGTTGTGGGCCGTGTCGGTGTAGCGGCGCCCCGCGTCCTGGGCGATCACGGGCTCGACGCCGGGCGGCAGGTCGAGCACGCGGGCGGCGAAGGAGCGCAGTGCGGCCCGGCCGTCCTCCGCGCCGAGGTCGGCGGAGAGGACCCGGTGGCCGCGGACGTCGACGGTGAGCACTCCGCTGTCGGGGTCGAGGTGCGTGGTCAGGCCGGCGAGGCGCGCCTCGGCGACGAGCACGAAGTACTCGCGCTTGGAGATGCCGTGCCGCATGCCGGGCCGGTAGGCGCCGCCGGGGCGGGCGAGGGCGATCGTGCGGTCGAAGGGGACGCCGCGGCCGGCGGTGAGCTCGACGCGGGGGAGCGGCTGCGGGGTCAGGCCCTTGACCGGGTAGACGAAGAGGCCGTCCACGCGTGTCGTCATGCCCCCATCCTGGCGCATCGCTGGGGAGCCGGCAGGGCCGTCGCGGCGCAGCGGAGCGCGGGTAACTGACGCGGCGCCGTGCGGATGCTGCGAGGGCGGGCGGAGGGATCCGCTTCGGCGGGCCTCGTCAGTACTGGAGCGAGAGGCCGACCAGGGGCGGGACGACGAGCGCTCCCAGCTCGACGATCGCGACGCTGGCGCCGACGCCGAGCGTGACGGCCGAGAGCAGCCGGGCGCGGTCCTTCCGCGCGACGCCGATGACGCCGACGATCGCGGTCGCCGTCGCGAGCACGAGCATCGTGACCCCGAGGGCGGCGAAGAGCGCCCCGATCTGCGTGGTGTCGTAGCCGCCCTGGAACGCGAGGACCGGGATGGCCGTGGTGAGCGCGGTCCGCCCGATCTGCGCGAGGACGAGGACGATCGCGAGGACGAGGCCGACGATGCCGACGACGTCGCGGGGCCGGGACTGGGGGGCAGGGACGGAGGCGGTCACGCCGTCGAGCCT
>NZ_PSVO01000033.1:0-21628 GCF_002932325.1 Rathayibacter sp. AY1E2
GCGGCGAGCCCCCGGAGGGCCGCGCGGCGGACCCCGCCCACGTCCCCCGCGGGGCCGTCCGGGGGCTCGGCGCTCGGGTGGGGCGTGGGGGCGCGGGAGTCGGTGGTGCCTCGCTCGCCGGCGGTGACTCGTCTGTCGGTGGTGCCTCTCCTGTCGGTGGTGCCTCTCCTGTCGGTGGTGTCGCTCCCGCCGAGACCGACGCCTCCCGCGACGACGCCAGCAGCTTCTCCGCCGACCGCGCCGCCCCTCACGACGCCGCCGTCGACCTGCAGGCGACCGTCCTCCACATCGCCTGCACGCTCCGCGGCGATCCCGCGTGGTGGCAGGAGGCGCTCGCCGTCGGCGAGGAGCACCCCCTCGATCCCGTCCTGCGCCTGGTGGAGGCCTGCGTGCGGCCGGTCCCGGACGAGGAGTGGGAGGGCCGCCTGCGGCTCGCCGAGGACTCCGCGGTCACGGGCGACCCGTGGAAGACGGTCGCGCTGCACCTCGCCTGGTCGCTGCTCGAGGTCTCGGACGAGCGCCGCGACCGCCTCGCCGGGCTCCTCGACGGCGGGGAGGAGGCGGACGGCCTGCCCGGCGCCCTCGCCCTCCTCCGCCGCGGCACCGCCGCACTCGACGGCGGTCGCCTCGACGACGCCTCGGCCGACCTCGACCGCGCCGCCGCCCGCGCCGACGACCTGCCCGCCGTGCGCGCGCTGATCGACGCGACTCGAGCCCGGATCCACGCCCTGCAGGGCGACCGCGCACGCACCCTCGAGTGCGCCGAGCGCGCGACGGCCTGGGCGCTGCGGCACGGAGCGGCGTCGGTCGCCCGCGCCGCCGATCACGCCCTGTGCTCGCTCGACCTCGGCGGCGGCCGCTTCGAGGAGGCGCACGCCCGCTCCTCCTCCCGCGCCGGCGGCGACCCGCTGGAGCTCCTCGACGCAGCCGAAGCCGCCTCGCGCCTCCGCCTGCCCGAGCACTGCGCCGAGCTGGCGGCGGCCGCGGCGGACCTCGCCGCGCGGCCCCTCGCTCCCCGCGGGCGCATGCTCGCCCTCGCGGCGACCGCGGTCCTCGATCAGACCGGCGGCGCGGGCGCCCTCTTCGAGCGCTCCCTCGACCCGGCCTCCGAGGAGTGGCCGTTCGAGCGGGCGCGCGTCCAGCTCTGCCACGGCGAGTGGCTGCGCCGCCGGATGCGCCCGCTGGAGGCCCGCACCCGGTTCCGCCAGGCCGCCGCGGGGTTCGCCGCGGTGGGAGCCGAGCTCTGGCTCGCCCGCGCCCAGCACGAGCTGCGGGCGGCGGGCGGAGCGGGGGAGGCGCCGGTCGCCGCCGACCTCAGCGAGCAGGAGCGGCGCGTGGTCTCGCTGGCAGCTGCCGGCCTGTCGAACAAGCAGATCGCCCAGCAGCTCTTCGTCTCGCCCCGCACCGTCAGCGGGCACCTGTACCGGATCTTCCCCAAGCTCGGGGTGACCTCGCGGGCCGGGCTCCGCGACGCGCTCCTCAGCCTCGAGGACGCCCGGAGCGCGTGACGGAGCCGCAGGATCGAGTCATCCGACCTGGTGCCTGCCGCCACGGGAGGCGCATGCTGAGCGCATGACGTCGCAGCAGATGATCGACCCCTCCGTCCCGCCGAGCGGCCCCGGCTGCGTCGAGTGCGAGCAGTCCGGCTCGTGGTGGCTGCACCTGCGCCGCTGCGCGCTCTGCGGGCACATCGGCTGCTGCGACGACTCGCTGAACCGCCACGCGACGGCCCACTACCACTCGACGGGCCACGCGGTCATCCGCAGCTTCGAGCCCGGCGAGGACTGGTTCTGGAACTACCGGACCGACGACTACGCCGACGGCCCCGCCCTGGCCGACCCGCAGAGCCACCCGGCGAGCCAGACCACCCCGGGGCCGAAGGACCGCGTGCCGCGCGACTGGCATTACCTCCTCGCCGAGCGCGCCGAGCGCGGCTGAGCCGCGCGCCTCCGCGAGAGCGCAGGACTTTCGCGAGAGTCCAGGAGTTGTCGCACTCGGCATCGACTGCGACAACTCCTGGACAGTCGCCGGCCGCCGGCTCCCTGCGCACGTCCGCAGGCGGCGTGCAGACAGAAGTCGCCGTGCTCGCGACCGACCACGGCGACTTCTGGATGGTCGCGGCGGCCCGATGACGAGCGATCGCCACGAGGGTCCAGGAGTTGTCGCACTGGGCGTCGAGTGCGACAACTCTCGAGCAGTCGCGGCCGTCGGAGCCGCCGACACCCAACGCTCGTCCGCAGACGGCGAGGAGCCAGGAGTTGTCGCACTTGCGACCGACTACGGCGACTTCTGGATGTTCGCGGCGGCCCGCCCAGGAGCGATCGCCACGAGAGTCCAGGAGTTGTCGCACTGGGCGTCGAGTGCGACAACTCTTGAGCAGTCGCGGGAGCGGTCGCGGGAGCAGGTCGGAGCCAGCTGACCAGCCGGCGGCCGACGCCGCGCCTGATCGGCGTTCGTCAGCTCCGGACCCCGCCGGCCGAGCCCCGCCCCGTCACCCCCTCTCGACACCGTCCAGCGCCTCCGCCTCGGCGATCCGCAGCCGCATCTGCCGGTAGCGGTGGAACTGATACACCCCGTGCAGCACGGCGAGGACGACCGCGGCCGCCATCCCGCACGCGATCGCGGGGACCTCGTCCGCGCCGCTCTGCGTCAGCGCGAGCGCGACTCCGGCGCCCGCCACGATCGAGTTGACCACCGCGATCGCCGAGGACATCGTGAAGAAGATGCCCCGCCAGCTCTGCCGCCGGCCGATCTCGAGCAGCTCGTTCGGCGCGTGGCGGCCGCGCGGCACCGCGAAGTAGGCGCCCGCGCCCGGCAGCAGGGTCCCGTAGTAGCGGCGGATGCGCTGGATGGCCGTCAGCGCGGCGATGTCCTCCATCGAGGTCTGCACCAGCCGCTCGTAGGTGAACACCCCCAGCAGCACGACGACCGGGATGATCACCGCGAGGAACCCCATCGCGTACCGGGTCGGGGCGAGGAAGCCGAAGGCCACGAGCGAGCTGGAGAGCATCGTCAGGTAGAGCGAGGCGCGGCTGCTCGACTCCGTCACGGTGATGCCGCGGGCCGACTCCAGGACGAAGTGCTCGGTCAGCAGGGCGTTGAGGAACGCGGCCGGCCGGTCCGGGAGCGACGCGGCGGAGACGGCGGCCTCGGGCAGCGCGGGCGTGCGGGGAAGGTCCTCCTCGTCGAGGCGGTCGCTCGGCTCCGGATTCACGGCCGCACCTCTCGCGGGGGCCGCGCCTCTCGCGGGGCCGCCCCGCGACATCCGCTCTTCGAGTCATCCGACTCGCGCACCGGCTCCACCCGCGCGCCTACCGTCGGACGCGACGCCGAGCACCGCCACCGGGGCGCGTGCGCAGACACCGAAGGGCCGTTCATGACCGACACCCGCCACCTCCACTCGAACCAGCGAGACACCCTCGAGCGGCTGCTCGAGGACTCGCCGAGCCACAACGTCCTCTGGGCGGACGTGCTGACGCTGCTCGAGGCCGTCGGCACCGTCCACGAGAAGCACGACGGCGCCTTCTCGGTGACGGTCGGCTCGACGACCGAGACCCTCCACCGGCCGCACCACAAGGACGTGGACGAGCAGCAGCTCGTCGACCTGCGCCGCCTGCTCCGCGGAGCGGGGTACGGCGCATGAGCGCGGGGACGCCCGCCGACCTCGCCGGGTCGGCGGCCGAGCGCCTCCGCCGGCTGGACGCGCTCGACGCGGGGGCGCTGACCGAGGAGTGGCTGCTGCGCCAGCTGCGCCTCGCGCTCGGGGATCTCGCCGCGCTCGAGCCGGCCGCCGAGGCCGAGCAGGAGCGGCGCGAGGACTTCTGACGCGGCGGGCGGCCGTCCGGGGTGTACGCGGCCTGCACCCGGACGGCCGCCGGCCCGCACGCCGCAGCGCCGCCCCGCTCCGCCGCTCATCGCCCGGACGCCTCGCTGCGGGCGCGCAGCAGCACGCCGGCCGTCGCGGTCGCCGCCAGCACGAGCGCCGCGAACACCGTCAGCACGATCGTCGCGGCGACGAGATTGAGCGCCGCTCCCGCCGCCAGCGCGGGCACCGCGAGTCCCGTGTACGCGACCAGGAACACCACCGCCAGGGTCTCGCCCCGGCGGGCGGGATCCGCGAGGGCGACCGCCGTGCCGATCGAGCCCTTGAAGAGCAGCCCCACCCCGAAGCCCGAGACGACGGCGCCGGCGAGGAACACTCCCAGCTGCGGAGCGATCGCTCCGGCCGCGACCGCCGCGAGCCCGACCGCGCAGCCCGCCACCGCGATCGAGAGCTGCAGGCGCATCCCCACCTTCACGAGCAGCAGCTGGCCGAGGGCCGCGGAGGCGAACACGGCGAAGGACGTCGCTCCGGCCAGCAGGTGGTCGCGCACCTGGAAGGTCTGCACCAGGAACGTCGGTGCGAGCGAGGTGAAGAGGCCGAGGACGGAGAAGGCCGAGAACGCTCCGAACGCCGCGAGCAGGAACGCCCGGCGCGCGTCCGCCGGCACCGAGAGCCGCTGCGGCCGGTAGGGGGGCGCCGTCTCCGGTACGTCGACCGTCTCGGGCACGAGGAGCAGCGCCAGGCCCGCCACGAGCAGCGCGACCAGGAACACCTGGTGCGGCAGGAGGAGCGGATCGGGCAGGAACTCGGCGAAGACCCCTCCGAGCAGCGGGCCCAGCGAGAGTCCGCCGAGGTTCACCGCGCCCGAGATCGACGCGGCGACGATCGTGTTCTCGTCGGGCCGGGCGCGGGCGCGCAGCTCGCCGAGGTGGGCGGTCGCCGTGGCGGTGAGCATCCCGATGCTGACGCCGTTGACGAAGCGGGCGACGATCAGCCCCGGCACCTCCGTCGTCAGCGAGAAGAGCACGGCCGAGACCGCCGAGACGAGCACCGCGATCAGCAGCACCCGGCGGCGGCCGAGCCAGTCGCTGACGTGACCGGCGAGGTACAGGCTCACGATCACTCCGACCGCGTAGGCGGCGAAGACGACGGTGATCACGAACGGCGGGAAGCCGTCGAGCTGCTGGTAGAGCGGGTAGAGCGGAGTCGGCACCGTCGAGTACGCCATCACGAGCAGGAAGGTCGCGGCGACGATCCAGAAGCCGACGCCGTGGCGCACCGTCGGCAGTCGGCGGCTCACGAGGTCTCCTGCAGGTGGCGGTGGGCGAAGGTGACGGCCATCGCGCCCTCGCCGACGGCGGAGGCGACGCGCTTGACCGAGCTGCGGCGCACGTCCCCCGCGGCGAAGGAGCCGGGGACGCTGGTCTCGAGGTAGAACGGCGCCCGCTCGAGCGGCCAGTCGCGAGCCGCGTGCTCGCCGGCGAGGTCAGGTCCGGTCACGAGGTAGCCGCCGGAGTCGCGGACGATCGCGGTCTCCGCCGCCCACGTCGTGTCCGGCTCGCCCCCGATGCAGACGAAGAGGTGGGAGGTGGCCAGCGCCCCGTGCGCGCCGGTCGCCGAGTTCTCGACCTCGATCGACTCGAGGGCGTCGGCGCCGTGCAGGCGGGTGACGCGCGAGTCGAGCAGGATCGTCACGTTCGGCTGCCGGACGACGCGCTCCGCGAGGTAGGAGGAGAGGCTGTCGGCCAGATCCGGGCCGCGGACCAGCATGGTCACGTGCCGCGCGTGCGCCGAGAGGTTCATCACGGCCTGCCCGGCCGAGTTGCCGCCTCCGACGACCACGATGTCCTCGCCCTCGCAGAGCGGCGCCTCGCTCGTGCCGGCGCCGTAGTAGAGGCCGACGCCGAGCAGCTCGTCCTCGCGCTCGAGGCCGAGCCGGCGCCACTGGATGCCCGTGGCGCAGATGTTGGTGCGGGCGACGACGGTCGTCCCGTCGGCGAGCAGCGCGTGGATCCGGTCGTCGGCGAAGCGCCCGCGGATCCCCTCGCGCATCCGCAGCAGCTCGGCGCCGAACGAGACGGCCTGCTGCCGCGCGCGCTCGGCCAGATCGGCTCCCGCTATCCCGTGCGGGAAGCCGAGGTAGTTCTCGATCAGGCTGCTCGAGCCGGCCTGCCCGCCGATGGCCGAGCGCTCGAGGACCACGACCTTCAGCCCCTCCGAGGCGGCGTACACGGCGGCCGAGAGCCCGGCCGGACCGGCTCCGTAGATGGAGAGGTCGTACTCAGCGAGCCGCGGCGCGCCGACCCAGCCGAGCCGGGCCGCGACCTCGGCGAGCGTCGGATCGGAGGCACGGCTGCCGTCCGGGAACACCACGAGGGGGAGTGACGCGGTGGCGAGCGGATGCCCGGCGACGGCGAGGCACTGCTCGTCCGTGTCGATCGGCGTCCACGAGAACGAGACGACGCTGCGCGAGAGGAGGTCGCGGATCTCCCACGCGTCGCGGCTCTCGCGCCGCCCGTAGAGGCGGACCTGCGGGAGGTCCCCGGGCACAATCACGAGGCACGCCGCCGCTCGAGCCCGTCGCGGAACTTCATCAGCTTGAGGCAGAGGTGCAGCGTGCTGCGGGCGAGGCCGTCGTCGAGCGCGTCCCGGACCGCCTCGGGCAGGTTGTCGAGGCGGTAGTAGAGCGTGGTGCGGTGGATGTGGAGGAGCCCGCACGCCTCCCGCACACTGCCGCGCACGTCGAGGTAGGCCTCGACCGTCCGCCGCTGCACCTCGTCGCCCCGCTCGAGCAGCGTCGCCGCGGCAGGCGAGAGCGTGGCGAGCTGCGAGCTGTCCGCCCCGATCGAGGCGAGGAGCACCCAGGCCCCGAGCTCGGCGATGTCGGCCCGGCCGCGGCCGTCGGGCAGGGAGCCGACGATGGTCGCCGCGAGGGCGGCCCGCTCGGCGGTCGGGAGGAGGTCGTCGTCGCGGACGTCGAAGCGCGCCGAGCCGATCGCGTCGACGGCCGTGCCGCGGCCGCGCGCCTCGGCCCGCAGGACGTCGTCCGCCTCCGCGGCGGCCTCGGGCGCCTCCACGCTCACGAAGAACAGCACGCCTTCCTGGTCGCCGAGGAACGTCAGGCCGGAGGCGGCGCTCGCGTCGATCCGCCGCGCCAGCGCCGTCCGCTGCAGGGAGCCGGTCGGGCCGGTCAGCCGCACCGCGCGGACCACGGTCTGGGCGTCCCGGCGCAGCCAGCGGCGCTCCACCGCCTCGGCGAAGGAGGCGCGCCGGGTGCCGCCGTCGGCCGCCAGGAGCGCCGCGAGGACGTCTGCGCGCCGGGAGCTGCCGCCCGCCCGCGTCGAGGGGCCGAGGAGGCGGCGGATCGCTCCGACGGCCGCGTCGATGAGCGAGTACTCGGCCGGAGTGAGCGGCGCGGGCCGCTCCCGGGGGAGGAGGAGGGTCGCGAGCCGGCCCCGCGGATCCTGGACGGGGAACACGCCGTCGTGAGGTGCCTCCTCGCGCGCGCGCGTCGCGGCCAGCACCCGGCTCGAGGCGTCCTCGATCGTCACCGGGCGGTCGAGAGCCTGGGCGAGCTCGTCGGCGAGGTCCTGCAGAGTCATCGGCGGGGATCCGTGTGGGGGGCCATGCCGTGATCCTCGCGGAGGGAGCCCTCCCGAAGCGTGGCCCTTCCAGGCCCACCTTCCGCGTCGGATCCGCTGCCGGCCGCGATGAGACGCTCAGCCTCCGCTGCCGGAGCGGTCCCCGGGGAACCCGTCCGCGAGGAGGCGGTCGAGGACGTCCGGCCAGTCGAGCAGGACGCCGATGTGGCCTCGACCGGGCCGGATCGTGAGCTCCGCGGTTGGGTGGAGGCGGCGGATCCGCTCCGCGTGGGCGACCGGGACCACCCTGTCCGCCGCGCCGTGGTGGAGGAGGACCGGCGCCGTGAGGCGCGAGAGGTCGACTCCCCAGGGCATGACGAGAGCGAGGTCGTCGTCGACGCTCCCGCCCTGTTCGAGCTCCGAGGCGCGGCCGGCCTCTGCGCCGAGCGCCGTCAGCGGGCCGTCGAGGGCCGAGTAGTCGTCACCGGTGAACTGCTCCGGATCGAAGCGGGCCGTCTCCTCCCACTCCTCGCGCGCAGCCCGGCCGTCGCGCGCGCTGCGGAGAGCGCCCGGATCCTGCATGCCCTCGAACCACGCTCCGTCGTCGCTGAAGGGCGCCGGGCTGCCGAACGTCGCGACGCCCAGGACGCGATCACCTCCGAGAGCCCCGACGGCCAGCGCGTGCGGGCCGCCGCCGGAGTAGCCCGTCACCACGAAGCGCTTGATCCCGAGCAGGTCGGCGACGCGGAGCACATCGGCGGCCGCATCCGCGATGCTCCGTCCGGGAGTGCGCATCGAGCCGCCGAAGCCGGGACGGGCGACGGAGACGAGCCGGATGCCGCGCGCCGCAGCGGCGTCGACGTGGGGAGCGAGGAGTGCGCCGGTGTGCGGTGTCCCTCCGCACCAGACGACGACAGCGCGGGGGGCTCGAGTGCCGGGGAAGTCGTGGGCGACGAGCGTGCGCGAGTCGACGCGGAACTCGTGCCGGGACGTAGCGGCGTGTCCGGTCATGGAGGAACGGTAGCCGCATGTCGAGAGCAGTGCGCGTCGCCCGGCCCGACCGGGATGCGACGTCTCGTCGTAGGGTCGACGGGAGGGTCGGTGGACCCTCGGACGGGAGGGGTCCGCATGTCGATCGACGAGGTGTCCGACGGGATCGAGGCGGCCGCCGCGCTGCCGCACGTGCGCTCCGGCTTCTCCGGCGCGACACCGTACGGGATCGCGCAGCGCTTCGCCGCGGGGGAGCTGACGCGGGAGCTGGCCGTCGACGAGCTCGGCCGCTGGCGCTACCGATCCGGGTCGCCGAGCGACGGCTTCGACTGGACGACCCTCGACCCCGGGGAGTTCGAGGAGGTCCGCCGGGCCCTGTCCGATGGTCTGCTCGACGCCGCGATGTACGACGAGATCCTCGACCGGTACAGCGGGCAGGACTCCCGCGGCGAGAGCGCGGCGTCCGCGGAGGAGAGCGCATGAGCGCCGGCCCCCTGGACCTCGCCTTCACCGCTCCGATCGGCGTCACCGTGAAGGGCGACCTCTGGTCGTGCGTCGAGGTGCCCGGCTCCGTCGAGATGCTCGGCACAGGGAGGTCCGTGAAGGTGGTCGCCACCGTCGACGGCGAGCCGGTGACCGCGGGCCTGCTGCCGACCGGCACCGGCGGTCACATGCTGTCGATCAGCGCGAAGCTGCGGAAGACGATCGGCAAGGACCTCGGCGACGTCGTCACCGTCCACCTGACCGAGCGCCTGAGGTGAGTCCTCAGGCCGCCCCCGATGCGCGTGCGGATGGTTGACTCGATGGATGCGGAATCGAGTCCTGTTCGTCGTCGGGGTCACAGCGATGTTCGTCGCGCTGGTGCTGAGGCTGGTGTGGCCGGCCGGTGAGTTCGCCTCCGGCTTCTCGCTCGCCCTGCAGCTGAGCGGCATCCTGCTCCTCCTGGTCTACGGGGTGAAGCACTTCACGGGGCGGCCGCGCCGGAGCTGAGCGGCTCATCCCAATCGGGGGTGTAGAAGTTGGGGTCTGAAGCCGCCGGTCTCGAGCAGGCTTCGGGCGATGTAGTTGGTCAGGTTGCGGAACCCGAGTGCGGAGCCGCGCAGGTGTTCGAGCCGTCCGTTGAGCGCCTCGGTCGGCCCGTTGCTGGTGCCGGGTCGTTCGAAGTAGGCGAGCACGTCAGCGGCTCGCTTCTTCAGGGTCCGGCCCAGGGTGGTGAGCTCGGTGAGCACCTTGGGGACGCCGGCGCTGAGGTCGGTGATCAGCTTCTCCATGAGCTCGCGGCCACGTTGCCGGTCCTCGTGGCGATAGGCGGCGATCATGCGCTGGTAGACACCCCAGGTCGCCTCGACCTCGACGTGAGCGTCATCAACGAACAGCGCGCGTAGCCTGTCGCTCTGCTTGTCGGTGAGCAGGTCCGCGCCGGTGTGCAGACCGAGGCCGTCGAGTCGAGCGAAGGCGGTCAGGTCAGGGCGGCCGAAGCCGGCCGGCGGGGTAGCGTCGGACACGTCGAGGTCTTTCGGACGGATGGCGTAGGAACCTCCGTCGTCGGGAGACCTCGACGTCTATCTGCGGACCGACGCGCCCGGCCGACCTACACCGTCATCTGAGAAGACCCCTGAAACGTCTTCGCCGACGACGGGGCCGGCGAGGAGGAGGGCGCGGTGAGTTAGAAGAATGGAGCTTGCTCGGCTTCGACGCCGCCGCAAGCTCCGGTGAAACGGTCGGTACTGGTCGGTCGTCATCGGTCACCACCGGATGGCGGCGTCCTCCACGCTCGGCGTTTGCGCAGGTCAGCGGCTCGTTCGCCCTGTGGGCGGATCAAGCGATAGACGCAAAGCCGACGTGATTAGGTCGTCGGTTCGATTCCCACAGGCGGCTCCGGCGAACCGTTCTGGTGGTCGCGCGATGCCCTGGCCTCACGGCTCTGCCCGACACCGACGTCGCTCTCCTCTGCGACGGACCCCTCGCCGGCTGAGCGCTCGCGGCCGGCATCCTGTCCGTGTGCCGATAGGCCTCGCACCGCTCGGCAACGCAGCGTGGCTTTGCGTCGCGACCTGGCGACGGCTCGGCGGGGCGCGATCGTCTCGTGCGTTGGCGGACTACGGGAGCTTGGACGCGAGGACGTCGGCCGCCAGGATCTCGGGTGCTGCGCCGAGGAGGTGCTGGTTGGCCATCAGGGCTGCGACGATGGCGCCGTTGGCGTGGGCGTCGCGAGCGGCTTCGTCGCGGAATGCATCGAAGATCCAGAAGGTGTCGGCGTGGGTCCGGACCGCGAACCAGACAATCGTTCCTCCTTCTTCGTTGGCGAGTGCGACAGCGCCGGCGAGCAGATCGGCGACCGCGTCGTGCTGTCCATCGGCCGCGACGATCTTGGCGACGAAGGCATACGGAAGTGATGCGGGTGTGGACATGAGGGACTCTCCTTGACGTCGGGGTTCTTCGTGGGACGAGTTCAGCGTATGACGAGCGAGGGCCGGTGGGGAGTGGCGTATACGGCAGTATTGCTATTGTTTACGTCATGCGTATCGGACTGATCGCGATCGACGGCTGCTTCGGTTCGGCTATCGCGTCGATCATCGACATCGTGCGGGTGGCCGACGGAGCCCGCGGCGATGTCGACCCGCGGATCGACCCGATCGAACTCGCCATCCTCGGACCGAAACGGCGAGTGACCACGACGGCATCGATGACCCTGTCGGTGGACCACCCGCTGTCGGAGTCGGGAGAGTTCGACGTGGTCGTCGTCCCTGCGCTTGGAACCCTTACGGCCGCCGCTACCAACGACGTCCTCCAGAGCCGAGATGCTCGTTCGGTCATCGCCTCGCTCGGGCGCCTCGACGAGGCGACCACCCGGATCGCCGCGGCGTGCACCGGCGTGTTCGCTGTCGCCGAGACCGGACGGATGCATCATCGGAGGGCGACGACCAGCTGGTTCCTGGGGCCGGAGTTCCTGAAGCGCTATCCGACCGTCGCCCTCGATCTCGACACCATGGTCGTGGTCGACGGGAACCTCGTCACCGCCGGCGCCGCGTTCGCCCACATCGACCTCGCGCTCTCACTCGTGCGATCGATCAGCCCCGACCTGGCCCAACATGTCGCCAAGCTCCTCATCATCGACGAGCGTCCGTCTCAGGCGGCCTTCGTCGCCTACGAACATCTCCGGCACGAGGACCCGATCGTCGTCGAGTTCGAACGCTTCGTGCGCGCCCGCCTGGACGAACCGTTCAACGTCGCCTTCGTCGCGCAGTCGCTCGGCACCAGCCGGCGCACCCTCGAACGACGAGTCCGTGCGGCGCTCAACCTCACTCCGCTCGGCTTCGTCCAACGGCTTCGCATCGAACGAGCTCGGCACCTCTCAGCAACCACGGACTTCACCTCCGCCGAGATCGCGCTACGGGTCGGCTACGCGAATGCCGAGACTCTGCGCTCCCTCCTGCGCAGGGAGCGACGCCGTTCCTGACCTATCGCCATGCCTGTAGCCGGTGTCCTAGCGCTCGACTGGAACCACCTCTCAGCACGTCGCGTCGACGCTCCTGCGTCGCCCCTGGACGACCCACTCGACACGCCCGCAGCACAGGTCATGTGACGTGTCCCGGCTTCCCGGACGGTCGGGGTTGGGTGGCTGTGATGTCGCTGCGTTCTCGTCGAGGGGGTCAGCAGACTCGATCAGGGTCGACTGGGATGAGACGCGAAGGCGGTCAGGTCAGGGAGGCCGAAGCCGGCCGGCGGGGTAGCGTCGGTCACGTCGAGGTCTTTCGGACGGATGGCGGAGGAACCTCCGTCGTCGGGAGACCTCGACGTCTATCTGCGGACCGACGCTCCCGGCCGACCTACACCCTCATCTGGGAAGAGCCAGCTGAGCTCCGGAATCGGAGGAAGACCCGTGAGCGGAGCGGAGGAGCCGGCCTGGGCGGATCCGGAGCCGGAGGTCCACCGGGCGCTCGCGCGGTGGGCGGCGGAGTGCGCGGAGCGCGCCCTCCCCGCATTCGAGGAGTGGGACCCGGACGATCCCCGGCCCCGGCGCGCGCTCGACGTCCTTTTCGCGTGGGAGCGGGGCGAGGCTCCGATGACGGAGTGCCGCACGGCGGCCTTCGCGGCGCACGCCGCAGCCCGCGCCGCGACGCAGGCGGGCGAGCGGGCCGCCACCGCTGCCGCGCGGGCGGCCGGGCAGGCCACAGCCGTCGCGCACATGGTCGATCACTGCTCGCACGCCGCCGTGTACGCCGCGAAGGCGGTCGGGCTCCGGGGGAGCGACGCCGACCGGGACGCGGAGCGGCGCCACCAGTGGGAGGGCCTCGACCCCGCGCTGCGCTCCCTCGCCTTCCCGAAGGGGCTGTGACGCCGGCCCGGTGGACCTCACCGGGCCGACGCCCGCGCGCTCAGCGGTGCGCGGGCCGGAGCCCCAGCAGCGTGTCGACGATCACGAAGGCCGCGAGGCTCGCACCCAGGAGCGGGAGGAACAGCCCGAGCGCGGCGGCGACGACCAGGACGGACGCGACTCCCCACCACGGCGCGCGCCGGAGCGCTCCCCGGGCCGGCGGGGTGCCGCCGAGCCGTCGGGAACCGCGGGTGGGGCGGCGCTTCCACCACATCAGGTACCCGAGCACGACCATCGTGGCGATGCCGGCCGCGGTGACGAACAGCAGCAGCTGGTTGGGCAGCCCGAACATCGAGCCCATGTGCGTGTCGATGCCCCAGCGGGAGAGCTTGGCGACGAGGCCGAAGTCGGCGAAGTCGACCCGGTCGACGACCTGCATCGTGCTCCCGTCGATCGCGACGCCGTCGACCTCGGTCGGGAAGCTGCGCTGGATCTCCTGCACGACCCAGGCCGAGCCCTCCGCCGCGGGCGGACGGATCTCGACCAGTCCCGTGTTCACGTTGACCTCGCGGGCGACCGAGAGCACCGAGTCGTAGGCGGCCGGCGAGTAGCCCGCCGTCGACTCGACGGCGTCGCCGGTGGCCGCGCCGTGTCCGGCGTGCCCGGCGTGCTCGTCGGCCACCTCGCCGGTCCGGTCGCCGAGCGTCGTCCCCAGCGAGGGCGTGGTCCAGCCGACGGCGGAGCGGAGGGTCTCGAAGTTCCCGCCTCCGTACAGCGACCAGGTGATGCCGGTGGTCGAGAGGAACAGTGCGCCGACGAGCAGCCAGACGCCGGTGGAGGCGTGCCAGGAGAACAGGCGCTTGTAGCCGGTGGTCCTCGGCGCGGGGCGCAGCAGGTCCCTCTTCACTCGGGCGCGGCGGAGGCGGATGATCCAGAGACCCAGGCCGGCGAGGGCGACGACCCCCAGCCAGGAGGCGGCGAGCTCGCTGTAGGAGCGGCCGACGTCCCCGAGGTGCAGCGTCCGGTGCAGGTCGCTGACCCAGGTCCGCAGCGGCAGGGCGCCGCTCGTGCCGTACGCGGTGAGGTCGCCGCGGACGTCGGCGGTGGCCGGGTCGATGAAGACCGCGCGGGTCTCGCTGGCGCCGAGCGACGGGTCCGCGTACATCACCCGGGTGGTGTCGCCGGGGTTCGGGGCGGGGCGGACGGCGACGATGCTCTGCCCGCCTCCGGTGTACGCGTCGGCGGCGTCGATCTGGTCGGCCAGGGGCAGGTAGGTGTCCGCTTCCGGGGCGTGCAGCTCCTGCGCGTAGACGACCTGCTCGAGCTGCGGGGTGAGTGCGTAGAGCGCTCCGCTGGTCGCGGCGACGAGGATGAACGGCCCGACGAACAGGGCGGCGGAGAAGTGCAGGCGGAGCAGCAGCTGTCCGAGCCAGCCTGCGCTGCTTCTGTGCGGCGGGGGCGGGGTGTCGGCGGAGTCGCGGGGTCTCGTGGCGGTGGTGGTCATGCTTCTGGTCCTTCGGTGCTGTGGCGGGTGCCGGTGAGGGTCAGAGGAGGGTGTCGCCGATGTAGCCGCCCTCGACGCAGCCCGGCGGGATCGCGAAGACGGCGGAGCCGATCGGCGTCGTCCACTCGTTGAGCAGGTCCAGCTCGTCCAGGCGCTTCTGGATCGGCACGAACTGCGCGGTGACGTCGGCCTGGTACGCCGCGAAGATCAGCCCGGAGTTCGAGATGTCCTCGCCCGTCGGGGTGTCGTCGTAGTTGTAGGCGCGGCGGTGGAAGCGCTCGGCGGTGTTCTCCGAGCGGGCGCGCCTCATGTGCGAGAACTCCGGGATCACCGGGAAGCCGATGGCCGTCGTCGCCTCGAAGTCGGGCTCGTCGGCCTCCGCCGTCCCGGTGAGGGGCGCGCCGTTCGCGAGGGTCCGCCCGACGGACTGCTCGCGGCCGCTGCGGTCCAGGCGGTCCCACTTGTCGAGGTCCATCCGGATCCGGCGCAGCACCAGCCCGGTGCCGCCGACGAGCCAGCCGTCGCGGACCCAGACCAGCTCGTCGAAGTCGACGTCCTCGGGGCGCGGATTGACGGTCCCGTCGACCTGGCCGAACAGGTTCCGCATCGTGGTGCCGGCCTTCTCGGAGCCGTGCGCCCGGCGGAACCCGGTCTGGGTCCAGCGGACGGTCGCGAAGGTGCGGGTGTTCTTCAGCAGCATCCGCAGCGCGTGCGCGATCGTGAACGCGTCGTCGGCGTGGAACTGCAGCAGCAGGTCCCCGTCGTTCCACTGCTCCTCGAGCCGGTCGATCCCGAACGAGGGCAGCGGTGCCAGCCAGGCCGGCTTCGCCGCCTCGCCGGCCGCGAGGGACACGAGCCTCGGCCCGAACCCGAAGGTCACGGTGAGGCGGGCGGGGACCACGCCGAGCTCGGGCTCGGAGTCGGCCAGGGCCGGCTGCCCCTGGGTGAGGCGCGCGGCGTCGTCGGACAGGATGCGCAGCATCCGCCGCAGTCCGTCCCGGTCGGTGCTCTCGCGCAGATCGAGGGCGACGAAGGTCGCGTGCGCCTGCGGTGTCGCGGCGATCCCCGCCTGGTGCGCACCGTGGAAGGGGATCGTCTCGTCGCCGTTCAGCGCCGCGGCCGCTGCCGGCGCAGCGCCGCCGCGGCCGAGCAGCTGGTCCGCTCCGATCGCACCCGCCGCGCCGATGCCGGCGACTGCTCCGCCGAGGAGGAGCCGTCGCCGGCTGACGGCGCTGCGCGGGCGCTCGTCGGCGCTGTGGCCGGTCTCGCGGTCCTCGCTCATCAGCCCTCTCCGCCCATGTCCATGTCCATGTCGCCGCCCTCGTAGTTCTCGTTCGCGCCGGCGTAGTCGCGCGCCGGGACGGTGAACTCCGTCGTGGAGTCGTCCGAGAAGGTGAGGGTGACGGTGACCTCGTCCCCGGCGACGATCGGCGCGGCGAGGTCCATCAGCATGATGTGGTTCCCGCCGGGGGCGAGCTCGAGGCTGCCGCCGGCGGGGATCGTGAAGCCGCTCTCCTTGGCACGCATCACCATCTCGCCCGACTCGTTCGCCACGGTCTCGTGCAGCTCGAGCTCGGAGGACGCGGCGGAGGTGGCGGACACGACGGTGACGTCCTCGGTGCCGGAGTTCTCCAGCTCACCGAACGCGGCGGACATGCCGGAGTCGGCGGCCTTCACCCAGCCGTCGGTGATGGTCACCTCGGTCGCGGCGGGCGCGACCTCGGCGGAGGGGCTGCCGGAGGCTCCGGCACTGCAGCCGGTCAGGGCGAGCAGGGCTGCGGCCGAGAGGGCGGAGAGGGTGGTGACGTGTCGAGTGCGCATGGTGTGGCGCCTTCCTGTGAAGTGGTGCGGTGGGTGGAGGACGTCGGCGGTCACGACGACGTCCGGTCTTCGGTGGTGGTCGAGGGCCGCCCGCGGCGGCGGGTGATCAGGAGGAAGGCCGCGACGGCGAGGACCGCGCCGGTCAGACCGATGAGGACCGGTCGGAGGACGTCCGGCGGGGCCTGCGAGGAGGCGGCTGCGACGACGGTCGGCTCGACGGTCGGGGTGGATTCCGCCACGGCCGCGGCCTGCGCCGAGGCGCCGTCGCCGACGGTGA
Source organism: Rathayibacter sp. AY1E2 (assembly GCF_002932325.1). Lineage (NCBI taxonomy): Bacteria > Bacillati > Actinomycetota > Actinomycetes > Micrococcales > Microbacteriaceae > Rathayibacter > Rathayibacter sp. AY1E2. Next base: position 16,315 of record NZ_PSVO01000033.1, read on the forward strand.
AGGGGACGACTCCCGCGATCGGGTGGCCGTCGGCGGAGACCACCCGCCACTTGAGGTCGTAGGAGCCGCCGGGAAGCGCCGCCTCGAGCGGAGCGGTGACCGTCGAGTCGGTCAGCTCGACCGGGCCGGAGACGTGGTCGATGCCGTCCATGTCGGTGACGAGGACCAGCGCGCCGATCGTGAGGACGTCCTCGGAGTACGTCAGCGTCACCTCCGCAGGCGAGTTCGTGAAGTGCTCACCGGAGCCGGGAGTGCTGCTGATCAGCTGGTCGTGCGCCTGGACGGGCCCGGCCGTCCCGATCAGGACGCCCGCCAGGGCGAGGGCTGCCAGCGCGGCGGGAAGCCGTCGCAGGGGTCGAGAGGTCATCGGTCGGTCTCCTTCGTGGTGGTCGGACGGGGAGTGCTCCGGCTGTCGAGCCGGTTCAGACGGTCGTTGTAGGCGGTGAGCTCGGCCTCGCCGTCGCGGTCGGCGCGCCGGTCGTAGCGCTTCGCGGTCCGCTCCTCGGAGCGCACCCACTGCGCGACCACGACGAGGGCGATCAGCACCATCGGGATCTCGCCCGCCGACCAGGCGATCCCTCCGCCGACGCCCTGGTCGGCGAGCAGCGCCTCCGTGTCGGTGTACCCGAGCGCGGTCCACCAGGACGCGGCCAGCACGGTGGTCTGCGACATGATCGCCAGGCCGAAGAAGGCGTGGAACGCCAGCGTCGCGAGCATCACCAGCAGCCTCAGCACGTGGCCGGGCCGGTTCGGGCCGGGGTCGACGCCGATCAGGACCCAGAAGAAGAGGTAGCCCGTGGCGAGGAAGTGCAGGGTCATCAGGACGTGGCCCTGGTGGCTGAACATCGCCCACTCGAACCAGCCGGTGTAGTAGAAGACGACCAGGCTGCCGGCGAAGAGCACGGCGGCGACGGGCGCCCGCGACAGCACGGCGAGGTAGCGGGAGTGCACGACGGCGAGGATCCACTCGCGCAGCCCGCGCCCGCCGTCGCGGCGCACCGGCAGCACCCGCAGAGCGAGCAGCACCGGTCCGCCGAGCACGAGCAGCGGCGGCACGACCATCATCAGCAGCATGTGCTGGATCATGTGGGTGCTGAAGTGCACCTGCCCGTACACGGCCGGGCCGCCGCTGGTCGTGTAGGCGAGGGCCGCGCAGCCGGCCACCCAGGCGACGGTGCGCCCGAGCGGCCAGGCGTCGCCGCGGCGCCGCAGCCTCAGGACCGCCGACACGTAGAGGGCGGCGCCGACGACCGCGATCCCGAGCCAGACGGCGTCGAGGTGCCACTGGTCGAGCATCCGCTCGGGTGTGACCTCGGGCGGGTAGCGGAAGCCGAGCAGACTGCGCCGCACGTCTCCGCTGATCGGGTCCTGCGAGACCGGCGGCGCGCTGTTCGAGAGCGCCACCGAGACGCCGATGGTCAGCGCCATCACCACCACCTCGCCGACCGCGACCGCGACGAACGCGCGGCGGTCGGCCGGGTCGGCGCGCAGCCGCGGGATCAGCCGCAGCCGGTGCCCGAGGCCCGCGCCGCCGAGGGCGAGCAGCGCGACGGCCTTGACGATCAGCAGCTGCCCGTAGGGCGCGCCCAGGTCGCCGAGGTCCTCGATCCGGAGCGACGCGTTCACCAGACCCGAGAAGGCGACGGCCCCGAACGCCCAGCCGGCCAGCACGGAGTAGCGCGCGACGACCACGCCGAGCTGGGCGCCGACGGTCCGCCGCAGCAGGATCACCGCGGCGAGCCCGCCGGCCCAGGCCGTCACTCCGATCAGGTGCACGGCCAGGCTGTTCACCGCGTTCGCGTGCTCGTCGGCGCCGGCGGCGTGCCCGGAGAGCGAGAGGGGGAGCAGCGCCAGCACCGCGATCGCGGTCGCCGCCGCCACCCAGGCCAGCCGCCGCGAGAACAGGGTGAGGAGGAGGACGGCCGTCGCGCACGCCGTCGAGGCCACGAGCGTCTGCCCCAGCTCGATCTGCGTGGCGTAGAACACGAGCTGCGTCCGGAAGCCCGGCGCGTCCAGCGGCTGCCCGATCGTGTTCGCCGCCGTGAACACGAGGACCGCGATCGCGGACGCCACCCAGACCGCGGCCGACCAGGTCGCCCAGCGCAGGGCGCGGTTCTGCGAGTACGAGACGACGCCCGGCGCGATGCGCTGCCCGGGCAGCAGGAAGGTGGCCGCGGTGAGCAGGCCGATGGTCAGAGACGCGGCGGAGTCGTGCAGGACCCGCGCGATCGGCAGGCCCCGCGTCACCAGGTCGCCGGGGTCGATCAGCCGCGTCGCCACCGAGAACGCCCCGGTGTACGACAGGCCCAGCAGGGCGACGGCGACCGCCGCCGGTATCGCGAGCAGGAGGGACGCCTCCGCCCCGCGGAGAGGAGCGGCGAGCGGCCGCTGGGGCGGGAGGAGGTCGTCGTCGACCGGTGTCGATGCTTGTGCCACAGGCGTGGCTCCCTTCACGGGCGTCCCCGAGGGGACGCTCCACAGACCCCTCCGCCGGCGCGCAGGAGCGCCGGGCCAGGACGATCCGTCCGGGAGGAGTCGCCGAGACGCCGACCGGCCGGCGTCCCTCGGAGACCCCTGCGGGGGAGGAGACGGGTCGGTCAGACGCCGCGGGGACCTCCGGGGAGGTCCTCGCCGCGGCTCGCGTCGATGATCAGGAGGCGGGCTGCAGAGGGGGGCCGCGCCGCAGCGCCGCCTGGGGGAAGACGCCCGAGGCGAGGGGGAGCACGTCGCGCAGCTCGAAGGAGGAGCGTCGCGCGGGTCGAGGAGCGGCCACCGGAGTCGGCAGGACCCGCACCAGGCGGGTGACGAGGTGGCTCGTCGTCGCGGCGACCCTGACGAGGAGGGACTCGCCGCGGTGGAGCGCCGCGGTCGTCGCGACGGCGGCGACGAGGTGAGCCGCCCACATCGAGGAGCCGGTCATCCCGCTGTGCGTCATCGCCGCGCTGACGTCGATCACGGCACCGTGGTGCGCGTGCAGGGTCGGCGCATCGACCGGCCCCGCGAAGGTCCCGATCGTGAAGAGCGTGTGGAACAGGAACTGGCTGACTCCCACCGAGACCGCCAGGCGGACCAGGGAGAGCCTGCGCCCGGCGAGCGCCACGCACACCAGCACCGACAGGACGAGCGGCATCGCGACACCGAGCGGGCCCGGGATCTGGCCGCCGCCGGCCACGTGTGAGAACAGCGCGACGAGCGTCGCCACCGTCGCCGCGACGACACCCCGGAGGGTGCGCAGCGGGCGCGACGACGACATCTCCCCAGTGTCGCAGATGCCTCCTTCCCGCGGAGGACCGCTCTCGGGCGAGAGGGGCGGCCGGCCGACGGTTCCTCTCAGCGGGCCGCGGAGGCTCCGGGGCGTCACTTCTCGGGCCGGACCACCAGCCCGACGCCGCCGCCGCGCCGCACCGGTTCGGCGACCGCGGTCATCCGGCCGGAGGGGTCGACCTCGATGGCGGCCACCGCGCCGATCTGCGCGGCCGAGGTGAAGGTGTCGCCCGAGGGGACCAGCTGCTGGCCGAAGGGAGCGAGGTCGTCGGCGTACGCCTCGATGAACTCGGGCTCGGCCGAGGTCGTCGCGCCGTTGCGCTGGGAGGCGCGGGGCGCTGCCACCGCCTCGGGGAGCGTCATGCCGAGGTCGATGCGGTTGACCAGGGTCTGCAGGACCGTCGTGATGATCGTGGATCCGCCCGGCGAGCCGACGACGAACCGCACGTCCCCGCCGTCGAGCACGATCGTCGGCGACATCGACGAGCGCGGGCGCTTGCCCGGCTCGATCCGGTTCGGGTCCCCGTCGACGAAGGTGGGGGAGAAGTCGGTCATCTCGTTGTTGAGGAGGAAGCCGCGGCCGGGGACGGTCATCGCCGAGCCGCCGGTCTGCTCGATCGTGAGCGTGTAGGAGGCGGCGTTGCCCCACTTGTCGACGACCGAGAGGTGGGTCGTGGAGATGTTCTCGGTGTCCGACTCCTCCGCGGCGGGGGCGGTCGCGCATCCGGAGCCGTCGAGAGCGCCGGGCGCGACCGGGCGGACGGAGGCGGTCGCCGGGTCGATCGTGCAGTCCCGCGAGTCCGCGAACTCCTGGCTGAGGAGCGTCTCGGTGGGCACGTCGACGAAGGCGGGGTCGCCGACGTAGGCGCCCCGGTCGGCGAAGGCGCGGGCGGACGCCTCGAGGTAGAGGTGCAGGGCGCTGCCGGTGTCCTCGGACGCGAGGTCGTGGTTCTCGAGGATGTTGAGGGCCTCGGCGACCGCGATCCCGCCGGAGGAGGAGGGTGCCATCCCGTAGACGTCGAGTCCGCGGTAGGAGACGCGGGTCGGCGCCTGCTCGGCGACCGAGTAGGCCGCGAGATCGGCGGCCGTCATCGTGCCGGCCGGGGCGGGGAGGTCCGCCCCCTCGGCGATCCGCGGGTTCTGGACCGTGTCGGCGATCTCGGCGGCCAGCGCGCCCTCGTAGAACGCGTCCGGCCCGTGGACGGCGATGGAGGTCAGCGTCTTCGCGAGGTCGAGGTTGCGGAAGGTGCTGCCCACCTTCGGCGCGTCCCCACCGGGGAGGAAGAGCTCGGCCGTGTCGGGGAACGCCTGGAACCGCTCGAGGTTGTCGAGCGTCTGGTTGCGGAAGGTCTCGTCCACCCGGAAGCCCTTCGCCGCGAGCGCGATCGAGGGCGCCAGCACGACGGGGAGCGGCAGGGTGCCGAAGCGGTCGACCGCGGTGTCCCAGGTCGCCACCGTGCCGGGCACGCCGACCGCGACGCCGGAGGAGACGAGGTCCGGGGTGAACGGGTACGGGGCTCCGGTCGCGGGGTCGAGGAACGCGTCCGAGGTGATGCCGGCCGGCGCTGTCTCGCGTCCGTCGATGGTGCTGACCTCGCCGGAGGCCTTGTCGAAGTAGACGAAGTACCCGCCTCCGCCGATGCCGGCGCTGTAGGGCTCGCTCACGCCGAGGGCGGCTGCCGTGGCGACCGCGGCGTCAGCTGCGTTGCCGCCGCGCTTCAGCACCTCCATTCCCACGCGGCTCGCGTTCGCGTCGACGCTCGAGACCGCTCCGCCGTAGCCCACCTGCGTCGAGGGCGAGATCAGGGGTCCGCCGAGGAAGTCGCGGATCTTCTCGGGCGTGAGCCCGCTGTCCTTCAGGTACCCGGAGACGGGCCTGTCGAGAGCGGTCGCCGGTGCGGCACCCGCCACTCCCACTGCGACGACCGCGACCAGCGCGATCGCGATCCTGCGGAGCACGGGTGTCGTGGCCATGGCGTTCCTCCATCGGAACTCAGTGGTGCGCGGTCGGCGATGCGGGTCCCCCCAACCTAGGGGCGGGATGGGGGTG
>NZ_PSVO01000034.1:0-21276 GCF_002932325.1 Rathayibacter sp. AY1E2
AGGCGCTCGCCGTCGGCGAGGAGCACCCCCTCGATCCCGTCCTGCGCCTGGTGGAGGCCTGCGTGCGGCCGGTCCCGGACGAGGAGTGGGAGGGCCGCCGCGTCGCCGGTGAAGGCCGCGACGGCGGCCGCGCGCGCCTCGAGCTCCTCCCGCAGAGCACCACCGCGCGCACTCGACCGCGCCTCGGCGAGGAGGAGCAGCGCCTCCTGCGGCCGACCCGCGCGGAGTCGCTCCTCCGCAGCGTCCCTCAGCAGCCGCGCCCGCTCCTCCGGCCCGGCGGCGTCGTCCGCCGCGAGCAGCAGGCGGAGGTGCGGGGCCGACTCCGGGCGCTCGGCGAGCCGCCTCCGGGCCGCCCGCAGCGCTCGGGGCGTCGCCGTCGAGAGCACCACCGCTCGGACCACCGGGTCGCGGAACGCACGGCCGCCCGCCGTCAGGATCCCCGCCTGCACCAGGGCGCTGTCCCCGTCTCCGAGGGCCGGCCCGATGCTCTCCGGGAACTCGGCGCCCGCCACCGCGGCGACCAGGAGCGCCTCCCGGCTCGGCTCCGACAGCGGAGCCAGCAGATCGAGCACCCGGGGCTCGGCCTGCTCGAGCCGCGGGTAGACCGGGAAGGGCGAGGGAGCGTCCTCGTCGGCCCAGGCCCGCCCGAGGACGTCGAGGAGCAGCGGATTCCCCTCCGCGACCCGCAGCAGGCGCGCCTCGACGGCGAGCGGCCGCCGGCCGCCGTGGGCGCGCAGGAAGCCGCGGGCCGCCTCCGCGTCGAGGGGCTCCGTGCGACGGTGCCGGAGGCCCTCCCAGCCGGCGAGGACGCGGCGGTCGCCGGTGGCGAGGAGGCAGGCGGCGCCGACCTCGTCGACCAGCCGGGTCACCAGGGCCTGGAGGGTCTCGCGGGCGGCGACGTCGAACCGCTCCCAGTCGTCGACGACGATCAGGAAGCCGGGGTCGCAGGGCGAGGCGGAGGAGTCGCGCACCCGCTGCAGACGGCCGATCAGCGTGGCGAACAGCGCGAGCGAGGACGCGCCGATCACGGCGTCGCCCCGGTCCGGCCGCACCTCCACGACCTCGCAGCCGGCGGCGCGAGCGGTGGCCGCGGCGGAGCGCAGCATGTGCGTCCGGCCCGAGCCGATCCCGCCCTCGACCACCAGGAGCCGCTCCCGCGCGGGCGACGCCGAGCTCAGCATCCGGACCACCACGTCCTCGGGGGCGCTCGGGTGCGCGGGCGGCGAGGAGAGTGCACTGATCGTCATCGCGACTCCTGAGGGACGGGTTCCGAGGACCCCATGCTGACCGCCGGGCGCGGCCGCGCTCTCCTCCCTCTGTCGGAACCCTCCGGAGCGCTCCCTCTGTCGAACCGTCCCGAGCGCCCGGCCCCCGGTGGGCGCCGGGCAGGAGGCGCAGCAGGGCAGTGGGCCCCGCGAGCGCCCGACGGTACTCTGTGTCCCACCGGACGACCGGTACGGCCCCACCCCCGCACGACCGCCGCTCGACCCGGCGGGTGATCCGATGGAGTCGCACGATGAGCTCTCGCAGCCCCCTCGCGGAGTTCCTCCGCGCTCGCCGGGCGGCGCTGCGGCCGGAGCAGGTCGGCGTGCCGACCGCGGGCACCCGGCGGCGGGTGCCGGGCCTGCGCCGCGAGGAGGTCGCCGACCGCGCCCGGATCAGCCGCGACTACTACCTCCGCGTCGAGCAGGGGCACGCGGTCGCCCCGTCCGACCAGGTGCTGAACGCCCTCGCCGAGGCGCTCGCCTTCGACGAGTTCGAGCGCGCCTACCTCTTCCGGCTGGCCCGGCTGCGCCCCGGCCCGCGCGATCCCGACTCCCCTCCGCCGGGCCAGGGCGTGGAGTCGCTGCTCGCCCACTGGCCGAGGACCCCGGCGTACGCGTTCGACCGCAACCTCGACGTCCTCGGCGCGAACGACCTGATGAGCCGTCTCGCCCCCGACAAGGGCGTGCCCGGCGCCAACATGCTGCTCTCCACGTCCCGCGGCTACGTGCGCGCCGTGGCGAACGGCGACCCGCCGGACCAGCTGCAGGCGTGGGGCCAGGTCTTCCGCGAGCTGATCGCCGCGCTGCGGTTCTACAGCGACCCCGACGATCCGCGGCTGCACGAGATCGTCGGCGAATGCTCGGTCGAGAATCCGCTGTTCCGGTCGATCTGGGCCGAGTACCAGGTCCGCCCCTTCACCCACCGGTGGATCCGCGTCCACGTCGAGCCGTTCGGCTGGCTCGACCTCGAGATGCAGACCCTGGAGCTCGCCGGCGCTCCGGGCCGGTACGTCGTGACCTACCTCGCGGCAGCGGGGACTCCGGCGGCCGCGGCCGTCGACGTCCTCGCCTCGCTGCGGCCCGCTCCGGAGACGGGCACCGCGCTGGCCGCCCCGGCCGGCGCCTGATCAGCGGCGGTGAGCCGGGCGAGCGCGTCTCGACTCGCCGCGTCACCCGCCTCGAACAGGAGCAGGAGGCGCGCGCCGTCCCGGACCAGCCGGTAGTCCATCGGAACAGAGCCGACCACGGTGTCGAGGAACACGACCGACCCGCGTGCGTCGGCCTCCGCCCCGGCCGCCCACGAGTCCGCGAACCGCGGGCTCCTCGCCGAGAGCTCCCCGACGACCGTCAGGAACTCCCGGTCCCCCCGATGCCGCTCGAGCGAGTCGCGGAGCATCGCCGCGACCTGATCGGCGGCGGACCCCCAGCAGGGCAGGTCCTCGACCTCGGACGAGTCCAGGAAGGTGAAGCGGGCGATGCTCACTCCCGGGGCGAAGGCGGGCGAGAGCGCCCGCGCGAGCGGAGTCGCGGCCAGCACCCGCAGGTGCCGGTCCAGCAGCACCGCCGCCCTCCCCGCCCACGGCAGGAGCGCCGCCTCGTGATCCTCCGCCATGTCCCCGTCCCCTCCGCGCGTCCCTCCCTCAGCGCAGCGGAGTGATCCCCTGCGTCCCGGGCGGGAAGGTCGCCAGCACCTCCTCCGGGATGTTCAGGTGCTGCGCGACCAGCGACGGCGGCAGGTGGCTCAGCCACTGGGCGAGCGACACCTCCTCGTAGCGGGAGCTCTTGAAGGTCTCGATGTAGACGAGCGTGTCGTCGCCGGTGTTCTCCACGTAGTGGCCGAAGTTGCGGCGCACGACGCCCACGTCTCCGGCGTGGAAGTCGGTCGTGTTGGCGTGCGGGCCGGTGTTGAAGACGGTCATCCGCGCGGATCCGCGGAGGTAGTACTGCCACTCGTCGGCGTTGGGGTGCCAGTGCAGCTCGCGCATCGAGCCGGGCTCGACGGTCGTCAGCGCGGCCGAGACCGTGCGCGAGGCCGGGAAGTTCGTGCTGTCGGCGATCTGGATCCGGCCGCCGCTGTTCTGGTGCACGGGCTCCGAGCGGGAGAGCCGGAAGATCACCGCCTCGTCACCGTCCTGCACCCCGGCCGCGGCCCGGTCGGCCTGGAGGTCGCCGGGCACGTCGCCCGGGAAGATCCAGAGGTCGTGCAGCGGGATGTCGCGGAAGACCTCCTGCGCGACGCCGAAGTTCTTCGCCAGCACGTCCGGCGGCGTGTGCGCGAACCAGTCGGTGAGCAGGAGCGTGTTGCTCTCGGACTGCTCGCCGTCGTCGAACGCGAGCACGAACTCCGCCCCGTCCGGGCCGAGGCCCTGCAGGGAGTGCGGCAGGCCGGGCGGGAAGTACCAGAGGTCCCCCTCCTGCACGTCGTCGACACTGGGCCGGCCGGTGCGGCTGAGCGTGGTGATGCGGCAGTTCCCCTTGGTCATCAGCGCCCACTCGGCGCTCTGGTGCCAGTGCAGCTCGCGGATCCCGCCGGCCTCGAGGTACATGTTCACGCCCGCGATCTCGTTCGAGATCGCGAAGTCGGCCTGCGTGAGCTCGCGCGCCCAGCCGCCCCGCTGCACCCGCCGCGGCGAGATGTTGAAGGAGGACCAGAAGAACGGCTGCGTGCTGATGTCCGTCGCGGGCGCCGCGATCTGGTTCGGGAACAGTCCCTCCAGGACGCGGTTCTGCGGGCCGGTCATCGTGTTCGCCGAGGGATCGCCCTCGGTGTTCACGATCCCCTCCTGGGGGAGGTCCGGGTCTCCGAAACCGGGGGTCTCGTGGTGCGGAGCGGTGCTGTCGTCGGGTTCCACGGCGTTCTCCCTGCTGATCGTCCTGCGCGCCTGCGCTGCTCCGATCCCACCGCTCCGGCCCGGGCGGCACCACGGTCATCCGACTCGATCCGCCCCCCGACGACCGGCCGCGCTCAGCCGCCCAGGCCCTCGAGCACGTCCCGCGAGGGCACGAAGTAGACCCCGCCGGTCGTCGCGGTCGAGAAGTCGAGGAGGCGGTCGTGCCTGCCCGCGGGCACGCCGACGAACATCCGCGTCAGCATCGTCTCGATCACCGACAGGTCGGCGGCCAGGCCGAGGAAGTACGTGCCGAACTCGCCCCTGCCGGGCCGGCCGAAGGGCATGTTGTCGCGGAGGATGTCGTGCTCGGTCCCGCCGGCGTCGACCACGGTCGCGAGCCCCTTGTGCGAGAGCTGCGCCGGATCGTCCTCGCGCTCGACGTTGTCGGCCTTGCTCCGGCCGATGACCCGCTCCTGCTGCTCGGTGGTGAGCGCGTGCCAGGCCGTCAGGTCGTGCAGGTACTTCTGCACGACCAGGTAGCTGCCGCCCGCGAACGCCGCGTCCTCCGCGCCGATCAGCGCGACGCGGGGCAGCGCCTCGCCGGTCGGGTTCTCGGTGCCGTCGACGAAGCCCAGCAGGTCGCGGTTGTCGAAGTAGCGGAAGCCGACCACCTCGTCGCGGACGACGACGTCCTCGCCGAGCGCGTCGAGCAGGAGGCGCTCGAACTCGAAGCAGGCGTCGTCGCGCTCCGCCCGGATGTGGAACAGGAGGTCGGTCTGCGTCGAGACGGCCGTGTGCGCCGCGCCGACCACCTCCAGGAACGGGTGCAGCTGCGCGGGGCGCCCCTCCCCGCCGAAGCGGTCCCACGCGTCGCTCCCGATCCCGACCAGGCAGGAGAGGCGCAGGCCCAGGTCGCGGAAGCCGACCGCGCGGAGGATCCCGCCCACGTCGGCGACGACGTCCCGCACGCGGTCCGCGGCGTCCTGCCCGCCGACGATGTCGAGCGAGAGGAAGACGGCGGACCGGCTGAGCGGAGCGACGACCGCCTGCGGCTCGATCGGGACGCGGTCCTCGACGGTCACCGGAGCACCGCCGGCCGGAGCGTCGTCGTCAGGGGCGTCGGCAGGGCCGACGTCGTGGGCGTCGTCGTGGGCATCGCGACCTCCGATCCGCGCGCCGCGGGAGGGCGCGTCCGCCGCGATCCTGTCAGCGTCCGCGGTGCGGGTCACGAGTCATCCGACCCCACTCGGCGAGCGCGGCCGGCGGCCCCGGCACCGCCCGGGCGACCAGGTCTGGACGATCGTCGGAACATCTCCCCGCGCTCTTCAGGGAGCGCTCCCACGCCCCTATCGTGGAGCCGCTCCCCACCCTCATCCGGGGAGGCACCACCTTGGACACGACCCGGGCCGGGCTCGGGATCGACACGAGCACGGAGGTTCGAAGATGCCGTTTGTGACCACGGACGACGACGTCGAGATCTACTACAAGGACTGGGGCAGCACCGACGCGCAGCCCATCGTCTTCCACCACGGCTGGCCGCTGTCGTCCGACGACTGGGACGCGCAGATGCTGTTCTTCCACGCGCACGGCTACCGCGTCATCGCGACCGACCGCCGCGGGCACGGACGCTCGACCCAGGTCGGCACCGGACACGACATGGACCACTACGCCAGCGACGTGAACGCGGTCGTCGAGCACCTCGACCTGCGGAACGCGATCCACATCGGCCACTCCACCGGAGGCGGTCAGGTCGCGCGCTACGTCGCGAAGTACGGCGAGCCCCAGGGCCGAGTGGCCAAGGCCGTCCTCGTCTCGTCGGTCCCGCCGCTGATGGTGCAGACGGAGGCGAACCCCGAGGGCACGCCGATCTCGGTGTTCGACGGCTTCCGCGATGCTCTCGCGGCGAACCGCGCCGAGTTCTACCAGGCCGTGGCCTCCGGGCCCTTCTACGGCTTCAACCGCGAGGGCGTCGAGCTCTCGCAGCCCGTGGTCGACAACTGGTGGCGCCAGGGCATGACCGGATCCGCGCTCGCGCACTACGAGGGCATCAAGGCCTTCTCGGAGACGGACCAGACCGAGGACCTGAAGGCGATCACCGTCCCCGTCCTCGTCACCCAGGGCGACGACGACCAGGTCGTCCCCTACAAGGACGCCGCGCTCAAGCAGCACGAGCTGCTGCAGAACTCGACGCTCAAGATCTACGAGGGCTACCCGCACGGCATGCTGACCGTCCACGCCGACGTCATCAACCCCGACCTGCTGGCCTTCATCCAGGAGTAGCGCGGTCCGCTCGCAGGCGCGTCCCGGCCGTTCCGGGGCGCGCCTGCGTGTCTGCGCTCGGAGTGGGGCCCGCGCGCCCCTGCGAGCGGAGCCCGGCCTCAGACGTCGGCGCCCGCGTCCCTCCCGAGCACCGCGGCGAGCTCGCCCCGCCCGCCGATCCCGAGCTTGCGGTACGCCGCGTACAGGTGCGCGCCGACCGTGCGCGGCGAGAGGAACAGGTTCTGCGCGATCGCGCGGTTCGACAGCCCCGTGCTCGCGAGAGCGCAGATGCGCAGCTCCTGCGGGGTCAGCGTGGCAGCGGCCGGCGACGGCGCGTCGGCGATCCTCCCTCCGGCGGCCCGGAGCGCGTCACGGGCCCGATCGGCCCAGGCGTGGATCGGCAGCTCCTCGAGCATCGACAGCGACTCGCGGAGGAGGGGCCGCGCCTCCGCCGCCTGACCGGCCCGGCGCAGCCCGTCGCCCACGAGCAGCAGCGCCCGCGCCCGCACGTACGGGAGCGGCGGCGGAGTCCGGCGGAGCAGCCCGGCCGCGGCGTCCGGCGCTCCGTCGGCGAGCGCCACGGCGATCTGCGCGTACCGGAGGGCCGCCTCGATCATCGGCTGGTGCCAGCGCTCGAAGAGCGATTCCAGCCTCGCGGCGTGCAGGCGCACGACTCCGACGTCCCCGGTCGCGAGAGCCGCGTCGACGAGATCGGGCGTGGTCAGGATCGCGAAGCCGGGGTTCAGGGAGTCGTCGTCCGTGTCCAGGAGGGGCAGGAGCTCCGGCACGGCGTCGCCCGGTCGCGACTCGAGGACCGCCACCGCCGCTCGCGATCCGCGGAGCGTCGCCCGCATCACGCTCGAGCAGAGGACGGCCGCGCCGATCGCGCTGCCCGCGCTGATCGCCTCGGGATCGGGCGCGACTCCCTCCATCGCGTCGAACCAGGCCAGGCAGGCCCGGGAGGCGGTCTCGAAGCCGACGTCCCCCAGGTCGCTCCCGAGGACGAGCGCCTCCTCGGCGAAGGAGCGGGCGCGCGAGATGCGGCCGGCGAGCGACGTGGTCATCGAGGCGGCGAGGAGCGCCTGCGGGAGGATCCGGATGTCGCCGCGCGCGCGCAGCCCCGTGATCGCCTCCTCCAGGAGCTCCCGGGCGACCTCGACCTCGCCCGCCGTGTTCAGCGCGTAGCCGAGCCACCACGCCTCCTCCGGACCGCTCGCCCCGCCGGCCGCCGCGAGCGCCCGGCGGACGACCTCGTCGCCGCGGGCGATCGGCTCGGTGACCGCCGCGAGCAGGACGGCGCGCGGGTCGGAGTCGTCGAGGGCGAGCGCGCGCACCGCCTTGATCATCGGCTCCCCCGGCGACGCCTCGCGGTTGTGGTCCCAGGCGATGGCGGCGAGGTGCAGGAGCGCGGCGGTCGCGGCGTCGACGGCTCCGTGGCTCTGCAGCGCGGTCACCGCGGCGAGCGCAGGCGAGAGGTCTCCCCGAGAGAGGGCCGTGCGCCCGGTCGGCAGCGTCTCGCGCGTCCAGGCGGCGCGGGCGGTGAGCACCGGATCGACGGTCTCGCCCGCCGCACGGTGCACGAGCAGCGCCGCCTCCGCGGTTCGGCCGGCGAGTCCGGAGTACTCGGCCGCGTCGATCAGGCGCGAGACGCGCAGCGGCCCCGCGGGGGTCAGCTCCGCCGCCCGCTCCATCGCCTGAGCCGCCAGGACGACGTCGCCCGTCGCCAGGCCGGACGCCGCGAGACCGGCGAGCTCCTCGCCGACCGGCCCGTCCGAGCCCGTCGCGAGCTCCGACCGCCACCAGAGCGTCCGGCTCGGGTCGTCGCGGTGCTCCTGGACGAGCGTGCGGAGCACGGCCGCGCGCTCGGAGGGGCGGCTCACGCTCGTCACCGCGGACTGCACGAGAGGGTGCCGGAAGCGGAGTCCGCTCCCCGGCGTCCAGCTGAGCAGCGACGCGGCGACGGCCCGGTCGATCCAGGAGGGGTCGGGGTGGCGGCCGATCGCCAGGTTCGCCAGCCGGCTCGCCTCCTCCGCCGTCGAGACGTCGCCCAGCGCCACGGCCAGCACGGCGAGCCGCGAGGGCTGGTCGAGCTCCGCGAAGCGCTCGGCGAAGGCCGACTCGAGGCGTCCGGTCACCGCGCGGTCCTCCGCCTCGTCGGCCGACGGGTCGCGCCCGGTGAGCTCCACCAGGGCGAGCGGATTCCCGCGGGCGAGGTCGAGCAGAGCGCGCCGGGCGGCGCCGCGAGGAGGATGCGGGAGCGTGTCGAGGAGAGCGGCCGAGTCGGCGGCCGACAGCGGCCCGAGGTGGAGGTGCTCGAGGCCGGAGTCCTCCTCGGGCCGGTCCCTCGTGGTCATCACGACGACGACGCGGTCCTCGCCGATGCGCCGGGCGAGCATCCGCAGCGCCCACGCCGACTCCGGGTCGATCCGGTGCAGGTCCTCCACGACGACCAGCAGGGGCCGATCGGCGGCGGCGTCGCTCAGGAGGGTCAGGGCCGAGAGGCCGGCCAGGAGCGGCGTCGGCTGCACTCCGTCCGCCAGGTGGAAGGCCACGCGGAGCGCGTCCTGCTGCGGCAGGGGCAGGCCGTCGAGGCCCGGGCGGAGCGGGTGCAGGAGGAGCTGCAGCGCCGCGTACTGGTCGCCCGACTCCGCTGCGGAGCCCGCGGTCCGCAGCACCCGCACATCGCGTGCGCGGGCGTAGGCGACGACCTCCTCGACCAGGGTGGTCTTGCCGACCCCGGCGTCCCCGTCGATGACGAGCGCCGACCCCTGGGCGGCGATGCCGTCGACCATCAGACGGAGCCGCGCGAGCTCCGATCCCCGACCGACGACGAGCGCGTCCCGCTTCACGCGTCGAGTATCGCACCCTCGCGCAGACACTCCTCGACCCGGTGGCGGGCCCGGATGAAATCGATCGCGGCGGCCGCGGCGCTGCCGGGGGCGCCGAAGAAGGAGGTCAGGAAGTGGTCGCCTCCGTGCACCTCCAGGGTCTGCCAGCGGAAGGCGATGAAGCCGAAGGGGTCGACGCGCACCGGCGACGAGCCCTCGCGGAGCGGATACGCCTCCTGGCTCGCCCAGACGCGGCGGAACACCCGCGAGCGGCCTCCGAGCGAGGCGACCAGGACCCGCAGACGCGGGTCCGCCGGGTCGGAGTGGAAGCGGAGGGCGGCCGTCATCACGGCGATCGTGCGGTCCCAGTCCTCGTGCCGCTCGGCGTCGGTCTCGAGCGCCGCGGCGTCGACGACGGCCTCGATCATGTTGGTCCCCTGCTCGCAGGCCAGGGGGAGGAACAGGCGGCCGAGCTCGTTCACGGCGACGAGGTCCAGGTAGCGGTCGACCACGTAGGCGGGCGTCGTGGTCCAGGACGAGACCATGCTCGTCAGGCTGCCGACCTGCGCCGGGGTCGGCCCGGCCTGCGCCCAGCCCGGTGAGCGGCGCGGCGCGGCGTGCCCGCCGAGCCGGAAGAGGTAGTCCCGCCCGTCCGCGTCGAGACGGAACGCGCGGGCCAGAGCGTCCAGGACCTGCGCCGAGGGGCGGCGGTCCTTGCCCTGCTCGAGCCGCAGGTAGTAGTCCGGGCTGATCCCCGCGAGCACGGCGACCTCCTGGCGGCGCAGCCCGCTGACGCGGCGCCTGCCGTCGGCGCCCAGGCCGACCTCGTCGGGGCGCAGCCGGTCGCGGTGCCCCCGGAGGTAGGCGCCGAGCCGCGCGGTGTCCGTGTCCACGATCCCGCCCTTCTCTCCCTTCGAGGCTAGGGAGGAGGCGGGCCCGACTCCACGCGACGCCGACCTAGATCCGCGGCGGGAGTACCTAGATCGGCGGGGCGTGCTTCCGGGTGGGGGCGGTGCGCGGCGGGGTGCGGAGGAGCGCACCGGCACGCGGCGCACCCCTCCGCGGTCAGGCGACTCCGCGGTCAGCTCAGCTCCGCCGCGGCGTCGGCGATGATCCGCGCGACCTCCTCCGGGTGCGAGCGCATCACCAGGTGCGGCGCGTCGAGCTCGACGACCGAGCGCACGCCCGCCCGCCGGTAGCCGAACCGCTCGACGTCCGGATTGATCGTCCGGTCCGCGGCGGCGACGACGCCCCAGCTCGGCCGGGTCCGCCAGGCGGCGACGGGAGCGGCCTCACCGAAGGCCAGAGCGGCGAGCGGGCGCTGGCCGACCGCGAGCACGGCCGCCTCGGCCGGATCGATCCCGGCCGCGAACACCTCCGGGAAAGCCGACACCGCGACCGACACGTCCGTGCCCGGCTCCGCTCCGTCGATCGGGAACGGGGTGTAGACGAGGTTCGCCGGCAGGTCGGAGTCGGGGAAGGCTCCCTGCAGCTGCCCGAGGCTCTCCCCCTCTTCGAGCGCGTAGGCCGCGAGGTAGACGAGGCCGACCACGTTCTCGGCGGCGCCCGCCACCGTGATCACGGCGCCGCCGTAGGAGTGGCCCGCCAGCAGGACCGGCCCGTCGAGCTGCTCCACGAAGGAGCGGAGGTACTCCGCGTCGCCCAGCAGGCTGCGGTTCGGCACGGCCGGGACGCGCACGGCGTGGCCGGCGTCGAGCAGGATCCGCGTGACCGGGGCGAAGCTCGCGGCGTCGGCGAACGCTCCGTGGACGAGGACGATGGTGGGTGCGGGCATGGGGTGTCCTTCCGGTCGGGCTGCGGTCCGGCAGCCGGCTGCGCAGCCGATCCGGACCCGGGCCGAACCTAGGACGGCGGACGGCGCGCGTCGTGACCCCGCGACTCCCCTGCCGACCGGGCGGCCGCCTGTCGCCCGCCCGAGGACACGCTCCAGCGCTCGTCCCGCCCGCTCACGGCGGGCCCGGCCCGCTGCAGCGTCCGCGTCCTGGTCCCGGCGGGGTCACCCTTCGACGGCTGGACCGCCGAGGGCGCGGCGCGTCAGCTCGCGAACTCCTCCGGCCAGCCCAGCGCGGCCAGCGACCGGCGCACGCGCTCGATGTCCTCCTCCGAGGGCAGCTCCGAGGTCACTCCGGCGATCGCGGTGCCGACGTCCGCGCGGGAGGCGGGCGCGTCGGCGGCGAGACCGGCGGCCACCTCGGCCACCTCCTCGTCGCTCAGACGGCGGCGGAGGAGCGCCAGCAGCGGCACGAAGTCCTGCTCGGGCAGCCCGGCCGGATAGCCGGCGCGCAGCCAGCGGACGATGCGCGCGACCAGGCCCTCGCGAGTGTCCGGCTCGGCCAGCGACTCCGGGCCCGCCAGCGGCCAGCCCGCGCTCGCGAGCCGCGAGGAGACGCGGGCGACGTCCTCGGGCAGCGCCGGTCCGAGCAGCAGCTGCTCGATCCGCTCGCGCACGACGGCCCGTGAGACGACCGTCTCGGCCCGCTCCGACTCCGACAGGAGCCGCGCGACGACCTGCTCGACCTCGTCCGTCGTGAGGCTGCGGCGCAGCAGGCCCAGCAGCGGCAGGTAGTCCTGCTCCGGCACGCCGGACGGGTAGCCCGCGCGCAGCCAGCCGACCACGCGGGCGACGATCCCCTCCCGCGCCGCGATCGGATCGGTCGAGGCCATGCTCAGCCCTTGGGCACGAAGGTCGGGATGACGTGCTCGAAGCTCACCGACTGGCCGAGACCCGTCGCGATGATGACGCTCAGGCCGATCACCACGGAGCCGACGACGAGGGCGAAGCAGAGCACGCCGATCCCGCGCAGCACCGGGGCGGGCAGACCGCTCCGGACCGCGGGGGCGTCGGACCTGCCCGAGGCGGGAGCACCGGCGGCGACGGCGAAGGAGCGGACGCCGACGGCGAACAGCACGGGCAGGCCTGCTCCGAGGAGCACGGCGACGAGGGCCACCTGGCCGGCGGCGGAGAGGAAGAGGGAGAGCACGGTGCGGATCCTTTCGCTCAGACGCCGGCGGTCTCGGGCGCGGGGCGTGCCGCCGCGTCCTGCCACTCGTCGTTGACGTTGTGCGCACCGATGCTGTCGCGGCGCGAGCGGATGTAGATGAGGGAGGCGACGGCGACGAGGATCGCGGCCATCAGGAGGCCGCCGGCCGCGCCTCCGACGAGGTGGCCGATCCACCACATCACGGCGCCGACGAGAGCGGCGGCCGGGAGCGTGATGACCCAGGCGATCACCATGCGCAGCGCCACGCGCCAGCGCACCTGCGCGCCGGGGCGGCCGACTCCGGAGCCGAGGATCGAGCCGGTCGCGACGTGGGTGGTCGAGAGGGCGAAGCCGAGGTGGCTGGAGGCGAGGATGACCGCGGCGGAGGCGCTCTCGGCGGCCATGCCCTGCGGGGTGTCGATCTCGACGAGGCCCTTGCCGACGGTGCGGATGATCCGCCAGCCGCCGATGTAGGTGCCGAGCGAGATGGCCAGCGCGCAGCTGAGCTTGACCCAGAAGGGGACCGACTCGGTGTCGCTCCAGCCGCCGGCCGCGATCAGCGCGAGCGTGATCACTCCCATGGTCTTCTGCGCGTCGTTGGTGCCGTGCGCGAGCGAGACGAGGGAGGCGCTGCCGATCTGACCGAAGCGGAAGCCGCGGTGGAGGCTCTTCTCGGCGAGGTTGCCGATCACCCGGAAGACGAGCCAGGTGCCGATCGCCGCGACCGCTCCGGCGAGCACGGGCGACATCAGCGCCGGGAGGATCACCTTGCCGACGACGCCGTCGAGCTTCGTGCCGTCGCCGGCCCAGTTCACGCCGTTGAGGCCGAGGCCCGCGAGAGCGGAGCCGATCAGGCCGCCGAAGAGGGCGTGCGACGAGCTCGAGGGAAGGCCGAGCAGCCAGGTCAGCAGGTTCCAGACGATGCCGCCGATGAGGCCGGCCAGCACGATCAGCAGCAGAGCGGAACCGCCGTCCTCGAGCAGCGCCGGATCGGGTGCGCCCGAGGAGTCCTGGATCTTCACGACCGCGTTGGTGACGGTCAGCGCCACCTCGATGCTGAGGAACGCACCGACGAGGTTCAGCGACGCCGAGAGGGCGACGGCGGTGCGGGGCTTCAGGGCACCGGTCGCGATGGACGTGGCCATCGCGTTCGCCGTGTCATGGAAGCCGTTGGTGAAGTCGAAGGCGAGGGCCGTGACGACGACGAGCGCGAGCAGGATGAAGGGATCCACGCAGACATGATGCTCCCGCGGCGGGAGGCGTTCCGGCGTGGTCGCGAGGCTTCACCTGCTGTTCACCTCGCGGGGCACGCCCGCCCGATTACCCTGTGCGGATTCTCAGGCGGGCGGCGCATCGGCGGGTGCGATTCTCCTGAGCCCGCACCGGCATGCGGCGCTCAGACGGGTGCGCTCAGGAGGCCGAGCGCGGCATCGGCGGGGTGAGGTCCGGGGTGTGCGCGGGGTCGGAGTCGGGGGCCGGCTCCGGCTGTGCGGCGGACCCGGCCGCGGCGCCGGCGTCCTCGGCGGACTCCTGATCCTCGGCGGGCTCCTGCGAGCCGGGCAGCGGCGGGGTGAGGTCGAGGGCGCCGACCGCCGGCTCGGCGGCGTGCTTCGGCGTGGTCGGGCGGTTCTCGGCCGCGGCCGCCTTCTTCGCCGCCTTCTCCTGGGTCCGCTTGAGCTTCTCGGTCTGCTCGGCCAGCTTGCGGGCCTTCTTGCGCAGCTTCTTGCTGGAGTCGCGGACCGCCTCGTGCGCCGCGCGCACCGACTTCTCGGCCTTCTTCAGCGCCTTCTTCGCGCGCTTCTGCGCCGCCTTGTCGCGTGCGTCCTTGTCCTTGCCGGTCCCGGCCATGTCCGCTCCTCCGCTCGTCGACCGCTCCGGCCGACTCCCCCACGCTACCGAGCGGCACCCGCCCCGCGAACCCGCTGGCGAGCGCGCCCGGGCCGCGCTAGGCGCGCGGGCGGCGGCCGTTCTGCGCCCGTGCCGTCCCGCCTCCCCTTCCCCCTGGTCGCCGCCTCTCCTCCTTTCTCCTCGGCTCCCGCTTCAGCCCTGCGGTGCCGTTCGCGGCTGGGAGTCGCGGGCGAGTCGGCCCAGCGACGGGCGCGGGTTCGGCAGGCTGGGGGCATGGTCTTCCAGCACGATCCCGGCGGCTACCAGGGCCGCGCCGGCCTCCGGCGTCCCGTGCGCGGGCCCAGGCGCGACAAGTGGATGTGGTGGCGCCTGGGCTCCGGAGTCGCGGCGACGGTCGCCGGTGTGATCGCCCTGCTCGTCTTCACCGCCGACCGCTGAGCACGCCCACCGGCGACCCGGCGCACCCCCGCCACTCCGGATCGAGAGCCGATCGATGCGCTCAACCGCTTGACTCCGGAGGTTTCTCTCAGGTCGGATCCGGCGGAACGCGGGTAGTTTGGAGGGTCGCATCGGCTCAGCCGTGCGATCAGCCCCACTGCCCCACCCGGCGCTCGCCTCCCCCCTCGAGCGTCGGCAGACCTGGAACCTCCTCTGCATGCACCGTTCGTCACGCGCCTCGACTCCCACCCCCGCAGGAGCCGAGACCGGCAGTCCGTCCGCCCTCCCGACCCGTCGCTCGCTCCGTGAGCAGGAGTCCCGCAGCCGCCGCCCCTCGCGCGGCCCGTCGCGCCCCCGCGTCTCCGCCGTCGCCGCGATGACCCTCGTGGCCGGCATCGCGATCACCTCGACGATGCCCGCGTTCGCCGTGGGCGGCACCGCCGACTCCGAGCTGACCCGCGACACGGCCACCGCCGTCGCCGCGGCCCGCCCGCAGAGCTTCGTGGCGGCCGGAGTCGTGCAGCAGAGCGTCACCCGCGACGCCTTCGCCGCCGAGGCCAAGCCCGAGGTCCTCGTCCCCACCGCGTCCCTCGACGCGATCACCGCCACCTCCGGCGAGTCGACCGCGGCCGCCGCGGGAGCGTCCGGAGCGTGGGTCGTCCCGATCTCCGGCCACATCAGCAGCAGCTATGGCCCCCGCCCCGACGCGCCGGTCGCCGGCGTGAACCTGTTCCACAAGGGCACCGATCTCGCCGGCGCCTGCGGCACGCCCGTCCTCGCGGCCTCCAGCGGCACCGTCGAGGAGGCGTCGTACCAGGGCAGCTACGGCAACTGGATCCTGCTCGACAACGGCGGCGGCATCGAGACCGGCTACGCCCACAACAGCGAGCTGATGGTGTCGGTCGGCGAGACCGTCACCGTCGGCCAGGTCATCGCGCTGCGCGGCTCGACCGGCGCCTCGACCGGCTGCCACCTGCACTTCGAGACGCGGGTCGACGGCGAGGCGGTCGACGCCGTGCCGTTCATGGCCGAGCTCGGCGTCCCGATCGGCTGACGCCCCGGGCGACTCGAGAACCCGGACGTCGCGGTGGCCGCTCTCGACCACCGCGACTTCTGCGTTCTCGGAGGGCGCGGACCGGCGTCAGGGCCCGGGGACCGTTCGCGCCCCGGTCGAGACGGCGGCCGACCAGTGCGCGTCGTCCGGCACCGTCGTCACCCTGATCTCGGCGTCCTGCTCGACGGCGATCTGCATGGTGCCCGTGTTGCCGCCTCCGGTGCCGGTGCGGGTCGTGCTCGGGCTGTAGACGCACGACGATCCGCTCGTCATCAGGCCGACGACCTCGATCGTCACCTCGGCGTCCGCGGTGTCGCAGGCGACCGAGACGGTGATGTGCAGCGGACCGCCGCTGAGGTACACGGTCTGCGGATCGACGGGGCCGACCTGATCGGTCCACCGCACGGCGGCGGTCGCACCCTCGGGCAGCGTCACGGGCCCGAGCGGAGCCTCGGTGGGCGTCGCGGTCGGAGCGGCGGTCGTCGGAGCAGCGGTCCCGGGAGCGGCGGGTGTCGCCTCCTCCGCCTGGTCGGCGCCGCTCGTGCAGCCGCTCAGAGCGAGCGCCGCGAGCAGTGCCGAGGCGCCCAGCGCGGTCGCGCGCCGTCCCGCCCGGAGCCCCGTCGCCCGGCGCGGAGCGGTCGTTCTCGTGGTGTCCATGGTGGTTCCCCCTGTCCACTGGCGTCCCTCCGGTCTACCCGAGCCCGCGCGGCCGCGGATCGCACTCTGCGGCGGTTGCCAGGGTCGGGAGCCGTGCTGCGGATCGATGGGGAGCTCCTCCGTACCGGCGCGGCGGCCCGTCGATCCGCTCGGGTGCCGCGGATGATCGGCACCGGGCGGATCCGACGCCCGCCGCACCCGGCGCACCCCGCCGAGCCGACCCTCTGCACCCGGAAGGCACCGCCTTGATCGCCTCGAACACCTACCCCTTCGCCGGACGCACCGTCCTGATCACCGGAGCCGGCTCCGGCATCGGCCGCTCCATCGCACGCGCCTTCCTCGAGCAGGGCGCGAGCGTCGCGGTCGCCGGGCGCACCCCCGCCACGCTCGAGGAGACCGTCGCCGGCTTCCCGGCCGAGCGCGTCCTGGTCGTCCCCACCGACGTCTCGGTCCGAGCCGAGGTCGACGCGCTCGTCGAGGGCACCGTCGCGAGGTTCGGCGGGATCGACGTCCTCGTGAACAACGCGGCCGGCCACCTCGGCGGCCCGATCGAGGAGGTTGAGGACGACGCCTGGCGCTCGCTCTTCGCCACGAACGTCGACGCCCTCTTCTACGCGGTGAAGGCGGCGCTCCCGCACCTCAAGGCGAGCCGCGGCAACATCGTCGTCGTCTCCTCCGTGTCGGGCATCCGCGGCGACTGGGGCCAGGCCGCCTACAACGCGACCAAGGGCGCGATCACGACCTTCGTGCAGTCGCTGGCCCTCGACTTCGGCGCGCACGGTGTGCGGGTCAACGCCGTCGCGCCCGCCTTCACGCAGACGCCGCTGACCGAGTCGATGGCCTCGACCCCCGAGGAGCTCGCGCCCTTCATCGACCGCATCGCCCTCGGGCGCCCCGGGCAGCCGGACGACATCGCCCCGCCGGTGCTGTTCCTCGCCAGCGCGGACGCGGCGTACATCACCGGCGCGATCCTGGCCGTGGACGGCGGAACGAGCGCCTCGACGGGGCAGCCGCACCTGTAGGCGGGCGTGCGGCGGATCGGGGTCGGGGGGCGGGGGCTCTGCCCAGAACCCGAGTGCTCGCGTCGGATCCTGCGGCCCCGCTCGTGAGTGTCCACCGGGCTCGACTGCGGGCGCCCGCAGCCCGGATCACTCCATCCCTGACCGCGCACTCAGACTCAACCGACACCTGTGGCGTATCGTGGAGTCAATTGCATGCAGACGCATGGATACGGACTCGCCGACCGCACGGCCTCCGAGCCCATTCCTCTTCGAGCAGGAGTCGTCATGACCACCACCAGCACCCGATTCACCGACCGCGTCGTCCTCATCACCGGAGGTGGATCCGGCCTGGGCCGCGCTGCCGCCGTCCGCCTCGCCCAGGAGGGCGCGAAGCTCGCCCTCGTCGACATCTCCGAGCAGGGCCTCGCCGCCACGGTCGACGTCCTGCCCGAGGGCACCGAGTCGATCACCGTCCTCGCCGACGTGTCGAAGGAGGCGGACGTCGACGCCTACGTCGCGCGCACCCTCGAGGCGTTCGGCCGCATCGACGGCTTCTTCAACAACGCCGGCATCGAGGGCCGCCAGAACCTCACCGAGGACTTCACGGCCGACGAGTTCGACAAGGTCGTCGCGATCAACCTCCGCGGCGTGTTCCTCGGCCTCGAGAAGGTGCTGAAGGTGATGCGCGAGCAGGGCTCGGGCATGGTCGTCAACACCGCGAGCGTCGGCGGCATCACCGCGATCGGCAACCAGTCCGGCTACGCGGCCGCCAAGCACGGCGTCGTCGGCCTCACCCGCAACTCCGCGATCGAGTACGGCGAGTTCGGCATCCGCATCAACGCGATCGCGCCCGGGGCCATCTGGACCCCGATGGTCGAGAACTCGATGAAGCAGCTCGATCCGCAGAACCCGCGCAAGGCGGCCGAGGAGTTCATCCAGGTCAACCCGACCAAGCGCTACGGCGAGGCCGACGAGATCGCCTCGGTCGTCGCCTTCCTCCTCTCGGACGACGCCTCGTACGTGAACGCGACCGTCCTCCCGATCGACGGCGGTCAGTCCATCAAGTACTGAGGTCCCGCGGAGGGAGCGGAGGGAGCGCCTGCTGCGGCGGGCGAGCCCTCCGATCTCCCGGGCCGCGAGCGGTGGGCGGCCCCTCCGCTGAGCCCGGCCGTAGCCGGCTCCACCGCTTCCCCCTCGCCCTCCGCTCGTCGGCTCGGCAGGAGGATCCGCCCGGCCGCTCCTCCACAGGCGCCTCCGGCGATGTGCGTCCCCACCGGGCCTCCCCCACGCAGCACCCGGCACCGCGGCGGGAGCAGAATGGGGTCGGTCCCGCCAGCGGCCGGACCTCGACCGCTACGGAGACATGCATGAACCCCACCGGGAGCTTCCGCGCCGCCCGCGACACCCTCCTGCAGCACCGCACCGATGCGGTCGCCGCGAACGAGGCCTTCCAGTGGCCGGACGTCGGGCCCCGCTTCAACTGGGCGGTGGACTGGTTCGACGCCATCGCGATCGGCAACGAGCGCCCCGCCCTCTGGATCGTGGAGGAGGACGGCTCCGAGGAGAAGTACTCCTTCGACCGGATGCGCTGGCGCTCCGACGAGGTCGCCGCCTGGCTCCACTCGGTCGGCGTCGAGCAGGGCGATCACGTGATGCTCATGCTCGGCAACCGCCTCGAGCTGTGGGAGTCGATGCTCGCGATCATGAAGCTCGGCGCGGTCATCCTCCCCACGACGACCCTGCTCTCACCCGCCGACCTGGCCGACCGTCTCGAGCGCGGCGAGGTCGCGTACGTCATCGCGGACGCCTCCGAGACAGCCAAGTTCGACGAGATGGAGGGCGGCTTCGGCCGCATCGCGGTCGGCGGCGCCGTCGAGGGCTGGCTCGACTACGCCGACTCGCTCGAGCCCTTCGGCATCAGCCCGACGGTGGTCGTCGAGAGCTCCGATCCGTGCCTGATCTACTTCACCTCCGGCACCACCTCGAAGCCCAAGATGGTCGTGCACACGCACGAGTCGTACCCCGTGGGGCACCTCAGCACGATGTACTGGCTCGGCGTCCAGCCGGGCGACGTGCACATGGCGATCAGCTCGCCGGGCTGGGGCAAGCACGCGTGGAGCTGCTTCTTCGCGCCGTGGAACGCCGAGGCGACGGTGTTCGTCTACAACTACAGCCGCTTCTCCCCCACCGCTCTGCACCAGCAGCTCGACCGGGCCGAGGTCACCACGTTCTGCGCGCCGCCGACCGTGTGGCGGATGCTGATCCAGTCGGCGCTCGGAGCGAAGCCGCGCGCGCTGACCGAGATCCTCTCGGCGGGCGAGCCGCTCAACCCCGAGGTCATCGCGACCGTCGAGCGGGAGTGGGGACTCACCATCCGCGACGGCTACGGCCAGACCGAGACCACCGCGATCATCGCGAACCCGCCCGGCGCCCCCGTGGTCCCCGGAGCGATGGGCCGCGCGCTGCCCGGCGTCGCCATCGCCCTCGTCGATCCGCTGACCGGCGAGCCCGCCTCCACCGGCGAGATCTGCCTCGACCTCTCCGTCGAACCCGTCAACCTGATGTCCGGCTACCTCGGCGATGAGGACCGCACCGAGCGCGCCCGCTCCGACGGCTACTTCCACACCGGCGACGTGGCGGTCCGCGCGGTCGACGGCACGATCACCTTCGTGGGCCGCACCGACGACATCTTCAAGTCCTCCGACTTCAAGATCTCGCCGTTCGAGGTCGAGAGCGTGCTGCTGCAGCACCCCGCCGTCGCCGAGTCCGCGGTGGTGCCGGCTCCGGACGAGGTGCGCCACAGCGTGGTGAAGGCGTACGTCGCCCTCGCCGAGGGCTGGGAGCCGACCGCCGAGACGGCGAGCGCGATCTTCGCCCACACCCGGGAGCTGCTCTCCTCCTTCGAGCGGGTGCGGCGCCTCGAGTTCCACCCCCTGCCCAAGACGATCTCGGGCAAGATCCGCCGCGTCGAGCTGCGCGAGCGCGAGGAGGAGGCGTTCCGCCGCGGCGAGGAGATCCCCACGGAGTGGCGCGCCGACCGCCTCTAGGCGCGGGGGCCCTCGTCCGCCGGGACACCGCCGAGACCGCCGCAGCACTGCTGAGACGGCGGCGCCTCGGCGGGCCGGTGGTGTCTCGACGGGATGCGATGGGCCGGGACGTCGTCCACCGGTGACCAGCGGGAGCGGGTGCCACCAGCGCGGAACCAGCGCGGCGTCGGCGGCGTCCGGATCACAGGTCGGCGATCAGCTCGGCGTCAGCGTGGGCGGACGGCGATCAGCTCGCCGTGGTCGCGGACGCCGGGGGCGCTGCGGCGGAGCGAGTGGGTCACCTCGAGGCCGGCCTGCTCGGCGAGGGCGCGCATCTCGGCGAGCGGATGAAACCACGCCGGTGCGACGGCGTGCGCGAACGCCTCCGTGCGCGGCCCTTCGAAGAAGCCGATCAGCAGGCTTCCGCCCGGTCGGAGGTGCGCGGCGAGCGCCGCTACCGCGCCGGGCAGCTCCGCCGGCGGCAGGTGGATGAGCGAGTACCACGCGAGAACGCCCCCGAGGCCGTCGACGTCGAGCTCGAGCGCCGAGCCGAGCCGGAACGGGACGTCCGGGAACCGCGCTCGAGCCAGCGCGACGAACTCCGGCACCGGGTCGACGCCGACCGCGGCGGCTCCGCGGCGCTGGAGGAACTCCGTCCAGTGCCCGGGCCCGCAGCCCACGTCGGCGACCGTGCCCTCCAGCCCGTCGGCCCACGACCCGATCAGCTCGCGGTCGGCCGCGGGCCCCGCGTCGACCGATCCGAGCAGCGCCGCGTACTCCTCCGCCCGCGCGCCGTACGCGTCCCGCACCTCGTCCATCCGGTGAGCGTAGGCCGTCTCGAAACGGCGCGCAGCGGGCACGCGGAGGCGCGTGGCACGTTCCGCGGTGCCGTTGGCACAGCTCGGCGGCACGGTCCACTGGCGCGTTCTGACGTTCTGGCGCGCCTGCCTCGTGAGCGTTCGCGCCCGGCCTCCCGAGGCGCTCCGCGAGGACGGATCATCGAGGTGCCGCGCCCCGTCCCCGCCCCGAAGGAGACCCGATGACCCCTGCCGACGCCGCCCCCGCCC
>NZ_PSVO01000035.1:0-21260 GCF_002932325.1 Rathayibacter sp. AY1E2
GAACGGCGCCGGGGGGTCGGCGCAGGGTCGCCGACACGCCGACGCCCCGGCGCCGTTCGGCCCGGGGCGTCGGTGCGGGGGGAACGGGTCAGACGACGCGCGGGTCGGACTCCTGGGTGTCGTCCTCGGGGATGTGGACGTCCTGGACGGTCACGTTGATCTCGGCGACCTCCATGCCGGCGATGTGCTGGATGGCATCGGCGACGGCGGAGCGCACGTCCTCGGCGACCTTCTGCAGCGGCGCGGGGTACTCGGCGACGATGGTGATGTCGGCGGCGACCTGGCGCTCGCCGACCTCGACCTTGACGCCCTGGCCGCGGTCGTCGTTGCCGATCGCGTTGCGGATGGCGCCGATCGCTCGGGCCGCTCCTCCGCCGAGGGCGTGGACGCCCGGGACCTCGCGCGCGGCGATGCCGGCGACCTTGGCGATGACGCCGTCCTCGATCACGGTGCGTCCGGATCCGGTGCTGGTCTGACGGGTGGTGGTCGCGGTGGTCTCGGCCATGGTCTCCTCTTTCGCTCGGGGCCCGATCGCTCGATCAGGCGGGGTATGCAGGTAGGACGCTCCGTCGACGCCGAACGTCACGGTCGGATCCGGCCCGCCCAGGCAACTGCCAGAGAGGCGGGCCGGGCCGGGCCGGTCCTCTCAGGAACGCGGTCGACGCCCGTCGATTCGCCCTCGGCCCGGTGCTGTGGTGGCATGGAGCCGTGACCGACGCGACCGCCCCGCAGGCGCCCCTCCCCGATCGGACGGCCGCGCGCATGGGCCCGCGCGCCCTGCTCGTCCTGGCCCTGATCGGCGCGGTCGGCGGGACCCTGTCGGGCGCGTTCGGCGTCGGCGGCGGGATCGTGATGGTGCCGATGCTGATCGCCTGGGCCGGGATGGACCAGCGCCGCGCCTCCGCCACCTCGCTGCTCGCGATCGCTCCGACCTCGGTCGCCGGAGCGTTCGGCTACGCTCTCGCCGGCCAGGTCGCCTGGGTCCCGGCGGCCGTGATCGCGGCTGCGGCGATGCTCGGGGCGGTGGCCGGATCCTGGCTGCTCGCGCGGCTGCCGCTCGGCGTGCTGCGCTGGATGTTCGTGGCGCTGCTCGTGGCCGCGGCGGTGCGGATGGCCGTGTTCGGCTCGAACGACACCGGCGACGTCGCCGAGGGCTGGGGCGTGTGGCCCGGATTCGCCGGGCTCGGCATCGGGATGGGCGTCGCCTCCGGCCTCTTCGGCATCGGCGGCGGAGCGATCGCCGTGCCGGTCCTGGTCGGCGCCTTCGGGCTCGCGGACCTCCTGGCCAAGGGCACCTCGCTCGCCGCGATGATCCCGACGGCGGTCACCGGCTCGATCGCGAACGCCCGGCGCGGCCTGCTCGACGTGCGGGCGGGCCTCGTGGTCGGGCTCACCGCCACGGCGTTCTCCTTCGCCGGAGTGGCGCTCTCCTTCCTCCTGCCGGCGCGCGTGTCCGGGATCCTCTTCGCGGTCCTCCTCCTGCTCGCCGCGGTGCAGCTCGCCCTCCGCGGGCGGCGCCGCTGAGCCCTGCACGACGCGGACCCCCGCCGTCAACGCCCTGTCCGATCCGTCGCAGACACTCGTAGCGTCGTCGCGATCGGGCGCGGGCCCGGAGGGGCGGGAGCACGATGGACCAGCAGCAGCGCGAGCAGCAGGGCCGGCAGCAGCGGCGAGGGGGCGGCGCGAGCCTGCACCGGGACGTCGCGCCCGGGGTGCACCGGCTCGAGCACGCCTGGACGAACCTCTACCTGATCGAGGAGGCGGGTCGGCTGACCGTCGTCGACGCCGGGCTCCCGAGGACGTGGCCGCACCTGATCCGCGCGCTGGAGGTGCTCGGCCGCTCGCTCGGCGACATCGACGCCCTCGTGCTGACCCACGCGCACTTCGACCACCTCGGCGTCGCCCGCAGCCTCGTCCGGCGGGGCGTCCCCGTGCACCTGCACGCGGCCGACGAGCCGCTCGCCGCGCAGCCCTACTCCTACCGCCGCCAGCGCACGCCGTTCGTGTACCCGCTGCTGCACCCCTCCGCGATCCCGGTGCTCGGAGCGATGGCCCGTGCGGGCGCGCTCTCGGTGCCGCCCGTGCACGGGACCCTGCCGCTGACCGCCGGAGCGGTGCTCGACGTGCCCGGATCGCCCCGCGTGCTCGCGACTCCGGGGCACACCGACGGGCACGTCTCGCTGCACCTGCCCGAGCGCGACGCCGTGATCGGCGGAGACGCCCTGGTCACGCTCGACCCCTACTCCGCGCGCACCGGCCCGCACCTGGTCGCGCGCGCCGCGACCGCCGACACGGCGCAGTCCCTCGACTCGCTGCGGGTCCTCGCCGGGACCGGGGCGCGGACACTCCTGCCCGGCCACGGCGCGCCCTGGCGCCTGGGCGTCGCGGCGGCGGCCGAGCTCGCGGCGCGGACGCCGATCGCCTAGGGCGCGCCGCCGCAGGCCGCTCAGAGGCCGGTGGCCTGCCTCTCCGAACGACCCCGCCCCGCAGCCGTGGCACCATCGGAGGTGATGTCGATCCCCGGTCCCGCATGAGCGCGGTCAGCTACCAGGCCGCGTCGATCCCCCTCCGCCTGGCCAGCGCCGGCATGGTCGTCGCCCTCCCCGTCCTCGCCGTCGAGCGTCTCGGCGACGTCGCGCTCGGCGGCGCCCTGACCGGAGCGGCGCTCTTCCCCGCCGTGATCGCCGCGCCGCTCGTCGGCACGGTGCTCGACCGGGTCCGCCGCCCCCGCCGGCTCCTGGTCGGCGCCGCGCTCACGACCGCCGTCGCCTTCGCGGTCGCCGGCTTCCTCGGCGAGGTGCCCACGCCGCTCATCGTGGTGCTGCTGCTCCTCGCGGGGCTCGCGACGCCCGTCTACATGGGCGGCATGTCGAGCTTCGTCACGAGCGCCATCCCGGAGCCGCGCCGCGCCTACGCGCAGGACTCGCTCTCGTACACGGTCGCCTCGATCAGCGGGCCGGCGATCGTGGGCCTCGCGGTCGGAGTCGGGGGAGCGCGGACCGCGATGCTCGCCATGGCGGTCCTCGCCCTCATCGGCGTCGTCGGGTCGCTCGGCCTCGCCATGGAGGCCCGTCCGGCGCCGACCGTCGGCGTGCTGCGGACGATCGTCGCGGGCGTCACCCACCTCGTGCGGCACCGTCCGATCGCGGTGGTCACCTCGGCGGGCACCCTCAGCCAGGTCGCGGGCGGAGCGGCGGGAGTCGCGGCGATCAGCCTCTCGGTGGAGCGGCTGGGCAGCACCGACGCCGCCGCGTGGATCCTGACCGCCTTCGCCGTGGGCGGCCTGCTCGGCGCCCTCGCCGTGGCGGCCCGCCGCTGGACCCGCCGT
Source organism: Rathayibacter sp. AY1E2 (assembly GCF_002932325.1). NCBI lineage: Bacteria > Bacillati > Actinomycetota > Actinomycetes > Micrococcales > Microbacteriaceae > Rathayibacter > Rathayibacter sp. AY1E2. The sequence continues at coordinate 3,329 of NZ_PSVO01000035.1, forward strand.
CCGCCGGCGTGGACCATGGGCGCCGCCTACATCGCGACCGGCGCCGTCCTCCTGGTCGCCGTCCCCGACCTGGGCGTCGTCGTGGCGATCGCCGCCTTCGCGGTCGCGGGCGTCTTCACGGCACCCTCGAACGCGGCGATGCTGCTGCTGCGCGACCAGGAGAGCCCGGCCGCCGTCCGCTCGCAGGTGTTCACGATCGGCGCGGGGCTGCGCTCCGCCGCCGCGGCCGTCGGCGCCGTGCTGGCGGGAGCGGCGTCCGGCCTCGGAGCCTCCTGGCTCGTCGCGGGGATCGCCGTGGTCTGGATCGGCTCCGGCCTGCTGCTGCGCCTGTTCCCCGCGCGCGACCGCGACTGACCCCGGCCGCGCGCGGAGCGCTCGGCGGGACCGGCACCGCCGCGCGCGGGGATCGCGATCAGGCCGCGACGCCCGCCAGCGTGCCCGTGCTCGGCCCGTTCGGGTCGGTGATCATGCAGTTGATCGTGCGGTCGCCCGTGCCCCAGCTCTCGGCGGTCGGGTAGTAGTAGCTGAAGTCGTACGCCGAGTCCTGGTAGCCGATCCCGGTGAACGACTCGAACGCCGTGACGCAGTCGGTCTCGGCCTGCTCCGTCGCGACCGACTCGCCCGGGTACTCGTCGGCGTCGGCCATCGTCAGGTTCTGGAACACCTCGTAGACGTGCGGGTCGGTGCAGGGCACGGTCGGCACGTCGGTGACCTCGGTCGCCTCCTCGCTGAGCTCGCCGTTCAGGCAGTCGCCCACGCGCAGCTGGAAGACGTCGGTCGTCCCGCCCTCGGTGATCTCCCCGGTCTCGTCGTCGCGGGTCTCGCCTCCCATCAGGCCGTTCAGGCCCGAGCAGCCGGTCAGGCCGAGGGTGAGGGCCGCGCCGGCGGCCAGGACGAGGGCGGTTCTGCGGCGGTTCATGGCGACTCCCGAGATCAGCGGTACGGAGGTGTTCCTGTGACGGCTCCCAGGCTAGGGGTGCAGGGCGTCCGTCCCGAGGGGGATGCACCCGATCCGGATCTCCACTTTCCGGAGTAGCGGACGCTCAGCCCGGTCCGGTCGAATGGGGTCATGGCTCAGAAGACGGTCGCAGACCAGCTCATCGCTCAGCTCATCGACGCCGGCGTCTCCCGCATCTACGGGATCGTCGGCGACTCGTTGAATCCGATCGTCGACGCGGTGCGCCGCAGCGGCGGCTCCGAGAAGGGAGGCATCGACTGGATCCACGTGCGCAACGAGGAGGCGGCCGCCTTCGCCGCCGGCGCGGAGGCGCAGCTCACCGGGCGCCTCGCCGTCTGCGCCGGCAGCTGCGGCCCCGGCAACCTGCACCTCATCAACGGCCTCTACGACGCGCACCGCTCCTCCGCCCCGGTGCTCGCCATCGCGAGCCACATCCCCAGCAACGAGATCGGCTCGTCCTACTTCCAGGAGACGCACCCGGACAGGCTCTTCGTCGAGTGCTCGAACTACCGTGAGCTGATCTCGACCGCCGCCCAGGCCCCGCGGGTCGTCAACGCCGCGATGCGCAGCGCGGTCGCCCTCCGCGGAGTCGCCGTGGTCACCCTCCCCGGCGACATCGCCGAGCTGGAGGCGGTGGACGGCTTCCCCGCGTTCGTGCTGCCGTCGACGCCCGTCCTGGTCCCCGCCGACGCCGACGTCCGCGCCCTCGCGGCCGCGATCGACCAGGCGCGGACCGTCGCGATCTTCGCGGGCGCCGGAGTGCAGAACGCGCACGACGAGGTCGTCGCCTTCGCCGAGCTGGTGGGCGCGCCCGTCGGGCACAGCCTGCGCGGCAAGGAGTGGATCCAGTACGACAACCCCTACGACGTCGGCATGACGGGCCTCCTCGGCTACGGAGCGGCTCACGCCGGCATGCACGACGCCGACCTGCTCCTCCTCCTCGGCACCGACTTCCCCTACGAGCAGTTCCTCCCCGACGCCTCGAAGGTCGTGATCGCTCAGGTCGACAGCGACGCCTCGAAGCTCGGGCGCCGCGTCAGCGTCGCGCACCCCGTCCACGGCGACGTGGCGGCGACCCTCACCGCGCTGACCCCGCTCGTGCAGCGGAAGGACCACCGCTTCCTCGACAAGACGCTGAAGAAGCACGAGAAGCTGGTCACCGGAGTCGTCGGGAAGTACACCGAGGTCGGGACGCGCAGCCCGATCCACCCCGAGCTCGTCGCGTCCACGCTCGACGGCCTGCTCTCCGAGGACGCGATCGTCACCGCCGACACCGGCATGGGCAACGTCTGGCAGGCCCGCTACATCACCCCCAACGGGAAGCGGCGCCTGCTCGGCTCGTACATGCACGGCTCGATGGCGAACGCGCTGCCGCAGGCGGTCGGCGCGCAGCTCTCGCACCCGGGGCGCCAGGTCGTCTCGCTGAGCGGCGACGGCGGGCTCTCGATGCTGATGGGCGAGCTGGTCACGGTCGCCGCCTACCGGCTGCCCGTGACGATCGTCGTGTTCAACAACTCCACGCTCGGGCTGGTGAAGGTCGAGATGCTGGTCGACGGCTTCCCGGACTTCGCCGTCGACGTGCCGATGGTCGACTACGCGAAGGTGGCGGAGGCGATCGGCATCCGTGGCATCCGCGTCGAGGACCCGCGCGACGTGGAGGACGCCCTCCGCTCGGCGCTCGCCGACGGCGGCCCGGTCCTCGTCGACGTGGTGACGGATCCGCTCGCCCTCTCGCTCCCGCCCACGATCACGGGCGCGCAGGTGAAGGGCTTCGCGCTGGCGGTCTCGAAGATCGTGATGAACGGAGGAGCGGGCGAGGCCGTCGCGCTGGCCCGCACCAACATCAAGCACGCTCTCCGATGATCGACGCCCGGGCGCTCGCGAGCGGCACCTGGTTCGTCCGGGGCTCCTCGCTGCCGCTCTGGCGCTCGCGGTCGGGGGTGGCGATCACGTACGCGCCGCTCCCGACCGGCGGGATCGGCGACGTCGTCAGCTGGCGCGGCCGCACGCGCTCGCACTACGTGGTCGGCATCGACACCCCCGACCCGCACGATCCGTCCGGCTTCCGCTGGCGCGGCGTCGAGCCGCTGACCCTCCTCGCCCGCAGCCGCTGGTCGTTCGTGGCCGCCGACGACGAGGCGGGCTGGGCGCTCACCCGCTTCGCCCGGACGCCGTTCACGCCCGCCGGCGTCGACGTGTACGTCCGCGAGCCGCACCCGGCCCGCGGCGTCCTCGCGGCGGCGCTCGCCGCCTGCGCCGCCGACCCGCGCACGTCCGCGCTGCGCCCGCGCCTCTTCGAGGTCGCGCCCTGACTCCTGAGCGCGCGCCCTCCCGTGAGGCGTCACGAACGGCCGTCACCCTGCCCGGATGACGACCGTTCGCGACCCCTCGGCGGTCGTCGATGCGGGGACCGTTCGGCGAGTGCTCGTCGCAGGCGCTCGACGGAGCGCTCGGGGTGGGGGACGAACTCGGCGCCGACGATGCGGACGACGCGGACGCCGATCGAGGCGAGGTCGTCGTAGCGGCCGAGGTCGCGCGCGAAGCGCCGGTTGCTGGTGCGGTGATCGTCGCCCTCGTACTCCCACGCGACCCGCTCCGCGGGGTACCAGCCGTCCGGCCGCCCGACGAAGACCCCGTCGGAGTCGAACAGCGGCTCCTGCAGCACCGGCTCCGGGAGCCCCGCCCGGAGCGAGGCGAGCCGGAACCGCGACTCCTGCCGCGAGTCCGCCCCGTCGCGCACCAGAGCGAGTGCGGCGCGGAGTCGCACCGAGCCCCGACCGCGGAAGGCCGACACGCGCTCCCGCAGGTCGGGCAGAGGCACCCAGGGCCGTCGATCGGCCGGATCGCCGACGACCGGCGTGCGCACCAGCGCGTCGCCCACCGCGACGAGGTCGTCCGGCTCGAGGAGCGCGGAGAGATGGCAGAAGAGCGAGGCCGGATCGGTGAGGGGCAGTCCGCGGCGCAGGACGCGGCGGACGTCGGGATCGGCGAGGGCGTGGCCGACGACGTTCCGGTGCCGGGGAGCGCGTCCCGGCCGGCGGACGCTGACGTGCACCGGCTCGTCCGCAGCGGCGGGCGGGAGGTCGAGCGGCCAGAGCCGCGCCGCCGTCACGTGGCTCAGGAGAGCCTGCGGACCGACCAGCGCGAGGAGCGCCTGCGCGCGCAGGCGCAGGTCGGGGTCGGGGTCGGCGGTGCGGACCCCGTGGAAGGGCCGGTGGAGGTCGGAGCTGCGGAGCCGCCCGCGGCTCAGTCCGCTCGCGCGAGCGTCAGCGACGGTGAAGGCGCGGCCGCGGAGTCCGATCGGAAGCGGCGAGGGATCGTGCATCCGGCCACTGTCCCGCCTCCCGATCCTCGTGAACCGGTTCTCCACAGGTCGGATCCTGCGCCCCTCCCGCTCGACCGCGTCCAGGCGTCACGAACGGCCGCCATCCCGCTCGGATGACGACCGTTCGCGACCCCTCAACGAGCTGGTGCGCGCGTGTGCGGGCGCGTCACTCGCCGAGCGTGATCGCCTGCGCCTCGACGAGCTCGGGCTCGGGCTCGTGGGCGTCGGCGCGGGCCAGGGTGCGGCGTCCCAGCAGCACGATCAGCGCGGCGACGGCGACCGCTCCGGCCGCGGCGTACATCGGGAAGGCCGGCGAGATCGCGGCGGCCAGGGCGGAGGCGGCGGGCGGGGCGATCGCGCCGCCGAGGAAGCGGACGCCGGAGTAGGCGGACGAGGCGACGGAGCGGGGCAGGTCGGTCGCCTCCATCACGCACTCGGTGAGCACCGTGTTGACGACTCCGAGCAGCAGGCCGCCGACGATGATGCAGACGATCAGGCCGACGCGCGATGAGATCACGAGGCCGCCGGCGATCAGGTCGAGCGCGAGCAGCAGCAGCACCGAGCGCAGCACGACGGTGCGCGGGAGGCGCCTGGTGAGCAGCGGAGCGACGAACACGGAGGTGATCGCCACGCCCAGGCCCCAGCCGAAGAACGTGAAGCCGAGGCCCATCTCGTCCAGCCCGAGCGGGTAGGGCGTGTAGGCGAGCAGCACGAAGAAGCCGATGTTGTAGAACAGGGCGGCGCCCGCCAGCGTGCGGATGGCCGGGACCTTGAGGGCCGCGAAGGGCGCCGAGAGCGGAGTCGGAGCGGGCTTCGGGCCGTCCTCCCGTAGGAGCGTCGCGATGGCGATGAAGCCGACGGCCATCAGCACGGCGGTGCCGAAGAACGGACCGCGCCACGAGACGCTGCCGAGGAGCCCGCCGAGCAGCGGGCCGACGGCGATGCCGATGCCCAGAGCGGCCTCGTAGAGCACGATCGCCGCGGAGGAGCCTCCGCTCGCCGCGCCGACGATGGTCGACAGTGCGGTCGAGATGAACAGTGCGTTGCCGAAGCCCCAGCCCGCGCGGAAGCCGATGACGCCCTCGACACTGCCCGCCGTGCCGGCGAGCGCGGCGAACACCACGATCAGCACCAGGCCGATCATGAGGGTCTTCTTGGCGCCGATGCGGCTGGAGAGCCAGCTGGTGAAGAACATCACGACGCCGGTGATGACGAGGTAGCTCGTGAAGAGCAGCGAGGTCTCGGTCGGAGTCGCCTGCAGGCTCTCGGCGATGGACGGGAGGATCGGGTCGACCAGGCCGATCCCCATGAAGGCGATCACCGCGGCGAAGGCGACGGCCCAGACGGCCAGCGGCTGCTTCAGGATCGAGCCCTGGGCGGGCGAGTGGGGGGAGGTGGTCACGGCGTGGAGCCTTTCTCGGGGGAGGAGGGGACGGGGGTGCCGGCGATGCGGGCGACGCGGGCCTCGACGAGGGTCGCGGCGCGCCCGAGGGCGAGGCGGTCGTCCTCGTCGAGGTCCTCGAACAGCGGGGCCAGGGCGGCTTCGAGGCGGAGCCGGTGCTCGGCGAGGGCGTCGAAGCCGGCGGGAGTGCCCTCGATCAGCCAGGCGCGGCCGTCGCCGGCGTCGTGGACGCGGCGGATCCAGCCGGCCTCGTCGAGCCGGGCGATGATGCCGGTCATCGTCGGCTGGGTGACGCGGACCCGCTCGGCGAGCTCGCCGAGGCGGGAGGGGGAGGCGGTGCGCAGCTCGGCGAGCGTCGACCAGACGGCTCCGGACTGCGCGCCGAGCCCGGTCGCGCCGCTCGCCCGGCCCGCGAACCGCGTGAGGGCGGTGGCGGCGGAGGCGAGACGCACGGGGGCACTGGGATCGGGCACGAGAAACAATATAGCACGCCTATGTAGTTCGGTGGAGTGCGCTTCGAGTCCACCCTCCATCGGGCGCACTCACTGACGTTCTCCTCCGCTTCTGTGACAGGATCGTCCGTATTCGCGCGTCCACTCCCGCGATCACCGACGGAAAGAGAAGTCATGTCCCCCAGCGAGCACGACGTCGTCGTGATCGGAGCCGGTGCCACCGGACTCACCGCGGCGCTCCGGCTGCAGCAGCACGGCCTCGACGTCGTCGTCGTCGAGGCGCGCGAGCGGGTGGGCGGTCGGCTCGAGACCCGCGTGGTCGACGGGCAGCTCCTCGAGCTCGGCGGCCAGTGGGTCTCGCCGGACCAGACGGCGCTCCTCGAGACCCTCGACGAGCTCGGCCTCGGCACCTACTCCCGCTACCGCGAGGGCGAGAGCGTCTACATCGGTGCCGACGGCTCCGCTCGCCGCTTCACCGGCGACATCTTCCCGGGGAGCGAGCGCACCGAGTCCGAGATCTCCCGCCTGATCGAGGTGCTCGACCGCCTCGTCGCCGAGACGGACCCGGCGGCGCCGTGGACGCATCCGCTCGCCCGCGACTACGACCGCGTCACCTTCGCCGCCTGGCTGGAGCAGCAGAGCGACGACGAGGAGGCACGGGCCAACATCGCCCTCTTCCTCGCCGACGCCATGCTCACCAAGCCGGCGCACGCCTTCTCCCTCCTCCAGGCGCTCCTCATGGCCGCGAGCGCGGGGAGCTTCAGCAACCTGGTCGACGCCGACTTCATCCTCGACAAGCGCGTGATCGGCGGCCTCCAGCAGGTCCCGGAGCGGCTCGCCGAGCGCCTCGGCGCCGAGCGCGTCCTGCTCGGGCACCCGGTCCGCTCCGTCCGCCACGGCGACGACGGGGTCGAGGTGCGCGCCGACGGCGCCGTCCTCCGCGCCCGCCGCGCGATCGTCGCCGTGCCGCCGAACCTCGTCGGCCGCATCTCGTTCGACCCGCCGCTCCCGCGCCTGCGGCAGCAGGCCCTGCAGCACCAGTCGCTCGGCCTCGTGATCAAGGTGCACGCCACGTACGCCACGCCCTTCTGGCGCGCCGACGGCCTCTCCGGCACCGCGTTCAGCCCGCACTCGCTCGTGCACGAGGCCTACGACAACTCGAACCACGGGGAGGAGCGCGGCACCCTGGTCGGCTTCGTCTCGGACGAGAAGGCCGACCGCGTGCTCGCGCTCGACGAGGCGGAGCGGAAGGCCGCGATCCTCGACTCGCTCGCCGCCTACTTCGGCCCGGCCGCACTCGATCCGGTCGTCTACTACGAGAGCGACTGGGCGTCCGAGGAGTGGACGCAGGGCGCGTACGCCGCGAGCTTCGACCTGGGCGGGCTGACCCGGTACGGCGCGCTGCAGCTGGAGCCGGTGGGTCCGCTCCGCTTCGGCACGAGCGACCTCGCCGCCGAGGGCTACCAGCACGTCGACGGCGCCATCCGCGTCGGCAGGCGCCTGGCACAGGAGATCATCGACGAGGACGGCGCGACCGCACCGGCCCCCCGCAGCGAAGGAGCACAGCCCGCATGAGCACCCACTACGCCGTGATCGACCCGGCCACGGGCGAGACCCTCCGCGAGTACCCGACACTCGGCGACGCCGAGCTGACCGCGGCGATCGGCTCGGCGCAGGACGCGTACTCCTCGTGGTCGCGGACCGTGCCCGTCGCGACCCGCGCGGCGCTGATCGCCCGGGTGGCAGAGCTGCACGTCGAGCGCGCCGACGAGCTCGCGGCGATCATCGTCCGCGAGATGGGCAAGCCGCTCGACCAGGCGCAGGGCGAGGTCGGCTTCGCCGCCGACATCTACCGCTACTACGCCGAGAACGGCGAGGCCTTCCTGGCCGACGAGCCGATCGAGCTCGCCGAGGGCACCGGCTCCGCGCTGATCCGCCGTGCCGGGCTGGGCGTGCTGCTGGGCATCATGCCGTGGAACTTCCCCTACTACCAGGTGGCCCGCTTCGCCGGCCCGAACGTGGTCGCGGGCAACACGATCCTGCTCAAGCACGCGCCGCAGTGCCCGGAGTCGGCCGCCGCCATCGCCGACATGTTCCGCACCGCGGCCGAGGAGCTGGGTGCGCCCGCCGGCGTCTACGTGAACCTCTACGCCACGAACGAGCAGGCCGCGACCGTCATCGCCGACCCCCGGGTCCAGGGCGTCTCCGTCACCGGTTCCGAGCGAGCCGGCGCGGCCGTCGCGGAGCTCGCGGGCCGGCACCTGAAGAAGGTCGTGCTCGAGCTCGGCGGCTCCGACCCGTTCGTGCTCCTGTCGACCGACGACCTCGACAAGGCGGTCGAGGACGCGGTCGCCGCGCGCCTGGACAACAACGGCCAGTCCTGCAACGCCGCGAAGCGCTTCATCGTGATCGACGAGCTGTACGACGCGTTCGCCGAGAAGTTCACGGAGGCGTTCACCCGCGCCCAGCCGGCCGATCCGTTCGCGGAGGGCACCCTCCTCGGCCCGCTCTCCTCCTCCGCCGCGACGGAGCGACTCGAGGCGCAGCTGGCGGCCGCGCGGGAGCAGGGGGCCACCGTCCGCGCCAGCGGCGAGGTGACCGGCAACTTCTTCCCGCCCGCCGTGCTCGAGGGCGTCACGCCCGAGATGGACGCCTACCGCGAGGAGTTCTTCGGCCCCGTCGCCGCGCTCTACCGCGTCCGCGACGAGGACGAGGCGATCGCCCTCGCGAACGACACCCCCTACGGCCTCGGCTCCTACCTCTACACGACCGACCAGGAGCAGGCGCTGCGCCTGGCGGACCGGATCGACACGGGCATGGTCTGGATCAACCTCGTCCTCGGCGACGCGGCCGAGCTGCCCTTCGGCGGTGTGAAGCGCTCGGGCACCGGCCGCGAGATGGGCCGCCCCGCCCTCGAGGAGTTCGTGAACAAGAAGCTCATCCGCATCGCGTGAGACGGGCGCGGGCCGGGCCCCGGAGTCGATCCGGAGCCCGGCCCGCAGCCGCTCGGCGTGCGCCCGCTCACTTCTTCGTCAGCGACGACTCCTTGTGCGCGGCCTTCGCGTCGGTCTTGTCGCTCTGCACGATCCAGTAGGGCTCGTCGTCCGAGGCGTTGAACTTCTGCCCCTCGAACTGGAACTCCTTCGTCTTCTTCTCGACCAGCTCGCCATGGGTCTCGCCCTGCGAGGTGTTCCAGCTGATCTTGTCGCCCTTCTTCACGAGGCGGCTCCTCTCTCTCGGTCGCGCCGGAGCGCGGTGGTCCCGTCGCGCGGGAGCGCGATGGTGGTGGTGACGTCGACGATCGCCGGGGCGGCGGGCGCCGACGAGAAGCCGAACCGCACGGGCGGCGAGAGCGGTCGCAGCGGGCCGAGGTCCTCCTCCGCCAGCACCGCGTGGACCCCCTCGACGCGGCGGATCGCCCGCACGCCGTAGTACTCGCGGCGTCCGTGCCCTGCCGACCCGGCCGTGCTCACTCCGCGGACGAGCAGGGAGGCGACCGGCGAGATCGCGGTCAGCCATGCCGGGTGCTCGGCGAGCGGTCGTGGAACGATCCGCAGCAGCCGGCCGAGCGGAGTGAGACCGCCGAGCTCCAGTCGCACCGCGAGCGGTCCGGCCGCGACGGACAGGCCGCCCGCGATCCTCCGCCACGACACCGGCGCGATCCGCACCTCGTCGAACGCGTACGTCGACCCGATGAAGTCCGCGACCTCACGGGTCGGTGCGATCAGGAGGCGGTGGCCGTCGCCGTCCTCGACCATCGCGTCGGCGAACGGGCCGAAGGGGGTGTCCTCCCAGAGGCCCAGCACGATCCTCGTGCCCGAGGACGTGCCGAACCCCGCGATGCGCCCGCCGAAGCGGAGGAGCCGCGGGGTCCGGCCGGTCATCAGGAGGCCGAGCGCAGCAGCGTGAACGAGCCGTCGCGGACGATCAGCGTGGTGACCTCGCCCTCGACGACCTGCTCCGGGTCGCTCGAGGCGGCCAGCGTCCACTCGGCGCCGGGCGCCTCGGGAACGGTGAACTCGACGCCGTTCTCCGCCGCGTTCAGCAGCAGGGCGAAGCTCGCGCTGCCCTCGTGCTCGAACACGAACGTGATCGAGCGGGCGTCGGGGTTGTCCCAGTCCTCGTCGGCGAAGCCCTGCGCGTCGGAGCGGAGGATGTCGACCGTGTCGGGGCCGCCGTCGCCGGGCGCGCGGCGGAACCACTTCGGGCGCAGCGCCGGCTCCGCGGCGCGGAGGGCGATCAGCTCGCGGGTGAAGGCGAGCAGCTCGCGGTCCGCGTTCTCCCAGTCGAACCACGAGATCTCGTCGTCCTGGCAGTAGGCGTTGTTGTTGCCGCCCTGCGTGCGGGCGATCTCGTCGCCGCCCAGGATCATCGGCACGCCGGCCGAGAGCAGCAGCGTCGCGAGGAAGTTGCGGCGCATGCGGTCGCGGCGCTCGTTGACCGCCTCGTTCTCGGTCGGGCCCTCGGCGCCGTTGTTGGAGGAGCGGTTGTCGCTCTCGCCGTCGTTGTTGTCCTCGCCGTTGGCCGCGTTGTGCTTGCGCGAGTACGCGGTGAGGTCGGCGAGGGTGAAGCCGTCGTGCGCGGTGACGAAGTTGATGCTGGAGACCGGCGAGCGGCGGTCGGCCTCGTACACGTCGGGGGAGCCGAGGACGCGCTGCGCGGTCGTGCCGAGCACCGAGTCGGCGCCGTTCCAGAAGTCGCGCACGTCGTCGCGGAACTTCCCGTTCCACTCCGACCAGTCCGCGGGGAAGCCGCCGACCTGGTAGCCGGCGGTGTCCCACGGCTCGGCGATCATCTTGACGGGCGCGAGCACCGGGTCCTGCGCGATCAGGTCGAGGAAGGCGCTGTGCACCTCGGCCTCGCCGGTCTGGCGGGTGAGGGTGGTGGCGAGGTCGAAGCGGAAGCCGTCGATGTGCATCTCGGTCACCCAGTAGCGCAGCGAGTCCATGATCAGGCCGAGCGCGGCCGGGTGCGCGACGTTGAGGCTGTTGCCGGTGCCGGTGGTGTCGAAGTAGTTCGCGCGGTCCTCCTCCACCAGTCGGTAGTAGGAGCCGTTGTCGATGCCCTTGAACGAGAGGGTGGGGCCCTTGTCGTTGCCCTCGGCGGTGTGGTTGTAGACCACGTCGAGGATGACCTCGAGGCCGGCCTCGTGGAACGCCTTGACCATGGCCTTGAACTCGTCGACCTGCGAGCCGTCGTCCCCGGCGTGCGAGTACTCGTTGTGCGGCGCGAAGAAGCCGAGGGAGTTGTAGCCCCAGTAGTTGCGCAGGCCCTTCTCCTCGAGGTGCGAGTCCTGCACGAACTGGTGCACGGGGAGCAGCTCGACCGAGGTCACGCCCAGGTCGGTGAAGTGCTTGATCGCGGCGGGGTGCGCGAGGCCGCGGTAGGTGCCGCGGATGTCCTCGGGCACGTCGGGGTGCAGCTTCGTGAAGCCCTTCACGTGCACCTCGTAGACGACGGTCTCCTCGAGCGGGATGCGCGGCGCGGTGTCGCCGCTCCAGTCGAAGGAGTCGGGGTCGGTGACGACGCAGCGGGGGACCGCGTGCGCGGAGTCGGCGTCATTGCGGGAGTCGGCGTCCTCGTAGAACTGGCCGAAGACGTCCTCGGACCAGGTGTACGAGCCCTCGATCGCGGTGGCGTGCGGGTCGAGGAGGAGCTTGGCGGCGTTGTGGCGGAGGCCGTTAGCGGGGTCCCAGGGGCCGTCGACGCGCAGTCCGTAGCGGGTGCCGATGCCCATCTCGGGGACGAGGCCGTGGAAGACGTGGCCGGTCCGCTCGGTGAGGGCGACGCGGGTCTCTGCTCCGGACTCGTCGAAGAGGCAGACCTCGACGCTGTCCGCGGTCTCGGAGTAGACGGCGACGTTGGCGCCGGCGTCGCCGCGGAGGGAGACGCCGAGGGGATACGGGAAGGAACGGGGGGATGCGGGCATGCGTCCATCCTGACCGGGCGGCTCCGGGAGCTTCGCGCCCTTGTCGCCGCGCCCGCCTCCCGCTAATCTTCCAGGCCCTCCCTTCGACACCGCGCCTTCCGCGGGCATATAGTCAGCTGGCTTACTAAATCGTCGGAGGAGAGCGTCGTGCGCAACCGCAAGTGGATCGGGCTGGTCGTCATCAGCCTCGGAGTGGCGACGATCATCGTCGACTCGACCATCGTCAACGTCGCCATCCCGTCGATCGTCGCCGATCTCGGGATCACCTCGACCCAGGTGCAGTGGGTGCAGGAGTCGTACACGCTCGTGTTCGCCGCGCTCCTGCTCGTCTTCGGCACCCTCGCCGACCGCTGGGGCCGGCGCCGCATGCTGATCGTCGGCGTCTCGCTCTTCGCGCTCTCCTCCGTCGCGGCGGCCCTCGCTCCGACCGGCGACCTGCTGATCCTCTCCCGGGTCGTTCAGGGCGTCGGAGGAGCGATGGTGCTGCCGACGACCCTCTCGCTGATCAACGCCACCTTCCGCGGGCGCGAGCGCGCCATCGCCTTCGCCGTCTGGGGCTCGACCATCGGCGGCATGACCGCGGTCGGCCCGCTGCTCGGCGGCTGGCTCACCACCGACTTCTCGTGGCGCTGGGCGTTCGGCATCAACATCCCGCTCGGCGTGATCATCGTGGTCGGAGCGCTGCTGTTCGTCGACGAGTCGCGGCAGCCCGACGGGCGGCGGGTCGACTTCGTCGGCGCCGCGCTCTCGATCATCGCCTCCGCCTCCCTGGTGTTCGCCCTGATCGAGGGGCGCACCCTCGGCTGGTGGGGCGTCGACGAGCGCCTGAGCGTCGGCGGCTGGAGCTGGCCGCTCGGCCTCTCGCCGGTCCCGATCGCGTTCGCCGTCGCGGTGCTCGCCGGGGTCGCCTTCGTCCTCTGGGCGCGGGCCCGCGAGCGCGCCGGGCGCTCGGCGATGCTCGCGATCGGGCTCTTCCGCCTCGCCTCGTTCCGCAACGGCAACCTCGCCGCGATGATCGTCTCGCTCGGCGAGTTCGGGATCATCCTGGCGCTGCCGATCTGGCTCCAGAGCGTCCTCGGCTACACGGCCGTGCAGACCGGCCTGGTGCTCCTCGCGCTCGCGCTCGGCTCCTTCGTCGCCTCGGGCTTCGCCGGCGCCTTCGGCAACAGGGTCGCGCCGGTGCTGATCGTGCGGGTGGGTCTCGCGGCCGAGATCGTCGGCGTCGCGGGCATCGGCCTGGTCGTCTCCGACTCCACCCCGTGGTGGGCCCTCGTCCCGTTCCTCGCCGTCTACGGCTTCGGCGTCGGCCTCGCGACGGCGCAGCTGACCGGGGTCGTGCTCCGGGACGTGCCCGTCGAGCTCAGCGGGCAGGGCTCGGGCACGCAGTCGACCGCGCGGCAGATCGGCTCCGCCCTCGGCATCGCCGTGCTCGGCACGATCCTCTACACCTCGACCGCGGGGGTCCTCGCGACCTCCCTCGAGCAGCAGGGCCTCCCCGCGGAGCAGGTCGCGAGCACCGTCGACGCGGTGGTCGACTCCTCCGGCGCCGCGATCGCCGGGCTGGCCGCCTCACCGGACACCGCCGACGCGGCCCGGGCGGCGGGCGAGGCGTTCTCGGACGGCACCCGCTACGCCGCCTTCGCGGCCGCCGGGTTCCTCGCCGTCGGCTTCCTGGCCACGCTCTCGCTCGGCCGACCGGCCGAGGAGGAGGAGACGGTGGTCAGCTCAGCGGAGCCGAGTCGTCGGCGGTGAAGACGATCTTGCCGATCGTGCGGTCGGCGCCGGTCGCTCGGCGCGACAGCACGTCGACGACGTCGCCCAGCGGATGCACGGCGCCCGGCCGGGGCCGCAGCTCGCCGGAGGCGGCGAGCGAGACCGCGCGCCCGATCCGCTCCGCCGTCGCCACCACGATCATGTTGCGCACCCGCGGGCGGTCGCGGCGGACGAGGCCCGACGCCTGCGAGACCAGCGCCGGACCGCTCGGCACCAGCGTCGCGATGCGCCCGCCCTCGGCCAGGAGGATCGCCGCGTCGTCGACCGGCAGGTGGCCGGAGACGTCGACGACCACGTCGAATCGGCCGCCCAGCACCCCGAGGTCGAGCGCGCGGTAGTCGTGCGGCTCGGCGCCGAGCGAGCGGAGCAGGTCGGCGGAGGCGGCCGAGCCGGTGGCCGCGACCGTGCAGCCCGCCCGCACCAGCAGCTGGATCGTCGGATCGCCGATGGCTCCCGAGCCGCCGCTGACGAGGACGCGCTCGCCGGCACGCACGTGCAGTGCGTCCACCAGGCCCACCGCGGTGCCGCCCGACATCGCGAGCGTGACGGCCTCGACGAAGCCGAGGGAGTCGGGCATCGGGACGAGCGAGCGGCTGCGCGCGATGGACGCGTCGGCGAAGGCGTCGCCGTCGCGGGTCATCCCCACCACGCGGTCGCCGATCGCGACCGAGTGCGACCCCGGGCCGAGCGCCTCGACGGTGCCGGCGATGTCGAGGCCGAACCCGTAGGGACGGGAGCGGCCGACGGCCATGATCCGCGCGGAGCCGGACAGGATCTTCTCGTCGGTCGCGTTGATGCTCGCCGCGCGCGTGCGCACCAGGACCTCGCCGCGACCCGGCATGGGCACCGGCGCTTCCCGCCACGAGAGCAGATCGGGCCCGCCGAACCTGTCGTACCCGAGTCGTCGCATGTCGCTCCCGTCGTCCGTGCCAGCCCCCCGAGCCTAGGGCGTGGCCGCTGAGCGGAGGCGTCGCGGGAGCCCGGCGGAACCCCCACCGGTGCCCGCGGGCCCGGTGCTACCGTGGCGGCCATGAGCGCAGACGACAGCCCCGAGTTCGCAGGCTTCGAGGCCACCCCCTCCACCGATGCGGAGAAGGCCGACGACGTCCGTCCCGCCGACGCCGAGGTCGAGGAGAACACGACGGCCGACGAGAGCCGCGACCCGGACCACGGCTACGACCCGATGAGCGAGAGCGGCTCCGAGAACGCCCCCGAGGACGAGGTCGGCCCCCGCGAGGTCGAGGAGGGCCTGCTTCCCCCCGGCAGCACCGCCGAGGGAGCCGGCACCGCGCTCGGCGCCGACGCGATCGAGGGCGGCGAGCCCCTGGGCGAGAACGCGAGCGCCGGCACCCCCGGCCAGCTCGCCGACGAGCGCTGGCGCACCAACGGCATCAACCCGCTGGGGTGAGCCTTCTTCCGCGGCGGTCCCCGCCCGCCGCGGCGCAGTCGGCTACCCGGGATGGCCGGGCGGGTGGAGCGTCCTGCGTCCAGCTACGACGGAACGCTGACACGCGTTCCGCCGGTTCGCCTCGCGGACCCCAGCGGCGGTGGACGTCCGGTCGCGCGGGCCATCGACTCCTCCATCCACGGCCACGGCGGCGCGCCGCGTCGAGGCGAACCGTCGAAATGCGTTCCAGCGTTTCGGCGTAGCCGGTCGCGACACGCTCCACCTGCCCGGCCGTCTGCGGGAGCCGACCGCGCCGCGGCGGGCGGGGACCGCCGCGGGAGCGACCACCGCCGGAGGCGAACCGTCGAAACGCGTTCCAGCGTTTCGGCGTGGCCGGTCGCGACACGCTCCACCTGCCCGGCCGTTTGCGGGAGCCGACCGCGCCGCGGCGGGCGGGGACCGTTGCGGGAGTGAACACCGCCGGAGGCGAACCGTCGAAACGCGTTCCAGCGTTTCGGCGTAGCCGGTCGCGACCCGCTCCACCTGCCCGGCCACTCCTGGGAGCTGACCGCGCCGCGGCGGGCGGGGACCGCCGCGCAACAAACACAGCTGGCGTTCCGGTTGCTCGGAGGAGGATCAGGGGTGGGCGCCGTAGCGTTCCGGGAGCGTGGCACGCCGGTCGCGCGGACGGGGAGTCCCATGTCGTTGTTCCTGAACCGCACTCGTGAGGTCCGATGGACCGAGGACGAGAGGCGGGCGCTGGCCGAGGCGGTGGCGGAGGACCGGGCCGACGCCTGGCGCGGAGTGGGTGCGCTGGATCGCACCGTCGTCGTCTCGACCGAGGACCCGGGCGTCCGCGGCGGCGCGCGCTGGCCCACCGATCACCGTGCGTTCCTGCGCGTCGACCGCGGCGCCTCCGTGGTGCTCGCTACCGACGGGCTGAGCGATCCCTTCGACCGGCTCGCGCATCCCGGGACCGGTCTCGGCCTCGAGCTGTGCCTCGAGACGTCCGCCGTCCGCGGCGTCCCCACCGCCGAGCTCTGGAACCACTGGCACTTCCGCCTGCTGTACGAGGCCGCCCGACGGGCCGCCCTGCAGGGGGTGTGCTGCCGCAGCTCCCTCGACACGGCGCGGCTCGCGAACGTCGCGGCGCCGCCCGCCTGGACCGACGAGCAGGGCACCGTCGGCGTCCTCCTGGGCCTGCGCAGCCCCGGCCTGCCCGAGCGGCTCGACCTGGCGACCGGTCACGCCGACCTGGTCACCCTCACGCCACTGCGGCCGCAGGAGCACGCCCGGGCGTCGGTCGACGCGGGCGCCCGTGCCGAGATCGCGGAGCGCCTCCGGGCCCTGCCGCACGAGGAGCTCGTGCACACGGCCCGGCCGCTCGTGGTCTGAGGAGCGTCGCGGGTCAGGAGCCCTCGGCCGGCTCCGGCACCACGGTCATCTCGCCGGTGTTGTTCGCGCTCGCGATGAACTGCTCGATCCACAGGCGGTTGAGCGACGGCCGCTTGCTGCCGTGGAACCGGAAGTGCAGCGGAGTCGTCGGGTGCACCCAGACGGAGCTGCGGCCGTAGCCGGACGACTCCGGCTCGCTCCAGGAGAGGCTGAACGACTCGTTCCGCCGCATCTTGGTGAACATCGCGACCTTGAGGTGCGCGAGGAGCCGGTCCTCGAAGTCGATCTCGAGTGATTGCGGTCCGTAGATCAGTCGTCCCATTGTCTCCGCCGTGAAGTCGTGCCGACGCGCCGGAGTCCCGGACGGCGTCGCGGGCTCCGTGAGCTCGGGAGCCGCCACGGAGAGGATACCGATCCTGCGGCCCGGAGGGGTGACACGGCTCTCGCCTCCGCCGGCCGGGGGCGGGATCACCCCGTCAACGACGGACGCCCCGCCGACCGGATCCGGGGATCCTGGTCGACGGGGCGTCGGAAGTCGGAGATTACTCGCCGACGCCGCGGATGTTCGCGGCCTGCGGGCCCTTGCGGCCCTGCTCGACGTCGTACTCGACGTGCTGGTTCTCGACGAGCTCGCGGTAGCCCTGCTTCGCGATGGCGGAGAAGTGCGCGAACACGTCGGCGCCTCCGTCGTCGGGAGCGATGAAGCCGAAGCCCTTTTCGGAGTTGAACCACTTAACGGTGCCAGTAGGCATTTCTTTTCCTTATGTGTTAATGACGCCGACCGGGGCCGGCGTCGTCAGAGTCCGCACGAGTGTGCGGTACCCGCTCGACTCGGCCTCCGCGGGTGAAACACGCGTCTGCCGGAGTCGCCCGGGTCGTCTAGGGGCTGAGCTCGCGCCTCCGGGGGAGGGCGGCTCTGCGGGGGAGAACGTCCCGCGGACCGGGCGAGCCGGTGGAGCGGGGGTCGAACGAGGAACGGCGCGGCTTCCGCGGCGTCCTGTGAAGGGCGGTACCCGCGTGCGAGGCGGGCGTTCGAACCGGACGACCGAGGACGATGCTCTCGGTCGGTGCGGTCTCTATCAGGGGCTGAGTCTCTTCGTCGTCGTGCGACTTCTCAGCCGTGGAATTCGGGCGATCGCCCAGGAGATGTCTCGACTCTACGGGATCACGGCCCCCGAGCGCGACCGCTCGCGTCAGACGGCGCGCCGATTCGCGTGCGCGAGGCGGCCGGAACCGCTGTCCGGGCGGGTCGCGTTGTGCCACGATACGACTCGGATCGCGCCGTTCCCCGCCGCCGATCCCCGCCACAGC
>NZ_PSVO01000036.1:0-17152 GCF_002932325.1 Rathayibacter sp. AY1E2
GTACGCGTCGGCCACCGCGATCGAGAGGACGAGGGCGGCCGGAGCCGCGACGTCTCGGCCCACCTGACCCTCGACGTCGCGGCTCCGGCCGCCCTCGTCCTCTCGATCGCGGTGGCCGACGCGTACGGGGCGGAGGAGTCGCTGACGCTCACCGTCGACGGCCGCCCGCTCGCCGCTCGCGAGGTGATCGACCAGCACGGCACCCGGCTGCACGTGCTCGACGCGCCGGTCGGGCACCTCGTCGTGGACTACTCCGCGCGCGTCCTGGGACGCCTCGCTCCGCTCGAGGGCGACGAGGTGGACCGGCTGCGGTACCTGCGGCCGAGCCGCTACGCCGAGTCGGACGTGCTGTGGCCGACGGCCCGGGCCGAGTTCGCCGGCCTCGCCGGGGCGGACCTCCTGCACGCGGTGAGCTCCTGGGTCGGCACGCGGCTGGCGTACGTCCCCGGCTCGAGCCTTCCGACGGACGGGGCCGAGCGGACGCTGCTCGCCCGCCGCGGCGTCTGCCGCGACTTCGCGCACCTCGTCGTCGCCCTCCTCCGTGCGCTGGACGTGCCCGCCCGACTGGCGGCCGTGTACGCCCCGGGACTGCAGCCGATGGACTTCCACGCGGTCGCGGAGGCCTGGATCGAGGGGGAGTGGCGGGCGGTCGACGCGACGACGCTCGCGCCGCGGTCGAGCCTCGTGCGGATCGCGACGGGACGCGACGCGGCCGACACCGCGTTCCTCGGCGTCTACGGCGGCATAGCGACGCTGCGCGAGCTGACCGTCGGCGCGGTGGCCGACGCGCTGCCGGGCGACGACCTCGACCGGCCCGTCTCGATCGGCTGAGCGGGCCCCCGAGCCCGGCTACTCCGACTCGACGAAGCGCCGCCAGGCCCAGATCGACGTGCACACCGCGCTGAAGGCGACGACAGCGAAGAGCACCGGGCCCGCTCCGCCGTCGGTCGACCAGGACGCGATGGTCGGGGTGAGCAGCACGAACAGCACGGTCGTCGCGAGGAGCGTGAGCCCGAGCCAGAGCAGCGGGGACCAGCGCAGGATGCTGCGGCCGGCGGGGCGCCCGACCGGGAACAGCAGCACCACGCTCGAGCCGACCGAGATCAGCGTGGTCGCGCTGAGCACCTCCGCGGCGAGCACGGAGCCGAACGAGCCGTCGGGCGGGACCACGGCGGAGGCGCCCCAGGCGAGTCCGGCGAGACCCAGCAGCGAGACGACGCGGACGGTGGAGAGCTTCGCGCGGTCGACGGCGGATGCGCCCTCGGGGAGGACGAGGCCGATCACCACGCCGAAGAGGAGCGCCGGGTCCAGTCCCGCGAAGCGCGAGACGAGAGCGGCCGCCGCGACCAGGAGCAGCGCGCGCGGAGCGGCGACGACGCCGATCCCGCTGACGCCGATCCGCCGGCCGACCAGCGCGGGGACGGCGGCGGCGACCGCGTTGACCACGGCGACGGCCACGATGACGGCGATCAGCAGGCGCAGGTAGGCGGGCTGGCCGTCGACGCGTCCCGAGAGCAGGACGAGGCCGGCTGCGCAGCCGACCATCCCGACGACCATCAGGCGCGGCGAGGCGGGACCGGTGTCCGGCTTGTCGTCGTACTCGACGGCGGCGCGATTGCGGCCCGTGAGGTGCCAGCTGCGCTCGGCGCGGGGCGCCCGCCCGGCCGCGGCGAGGCGGGCCGGCACGACGACCAGGGCGAGCGAGAGCAGAGCGAGCGCGAGGGAGCGCATCCAGTCGGCCATCGAGACGACGGGCGATCCGGCGGACAGCGCGGTGGTCATCCCGGTCGCCGCGCTCCAGCCGCCCGGCTCCGATCCGGCGTCGGGGGCGGGCTGCGGCGGCACGTCACCGCCGTCCTGGTCGGGAGCCGGGACCGGTGTTGCCGTGGGCTCGGCGGTCGGCTCGTCCTCGGGCGCGGGCGCGGCCTCTCCGGGGCGGACGGGCGACGGGGACGCGGTCGGCGCCGCACTGCTCGGAGCGGGAGACGCGGCGGCCCCGGGCGCGCTGGGCGCGGCACCGGGGGCGGCCGGCGTCGTCGCGCTGGGCGTGCCGGTGGGAGCGGTCGTCGCCGCCGCGAAGGTCACGTCGATCCAGGGGCTCGGCGGACTGTAGTTGCCGGCGCTGTCCCCGGCGATGGCGGAGACCCGGTGCGCGCCCGCCGTGATCGTGCCGCCGGTGCAGCTCCAGGCGCCTCCGCTGACCGCCGCGTCGCAGGTGTTGACCCGGTCGACGTACACGTAGGCGCGAGTGCCGTCCACGCCCGTCCCGGAGTAGGACGCGCCGCTGAGCGGCAGGGCGGCCCCGTCCGACGGCGAGCTGAGGGCGGGGGCGGCAGGAGCAGCGGTGTCGACCACGAGGGTCACCGGCGCGCTGGCCGGCGAGGCGGCGCTGCCGGCGAAGGAGGCGGTCTGCGTGGCGGTGACGCGGTAGCTGCCCGGCGCCGGAGTGGGGGCGAGCTGGCAGAACCACGCGCCGCCGGAGTCGGCGGTGGCCAGGCACGCGGCGCCGCCGTTCGAGACCGCGGCGACGCTCGCGCCGGGGTAGGCCGTGCCGCGGACCGAGCCCGCGGAGGTCGCCGAGCCGTCGACCGACTCGATGACGGGGGCGCTGAGGACGGCGATCGGGACGGCGGCCGAGGTGGTCCCGCCGCCGGCGAGGAGCTCCACCGCGACCAGGGTCGCCGGCCCGTCGTCGAGGGAGACGGCGCAGCTCCAGCCGCCGTCGGGGCCCGCGGTGGTGATGCAGAGGGGGTCGCCGCCGCCGCGGAGCCCGATCTGCACCTGGTCCCCGGCCGTCGCCGTGCCGGTGACCGTCGTCGCTCCCGTGCTGAGGACCGCGCCGGAGGAGGGAGCGGTGATCGCGAGAGCGGCGGCCTGCGCGGCCGGCGCGGCCAGGCCGGAGACGGAGGCGACGGCCGCGAGGAGCACCAGCAGCAGGGCGGCCGTGCGGCGCGGGGATCGGCGGAGTCGGGGCACCGGCACGACCGGTGAACCCCCCGGTACTGCCACGTCGACGCCCGATTTCACGATGCGTCCATTGCACGGGGGCAGGGGGGAGCTGTCAAGCGCGCCGCACCACTGTTCCCGGATGTACACCATCCGGAGGAGGCGTCTCGGCCGGTCGGGGGAGTCGGGGAGATCCGGGAGAGCGCTTCCGCGAGAATATACCCGTCGATCAGATCCGGAGGACAGTGGAATGCGCGAAGACGAGGCCCGCGGGCGCGATCGGCGGGAGGTGCGCGTCGAGGCCGCGCGCTTCGACGATCCGCGCGAGCTGGGCGGGCTCCTGCCGCCGGGCCTGCGCATCGGACTGGCGCAGAGCGCCTTCCAGACGGAGGGCTCCCTCGAGACGGGCGGCCGGGGCCGGTCGGTGTGGGACGACTTCGCGCTGCGACGGGGGACGATCGCCGAGGAGGCCACTCCCGAGATCGCGACGGACTTCCTCCTGCGCTGGCGCGAGGACCTCGCGCTGCTGGTCGATCTCGGCGTCGACGAGCTCCGGCTCTCGGTCTCGTGGCCCCGGCTGCAGCCCGACGGCCGCGGGCCGATCGACCGCGGAGGGCTCGGCTTCTACGACCGCCTGCTCGACGGGCTCGCCGAGACGGGGATCCGGGTCGCGCTGACCCTGCACCACCGCGACACCCCGTCGGCGCTCAGCGGCGGCTGGATGAACCGCGACACCGCGTTCCGCTTCGGTGATCTCGCCTTCGAGCTCGGCGGGCGGTTCGGCGACCGGGTCGCCGACTGGATCACCCTCGACCAGCCGTCGACGGTGATGCTCGAGGGCTACGCGCTCGCGCGGCAGGCGCCGGGCGCCGGCCGGCTGTTCAGCGCCCTGCCGGCGCTGCACCACCAGCTCCTCGGGCACGGCGTGGCGCTGGAGGCGCTGCGGGCGGCGGAGGTGACCGGGAGGATCGGCCTGGTCGACGCGCTCGCGCCCGTCGAGCCCGCCTCCGACGACGACCGGGACCGCGCCTTCGCCTCCCTGGCGGACATCCTGCGGAACCGCCTGGTGGCCGACGCCGTGCTGACCGGGTCCTACCCGGTCGGACCGGAGGAGCTGCCGCCGTTCCTCGGCGCCCTCGCGCAGGCGGATCCGGTCGACCTCGCGCGCATCTCGGCTCCGCTCGACTTCTACGCGGTCGCGCCGCTGCCGCCGCTGCGGATCGTGTCGGGCCGCGACCCGGCGCTGCCGACCGGGGTGGGCGCTCCTCCCGCGCTCCCCTTCCACACGGCGCCCTGGCCGGAGCTGGACCGCACGGGCGACGGCTCGCCGGTCGCACCCTGGGCGGTGGTCTCGGTGCTGCGGTCCCTCGTGGAGCGCTACGGCGACGCCCTGCCGCCGCTGGTGGTGACCGCGCTCGGCGCGAGCTACCCCGACGAGCCCGATCGCGAGGGTGCGATCGTCGACACGGAGCGGATCCGCTGGCTCGGGGCGCACCTGGCCGCTCTCGCCGAGGCCGTCCACGACGGACTGCCGGTGGAGGCCGTGCAGCTCTGGACCCTGGTCGACGCGTTCGAGTGGCAGCACGGCTACAGCCGCCCGCACGGGCTCGTGGCCGTCGACACGCGCAGCCGGGACCGCGTGCCCAAGGCGTCGTTCGACTGGCTCCGGCGCGTCCTCGACGCCCGCTCCTGACGCGGGGGCGTGCGAGACTGCCGCCGTGCGCAGCATCCTCGCCCTCGCCTCCGTCCTCCACGCCGACCCCGCCCCGGTGCTCGCCGCCCTCGCGGACGTCCTCGCCGCCGACGGCGCCTACGAGCGGCGGGGGAGCGGGCTCGAGCGCCGGCTCCCCGTGCTCGGCGTCGAGCAGTGGCGGGTCCTGGCGGACGAGGAGGGGGCCCGGGTCGAGTGCGAGCTGGTCGCCGCACCCGCCTCGTCGGCGCTCGCCGGGGTCCTCCTCCGGCGTCGGATCCGCGAGGCGCCGGACCGGTTCCGCGCGGTCGTGACCGCGGTCGCCGACGCGGTGGAGTGACGCTCCGGGGACGCCCGCGCGGGTCCGCTCCGACGCCCGCTCTCCGCTCCGCCCGCCGACCCGCCTCCACCCCGCGCCAGCGCCCCCCGAACGGGGAATGCGCGGGCGCTCGCCGCTGTTGTCTACCGATGACGGGACGGGGCTCGGCGCCCCGCCCACCGGACAGCTCGGAGGAGCCAGAGGCAGATGGCAGGAACAGGGATGAACAAGGGTCGAGGGGCGCGCGGCAGTGACGACGAGATCGTCTACCGCCGCCACGCGAACGGACGCGGCATGGTCGCTCCCGGATCGCGCGTCTCGGCGACCGCGTACGTGGAGACCGGCGCCTACGTGGAGCCCGGCGCGACCGTGGGCGAGCGCGCCTGGATCGGCGCGGGCAGCTGGGTCGACCGCGACGCCATGATCGGGCACAGCGCCTTCATCGGCGCGAACGTGCACGTCGGGCCCGAGGCGATCATCGGACCGGGGGCGCGGATCGGGAGCTACTCCCGCATCGGACGCTCGGCCGTGATCGCGACCGGCGCCCGCATCGACCGCGACACCGTGGTGCCCGACGGCGCCCGGAAGGGCATCGACGAGGCGAGCGAGAGCGGCCGCCGGGCGGCCTGACCCCCACGACCCTGTTCCGCCGGCTCCCCGGAGCGGCGGAATAGGGTCGTTCCATGTTCGAACTCCACCACCTCAGCGCCCAGGAGCAGTGGGACTGGCTGCAGCGCGGAGAGGTCACGCCTCTCGAGCTCGCCGATCACTACCTCGCCCGGATCGAGCGCTGGAACGGGGAGCTGGGCGCCTTCGCCACGGTGACCGCCGATCGGGCGCGGGAGCGGGCGTCAGCGCTCGGCACCGGGCCCGGAACCGCTCCGCTCTGGGGCCTGCCGAGCGGCGACAAGGACCTCTGGCGGCGCGCGGGCGTGCGGACCGCATTCGGATCCCGGCTGCGCGAGCACCACGTGCCCACCGCCTCCGACGAGATCGTCGAGGTGCTCGATGCGGCGGGAGCGGTCAGCCTCGGCAAGACCGCGGCGCCCGAGTTCGGGATGCCCTCCTACACCGAGACGCGCATCGGCCCGCCCGCCGTCACGCCCTGGGACACCCGCCTCGGGGCCGGCGGATCCAGTGGAGGAGCGGCGGTCGCCGTCGCCGCGGGACTGCTGCCGTTCGCCCCCGCCTCGGACGGCGGCGGGTCCATCCGCATCCCCGCCGCGGCCTGCGGCCTGGTAGGACTGAAGCCCTCCCGCGGACGCGTCGCCGCGCTCTCCGGCATCGGCGGGGTCGGCGGCCTGACGGTCGCCGGGCCGATCACCCGCTCGGTCGCCGACGCGGGCCTCCTGCTCGAGGGCATGCTGGAGCGGACGAACGGCCGCCTTCCGCAGCGCTGGTCGCTCGGCGCGCCCGGTGACGGCGACGGCTCGTTCCTCGGCGCCGCGGTGCGCGGAGAGGGGCGCTTCCAGATCGGCGTGCTGACGGACTCGCCCTGGGACGAGGAGTACGAGATCGCTCTCGCTCCGGAGGCGCGCGCCGCGCTGGACGAGGGGATCGCCGCGCTGGCCGCGCTCGGCCACGGGCTCGAGGAGGCGTCGCTGCCCCCGAGCGCCGCGTACCCCGCCGCGTTCCGGACGCTGTGGCAGAGCGGCGCGGCGACCCTGCCCGTCGAGGGCGCGGACCTCGATCTGCTGGAGCCGCTGACCCGCTGGCTGGTGGAGGAGGGACGCCGGCGCTCCGCCCGCGAGATCGTCGAGGCGGCGTCCTGGCTCTCGGGCTACGAGCGCGCGGTGATCGCGGCGTTCTCCGGCGTCGACGCGGTCCTGACGCCGTCGCTGGCGATGACGCCGCGCCCCGTCGGCTGGTACGACCTCGAGGATCCCGAGCGCAATTTCGAGCAGCAGTGCCTCTACACGCCGTACACGTCCTTCGTGAACGTGAGCGGCCTCCCCGCGATCACCCTTCCGCTGAGCACCACGGAGGAGGGCCTGCCGATGGGAGTCCAGCTGATCGGGCGACCCGGCGGCGAGGCGACGCTGCTGGCGATCGGCGCACAGCTCGAGCGGCGGGCGCGCTGGCAGAGGCGGCACCCGCCGCAGTGGTGACGGGGCAGGCCGCAGTCGTGACGGGTCCGGGTGCGGCCGCACGGCGGATGGTCAGGTCCGGCTCTGGTCACTGAGGTAAGCCTTGCCTATACTCGAACACGATGTGCATGTTCGAGGACCGTGACGGCTCAGCGCCGGTCGACGTGAAGCAGTTCCTGATCGCGGGCGACGAGACCGTCGTGCCGTGGATCCAGAGCATCCTCGACACCCTCCCCGCGAACGCCCGCGGCCAGGTCTTCGTCGAGGTCGACGACGCGCGCGGACTGCCGCCGCTCGCCGCCCCCGGACGGGTCTGCGTCACCTGGCTCGGCCGCTCCGAGCGCTCGGGCGCCCCCGGCACCGGTGAGCGCTGCTCCCGCGGAGTCGCGCTCGACCGCGCGGTCCGGGCCTGGGTCGGCGAGATGTCGGTCGTCGACGGCGACTACCCGTGGGCCGACGGCCGCCACGACTTCTGCGCCTGGATCGGCGGGGCCGGCCCCGTCGTCGCCGAGCTCGCCGCCGACGTGGAGGCGCGCCTGCGCACCTCCGCCGAGCACGCCGCGCGCTGACCGTCCGCCGGGCGTCCCGGTTGAGTGTTAGGCAAGGCTTACCTTCTGTGCGAGACTGAGGCGATGCCTCCGACGACCGCCGCCCCCGCCCGACCGGCCTACCGGCCGTACCTCGCGACCGTCGCCGCAGCGACCCGGATCGCCCCGCACTTCATCCGCGTGACCCTCACCGGCACCGGCCTCGACCACGTCGGCTGCACGGGCCCCGACCAGCGCATCAAGCTCGTCGTCCCCACCGCAGCCTCCGACGCCCCCGCCTTCCTCGCCTCCGTCTCGGACCCCGACGGACCCGACGGACTCGACCCCGACTGGTACGGCCGCTGGCGACAGCTCCCCGACGAGCTCCGGAACCCGCTCCGCACCTACACCATCCGCGCCGTCCGCCCCGAGGACGCCGAGGTCGACATCGACTTCGCCGCCCACGGCGACACCGGACCGGCCTCCGCCTGGGTCGAGAGCGCCCGCGCCGGCGACCAGATCGTCATCATCGCGCCCGACACGCGCTCCGACCTCCCCGGCGGCGGAGTCGAGTTCCACCCCGGCGCCGCCACCTCCCTCCTCCTCGCCGGCGACGAGACGGCCGTCCCCGCCATCGCCGCGATCCTCGAGAGCCTCGACGACGACGCCACCGGAGCCGCGTTCCTCGAGGTCCCCACCGCCCACGACCGCCTCCCGCTCCACCACCCCGCCGGCGTCCACGTCACCTGGATCGTCCGCGCCCACGCGGCAGCCCCCGGAGCGGCCCTCGGCGACGCGGTCCGCGCCTGGGCCACCCGCTTCCTCACCGCCCACCACCGCGGCGTCGACGTCAGCGACATCGACGTCGACCACGAGATGCTCTGGGAGGTCCCCGACGAGAGCACCGACCCCGGCCTCTACGCCTGGATCGCCGGAGAAGCAGGCGCCGTGAAGCTGATCCGCCGCTGCCTCGTCACCGAGCTCGGACTCGACCGGAAGCGCGTGGCGTTCATGGGGTACTGGCGCCTCGGCCGCCAAGAGTCCAACTGACCCGGAGCGCCGCAGGGCGACGTTCTGCGGCGTTGTCGTCGGGCGCGATACCGCCGGTATCGCTTCCTCCTCCGCCTTGCAGAACGACGCCCTGCGACGCTCCGGGCACTGCTCGTAGGGGTGCGGCGCGCCGGGGGCGCGGCCGCGGGGGACGGCGCGCCGGAGGCGCGACCGCGGGGGATGGCGCGCCGAGGGGGCGGCCGCGGGGGACGGCGCGCCAGGGGCGCGACCGCGGGGGACGATGCTGATCGAGTGGATCTCGCAGAGGGCGTCTCGAGATCCACTCCGACGGACTTCGCGCGCGATCGAGCGGTTCTCGGGTGCCTGGCGAGTCGGGCGACCGCGCCCGGACCTGCTGATCGGATAGCCCTCGGAGAGGGAGTATCGAGATTCACGCACGTCCGATCCCGCGGGTGATCGAGAAGCTCGCGGGCACACACCGAGTCGGGCGACCGCGCACAGACCTGCTGATCGGGCAGCCCTCGGAGAGGGTGTGTCGAGATCCTCCCGGCGAGCGCGCCGGGTGCTCCGCGCCGCCCCGCGCCGAGTCGGCGGCGGCGGGGAGCGGCAGCGGGCTACAGGGTGGGGGAGACGCCCACGAGGCGGCTGGAGAGAGTCCAGAGGTCGTGGGCGAGAGCGCGGTCGCGGGCCTGGGGGTTCAGGGAGCCGTGCGGCGTCAGCTGGTCGAAGTAGGTGCCGCTCGCGGCGCCGACGTCGGGCTCGGAGGCGAGGGTGATCAGCGGCACCGCACCCGCCTCGGCGGAGATCCCGAAGGAGCCGACCGAGAGGCTCGTCATCAGCTTCATCATCGTGCTGTCGGCACCGAAGCTCGTCGAGACGACGCCCGGGTGGAACGAGTACGCGTCGACCGACGTCGTCAGCAGGCGCTCCGCCAGCTCGCGGATGAAGAGGATCGTCACCAGCTTCGACGTGCCGTACGCCCGCCAGCCGCCGAGCCACGGACCGCGGCGGTTGTCGAGGTCGTCGAGCCTCAGGCGACCGAAGCGGTTCGCGAGGCTCGCCGTGGAGACGACGCGGACGCCGGCCCGCTCCCTCGAGGTCTCGATCATCCGCGGGAGCAGGAGCCGCGTGAGCAGGAACGGCGCGAGATGGTTGCTCTGGATCGTCCGCTCGTGGCCGTCGACCGTCTCGGCGCGGTGGGAGACGAGCCCGCCCGCGTTGTTCGCCAGCACGTCGATCCGCTCGTAGCGCTCGAGGAGGCCGTCGGCCAGGGCGCGGACGTCGTCGAGCCGGTCGAAGTCGGCCAGGAACGCGTCCCCTCCCACGTCGGCGGCGACCGCGCGGGTGCGCTCGGGGTTCCGCCCGACCACGGCCACGCGGGCACCGGCGGACGCCAGCGCTCCCGCCGCGACCCGGCCGATGCCGGAACTGGCTCCGGTGAGGACGACGACGCGCCCCGTCATGTCAGTGACCACGGAGATATCCGCCCTTCTCGAGACCGGCTTCGATCTCGAATCGATTGCGCAGCGGATCGCGACCCGCCACCGTGTACGCGAACGGGAACCACATCCCGTAGAGCCGCCACTGCTCCTTGTGCACGGCCTCGTGCTCGAGGACGCTGTCGGAGACGTTGGTGCCCGTGAGATAGCTCGTGCCGACGCAGGACCCTCCGCGGCCGAACGCCCAGGAGGGCAGACCGGTGAAGACGACGAGGCCGTGGCTGCGCCGGATCGGGCCCGTGCTCCACAGCGCGCCCCAGGCGAGTCCGACCGCGCACGCGAAGAGGTAGCCGGGCCGGGTGATCGCCGGATCCAGGGCCACCGTCGCGACGGCTCGACGGAGCGCGCTCACGCGCTGTCGCGTCCGTAGGTCTCGAGCAGCCGCAGCCAGACCTCGCTGATCGTCGGATAGGAGGGGACCGCGTGCCAGAGGCGCGAGAGCGGCACCTCGCCGACGACAGCGATCGTCGCGGAGTGGATCAGCTCGCCGACCTCCTTGCCGACGAAGGTGACGCCGAGGACGACCTTCCGGTCCTCGTCCACGACCATCCTCGCGGTGCCCGTGTAGCCGTCTGCGGCGAGGGCGGCGCCGGCGACCGAGCCGATCTCGTAGTCGACGACGCGGGTTCGGTAGCCGGCCTTCTCGGCGGCCGCGGCGGTGAGGCCGACGGACGCGACCTCGGGGTCGGTGAAGACGACCTGCGGCACGGCCTCGTGGTCCGCGGTCGCGACGTGCGCTCCCCAGGGGGCGTCATGGACCTCGGCCCCGGTGGCGCGCGCGACGATCACGTCGCCGGCCGCACGGGCCTGGTACTTGCCCTGGTGCGTGAGCAGTGCGCGGTGGTTCACGTCGCCGACCCCGTAGAGCCACGGACGCCCGCCGCCGAGGGGAGCACCGTCGCCGCCCAGCACGAGCATCGTGTCGTCGACCGTCAGCGAGGAGCCGGGCTCGAGGCCCACCGTCTCGAGGCCGACGTCGCGGGTGTGCGGGGCGCGGCCGGTCGCGGCGAGCACCTGGTCGGCCTCGATGACGTCGCCGCCCTCGAGCGTCACCGCCACGGTGCCGTCGGACCGGCGCTCGACCGAGACGGGCGAGTCGCCGAGGCGCAGGTCGACGCCGAGCTCCTGGAGCGCCGAGCCGACGAGCTCGCCGGCGAAGGGCTCGAACGGCGCGAGGAGTCCGCTGCGGGCGACGAGCGTGACGGAGGAGCCCATGCCGGCGTAGGCGGTCGCCATCTCGGTCGCGACGACTCCGCCGCCGATGACGACGAGGCGCGGCGGCACCTCCTCGGCCGAGGTGGCCTCGCGGCTCGTCCAGGGGGATGCCGCGCGCAGGCCCGGGATGTCGGGGACGACGGCGGTGGTGCCGGTCGCGACGGCGACGGCGGAGCGGGCGCGGAGCACGCGCACCTCGCCGTCGGGTCCGGTCACGGTCACCTCGCGCTCGCCGCTCAGGCGGCCGTGCCCGCGGACGAGCTCGATGCCGGCGCCCTCGAGCCACTGCACCTGGCCGTGGTCGTCGAAGTGGCTGGTGAAGGAGTCGCGGCGGGCCAGGAGCGCGGGCACGTCGACTCCTCCGCTCACCGCCTGCGCCGCGCCGGGAAGATCACGGGCGGCGCGGAGCGCCATCGGCGGCCGCAGCAGCGCCTTCGAGGGCATGCACGCCCAGTAGGAGCACTCGCCCCCGACGAGCTCGCTCTCGACGACGGCCGCGGTGAGGCCGCCCTGGACCGCGCGGTCCGCGAGATTCTCGCCCACCGGTCCTGCTCCGATGACGATGACGTCGAACTCGTCCGTCGTGCTGCTCATGCTGTCTCCCTGGGTTTCTCGGAGGCGTCGAGCCCCGTCGTCGGTGGGTGCCCGGCGCTCAATGCGCCGGCACGATCTCGGCCCGCCAGCCGTCGTAGCGGCCGCCGTGGCTCTCGACCGCCTCGATCACCTGGCGGAGGAACGCGGTGGTCGACTCCTCGTCGACCGCGGCGTGGTGGCTCGCGACGAGGACCTGCCTCAGCCTCAGCCGCGAGATCGCGATCTGGAAGCCGGAGGCCACGAGGACGCGCCCGGCCCGTCGTGCAGTGCTGCGGCGGGAGAAGACGGCGAAGTGGTCGACCTCGCGCAGCTCCCACACCTGGTCGCCGTAGCGGAGCCGGATCTCGAGCTGCTGCGCGGCGCGCTCCTGCTGCGCCTCGAGGGAGGAGCCGCCGGGCGCCGTGACGGTGGTGCTCTCGTCGCTCATCGTCCGGTGAACTCCGCCGTCGTGCGCTGGAGGAAGGCCTCGGTGCCGATGCGCGCGTCCTCGGACGCCGCGAGACGCGCGAGCGCCCCGGGGAGCGCGGCCGCGGCCTCGGCGTCGGACGCGGCGACCGCGAGCCGGGCACTGGCCAGGGCGGCCTGCACGGCGAGCGGCGCCTGCGCGGCGATACGGGCGGCCAGAGCCCAGGCCGCCTCGGCGACCGTCCCGTCGGGGACGACCTGCTGCACGAGGCCGATGCGGTGGGCCTCCTCGGCGTCGAAGAGGTCGCCGGTGAGGATCCAGCGCATCGCGTCGCCCCAGCCGACGGCGCGAGGGAAGCGCAGCGTCGCTCCGCCGAAGGGCAGGATGCCGCGCGCGACCTCGATCTGGCCGAAGCGGGTGGACCGCTCGGCGAGGACGACGTCGCTCGCGAGCGCGAGCTCGATGCCGAGCGTGAGGCAGGTGCCCTGGAGGCCGATGACCACCGGCTTGCTCACGGGGCGGGTGCGCAGGCCCCAGGGGTCGAGACCGCCCTCGGGCACGAAGTCGAGGCCGTCGGAGCCCAGGCGGGGCCCGATGTCGGCGAGGTCGAGCCCGGCCGTGAAGTGCCCGCCCTCGGCGAGGACGACGCCGGCGCGCAGCTCCGGGTCGCGGTCGAGCTCGCCGTACGCGGACGCCAGCTCCGCGAGCAGCCGCAGATCGGCGGCGTTGCGCTTCTCGGGCCGGTCCAGCACGATCGCGAGCACGGTCCCGCGCCGCTCGGTGCGCACGCGCGGTCTCTCGTCGCTCATCGTTCCTCCGCTCGGTCGCGTCCGACCATCTTGCCGGGTGCCGCCGACACGCGCTCGGGCTTGCGCGCCGATGGCAGGGCTCTCTCAGGCCCCGCGGGACAGAGCGCCGAGGAGGCGGAGGATCGTGGGCAGGTCGTCCTCGGCCGCGGTCGGCGACGACGGGGCGAACGAGGTGACGCCGGCGCCCGCGAGCGGGAAGCGGGACCGGAGGGCGTCGAGGCTCGCGACGAGGCGCGAGGCGGGCACGCCGAAGGGCACAGGGTCGAACAGCCCGGCGAGGTCGGCGGGGTCGAGCACGTCCAGGTCGAGGTGCACGTAGACGGAGGCGGCACCGGTCGCCTCGACCGCCGCGACGAGCGACTCCGGGTCGAGGGCGTCTGCGGGCAGCACCGCGGCCCCCCGCTCGACCAGCGGCTCGAGCTCGCCGTCGTCGGCGGAGCGGACACCGGCGAGGACGACGCGCTCGTCGGCCACCCGCTCCTCGGCGCCCGCGCTCAGGAGGCCGACGCCGCGGCCCAGCGCGGCCGAGAGGACCATGCCGCAGAAGGCGCCGCTGGGGGAGGACTCAGGAGTGTGCGCGTCCGGGTGGGCGTCGAGCCAGACCAGCGCGACCGGGCCCGGTGCCGAGCGGACGGCGTGCCCGATCGCCGCGAACTCGACGCCGCAGTCGCCGCCGATCGTGATCACGGGACCGGTGCGGCCCGAGAGGGCCTCGCGCACCCGCTCGGCGACGGTGGCGACCGAGGCGTAGCGGCGGATGCCGGTGTCCTGGGCGTCGCCCGCCTCGGCGGGGATGTCGAGGGTCGTGGTGGCGGAGGAGGGCAGATCGCCCCGGATCGCCTCGGCTCCGTCGACGAGGCGCATCGCGCGCGTCGACGCCGAGCCCTGCCACTGGGGGACGACGAGGAAGGAGGCCATGTCCCTCACTATGGCACGCGCGCCGGTGCCGGGTGCCTGCGTGCTCAGGCCGCGGGCAGGCCTCCGGGGACGGCTGCTGGGCGGAGCGACGGGGGTGCGCCGTCGAGGTCGACCAGGGCCTCGTCGAGCGCGGAGCGGGCGCGGTCGGCGGCGGCGCGGGCCTCGTCCAGAGCGCCGGCCGGATCGCCTGCCGCACGGCGCACCGCGGTGTCCAGCTGCCCGAGCGTCTCCTCCGCGAGGATCCGGGGTGCCGCGGTGATGCGCTCGCCGTGCACGGCGGCCAGGAGCAGCACCGACTCGGCACCGAGCCGGGCCGCGGTGCGCGCCGCCTCGAACAGGAGGAGCTGGCGCTCGGCCTGGGCCCGCGGCTCGCGGTACCCGGAGACGACGGCGTCCAGAGCGGAGTCGGCGTCGAGCAGCAGGACCAGCAGCGCGGCCGGATCGTGGCGGGCGCCGGCCGACCGGGCGTCGTCGGCGTCGAGGAGGAGCGACCGTGCCGCGGCGCACGCGACGGCCACGTCGGCGGCGGAGGCGAGCTGCGCCGAGGTGCGCAGGTCGGAGAGGGTGGCGGCCCGCTCCAGGTCGTCCCGCACGGAGCGCTCGACGCCGCTCAGCTGCACCTCGGCGCGGGCCACGAGCCCGACCAGCGAGTCGACCGCGTCGAGCAGGGCGTCGGGATCGGGGGAGCCGCCGGCGGCGACGTGCTCGACGGCCTCGCGCAGCGGTCGGACCCGGCGCTCGGGAGTGGTCCCTGCGAGGACGGAGACCTCGGAGCGCGCCTGCTGCACGCGCTCCAGGAGGGACGGGCTCGGCGAGGTCACTCCGTGATCGTACGGCCGGAGTGTGACACCGCGTGACACGGCGGTTCGACCGGCGGCGGCGGCGTGCCCAGGATGGAGTCATGACCCGCTCACTCGCCATCGTCGAGGTCGCCCGCGTGCGACCGGGCCGCGAGGAGTACCACGCCTACGTGCAGATCCTGAACGGCCGCATCCTCGCCCTCGCGCACGAGCGCGGCTGGCGGGCGGAGCGCTTCGCCGCCGAGGAGCTGGGCACGGAGGAGCTGCTGGCGCGCACGGCGGGGGCGGACGCCCTCGTCCTCGCGGGCGGCGAGGACATCGCTCCCGAGCAGTACGGCGCTGACCGCGGCTACCCGGCCGAGGGCCCCCACGCGGAGCGCGCGGATGCCGCCCAGATCGCGCTGGTGCACCGGGCACTGGCCCGCCGGACTCCGCTGCTGGGCATCTGCCGCGGCCTGCAGATCGTCAACGTCGCGCTCGGCGGCACGCTGGTGCAGGACCTGGGTCCGGAGGCGGAGCACGTCAACGCGGCGGCCCCCGCTCACCAGCGCATGCACCGGCACGAGGTCGGGCTCGCGGCGGGCTCCGTGCTCGGCGGGCTCTTCGGGTCCGAGGCGCTCGCGGTGCAGAGCGCGCACCATCAGGCGGTCGACCTGCTCGCTCCGGGGCTGCGGGTCGTCGCCCGGGCGGAGGACGGCGTGATCGAGGCCGTCGAGCACGTCGCGGCCCCCCTCGTGGGCGTGCAGTGGCACCCCGAGGACCCGGACGCTCCCGCCGGTCAGCTGGCGACGCTGCTCGACGGGCTGGCGCTCGCCGCCGCCCGCGGGGAGTTCGCGCTGCCCCTCGCCGCCTGAGCGGCCGGGGCTCCCCGCGGGCGACCGGGCTCAGCGGGCCAGTCGGGCCATCCACGCCTCGATGTCGTCGGCCGAGCGCGGGATGCCGGCCGAGAGGTTCTCGGCGCCGTCGGCGGTGACGAGCACGTCGTCCTCGATCCGGACGCCGATGCCGCGCAGCTCCTCCGGGACCGTGAGGTCGTCGGGCTGGAAGTAGAGGCCGGGCTCGATCGTGAAGACCATGCCCTCCTCGACCAGTCCGTCGAGGTACATCTCGCGCCGTGCCCGGGCGCAGTCGTGCACGTCGAGCCCGAGGTGGTGGCTGGTGCCGTGGACCATGTAGCGGCGGTGCTGCTGGTTGTCGGCCTCGAGCGCCTCCTCGGCGCTGACCGGCAGCAGGCCCCACTCGGCGGTGCGCCGCGCGATGACGGCCATCGCCGCGGCGTGAACCTCGCGGAAGCGGATGCCGGGTCGGACGATCGCGAACGCGGCGTCGGCCGCCTCCCGCACCGTCTCGTGAACCTGGCGCTGGGCGTCCGTGTAGCGGCCGTCCACCGGGAAGGTGCGCGTGATGTCGGCGGTGTAGTAGCTGTCCTGCTCGACGCCGGCGTCCAGCAGCACCAGCTGGCCGGGGCGCACCGGCCCGTCGTTGCGCGTCCAGTGCAGGATGCAGGCGTGGGGGCCCGCCGCGGCGATGGTGTCGTAGCCGACCGCGTTGCCGTCGGCGCGCGCGCGTCCGTTGAAGACGCCCTCGATCAGGCGCTCGCCCTTCTCGTGGGCGATGATGCGCGGCAGGTCGGAGAGGACGTCCTCGAAGCCGCGGCCCGTCGCGTCGACGGCGGCGCGCAGCTCGGCGATCTCGTAGGCGTCCTTGACCAGGCGGAGCTCGGCGATGTCGCGCTCGAGCGCCGCGTCGCGGTCCGCCCGCTCGTCGGCCTCGACCGCGTCGAGACGGCCGGTCACCGCCGGGTCGGCCTCGCGCAGCACGGCGAGGGGGACGCCGTCGTGCGCGTCGAGGACCGCGTCGAGCTCGGCGATCCCGCGGGTAGCGAGGCCGAGATCGCTCGCGACCTGCGCGAGCGACGGACGCGGCCCGATCCAGAACTCGCCGATCTCGGGGTTGGCGTAGAACTCGTCGGAGTCGCGGCCCGCGCGCTCGCGGAAGTAGAGCGTCGCGCTGTGGCCGGACCCGGCGGGCTCGAGGACGAGCACCGCGCCGGGCTCGGAGTCGGAGCCCCAGCCGGTGAGCCAGGTGAAGGCCGAGTGCGCACGGAACGGGTAGTCGGTGTCGTTCGCGCGCTGCTTGAGGCGGCCCGCCGGGACGACGATGCGCACGCCGGTGTGCAGCGCGGAGAGGCGCTCGCGGCGGGAGGCGGCGAAGGACGCCTGCTCACGCGGAGCGGGCAGCGGCTCCTCCCGCTCGGCCCAGCCGGACGCGATGAAGTCGCGGAAGCGGTCGGAGGCGGGGGTCGTCGAGCGGTTCGCGATGGCGCGGGGG
>NZ_PSVO01000037.1:0-16306 GCF_002932325.1 Rathayibacter sp. AY1E2
CGGGCACGTCGATCCGCGCGTCGCCGTTGACGAGGGCGCCGAGCTCGAGGGCCGGGCCGGTGAACGCGTACCCGGCCCGCTCCCCGAGAGCGCCGTCGACGCCGTGCGCGCCGGGTACGCGTTCACCGGCCCGGCCCTCGAGCTCGGCGCCCTCGTCAACGGCGACGCGCGGATCGACGTGCCCGTCCGCATCCCGCTCGGCATGCTCAACCGGCACGGCCTCGTCGTCGGCGCGACCGGCACCGGCAAGACGAAGACGCTGCAGGTCCTCGCCGAGCAGCTCTCGGCCCACGGCGTCCCCGTCTTCGCCGCGGACATCAAGGGCGACCTCTCCGGCCTCGCCACTCCGGGCACCGCGACCGACGCGCTGCTCGCCCGCACCCGCGGCATCGGCCAGGACTGGCGGGCGGAGGCGGCCCCCGCCGAGTACTTCGCGCTCGGCGGCATCGGCACCGGCGTCCCCGTCCGCGCCACCGTGACGGGATTCGGCGCGCTGCTGCTCGCGAAGGTGCTCGGCCTCAACCACACGCAGGAGTCGAGCCTCGGCCTCGTCTTCCACTACGCCGAGAGCGCCGGTCTCCCGCTCGTCGACCTGTCCGATCTCCGCGCCGTGCTCACCTACCTCGTCGGCGACGAGGGCAAGGCGGAGCTCGCCGAGCTCGGCGGGCTGTCCAAGGCGACCGCCGGCGTGATCCTCCGCGAGCTGATCGCGTTCGCCGACCAGGGCGCCGACGTGTTCTTCGGCGAGCCCGAGATCGACACGGCCGAGTTCCTCCGCCTCGCCGCCGACGGGCGCGGCGTCGTCAGCCTCCTCGAGGTCCCCGGAGTCGCCGACCGACCGGCTCTGTTCTCCACCTTCCTGATGTGGCTGCTCGCCGACCTCTTCAACGACCTGCCGGAGGTCGGCGACCTCGACAAGCCGAAGCTGGTGTTCTTCTTCGACGAGGCGCACCTGCTCTTCCGCGACGCGTCGAAGGACTTCCTCGCCGCGATCACCCAGACCGTGCGCCTCATCCGCTCCAAGGGCGTCGGCATCGTCTTCGTCACGCAGACCCCGAAGGACGTGCCGGGCGACGTCCTCGCCCAGCTCGGCTCCCGCGTGCAGCACCAGCTCCGCGCGCACACGCCGGACGACGCCAAGGCCCTCCGCGCCACCGTCTCGACCTACCCCGAGAGCGACTACGACCTCGGCGAAGTCCTCCAGGCGCTCCCCATCGGCGAGGCGATCGTGACGGTCATGAACGAGCGCGGCGCCCCGACCCCGGTCGCCTGGACGCGTCTCCGCGCCCCGCTCGGCTCGATGAAGCCCACCCCCGAGGCCGACCGCGAGGCGAGCGTCCAGAGGTCCCCGCTCCTCGCGCGCTACGGAACGCCCCTCGACCGCGACTCCGCCCGCGAGATCCTCACCCGCCGGCTCGACGCCGCCGCCGACGCGGAGGAGGCCCGCGCCGCCGCCGAGCAGCAGGCCGCCGA
Organism: Rathayibacter sp. AY1E2; assembly: GCF_002932325.1. NCBI lineage: Bacteria > Bacillati > Actinomycetota > Actinomycetes > Micrococcales > Microbacteriaceae > Rathayibacter > Rathayibacter sp. AY1E2. Next base: position 1,474 of record NZ_PSVO01000037.1, read on the forward strand.
CGACGCCCGCCGCGCGAAGGAGGACGCGCGTCGCGCCAAGGAGGAGACCGCGGACGCCGCCCGCCGCGCGAAGGAGCGGGCCGCCGCCGAGCGCGCCGCCGACCAGGCCGCCGAGCGCTCCCGACGGCGCACGGCACCGACTTCCCGCGGGACCCGCACCGCCCGCCGCGACAGGACGGTCGTCGAGGAGGTGCTGGGCTCGAGCGCCGGCAGGACGCTGCTGCGCGAGGTGGTCCGCGGGATCTTCGGGACCGCCCGACGGCGCTGACGCGACCGGGCCGGTCCGGGAGACGAGGCGCTAACGGGAGCGTGTTAGCGTCGGTAGCATGAGTGAGAGCGGGACGACGCGGGAGCGGATCCTCCGAGCGACGGTCGAGCTGCTGGCGGACGGCGGGCGGGACGCGGTGTCGACGCGGGCGATCAGCGCGGCGGCGGGGGTGCAGGCCCCTACGATCTACCGGACGTTCGGCGACCTGCGCGGGCTGCTCGACTCGGCCGCGGCAGCCGGATTCGCCACGGCCCTCGCCGACTTCGAGCGGAGCGAGGCGCCGGCCGACCCGGTCGACGCGCTCCGTGCCGCCTGGGATCACCACGTCGCCTTCGGACTCGCCGAACCGCACCTCTACGCGCTGATGTTCACCGCGCGGCCGGGGGAGGAGTCGGAGGCGGCGCGCCTGTCCCGCGGCGTCCTCCTCGACGCGGTCCGGGCCGTCGCCGAAGCCGGCCGCCTCACCGTCGACGTCGAGCGGGCCTCCCGCCTGCTCCAGTCGGCCGCGCTCGGCTGCACCCTCACGCTGACCGCCCTCGCCGACCCCGACGACGAGCTCTCGTCCCGCTCGCGCGAGTCCGTCCTCGCGGCGATCACCACGGCGGAGGCGGGCCCCACCGATCCCGCCGCCCGTGCGGTCGTCGCGCACGCCGTCGCCCTGCGGACGGCGCTGCCGCAGATCGAGCCCCTCAGCGCGGGGGAGCGGCTCCTGCTCGACGAATGGCTCGAGCGCATCGCCGACTGACGGCCGGCGTCGCCGGAGGGTCCGTATCGCCGCCCTGTCGTCCGCGTTGTCGTAATACGGATGGCGACGGGCACGATCCGGGACCGGCACCTACGGTCGGACCATGTCGCGAACCATAGCCGAACTCTTCTTCCGCCCCGTCTGCACCGCCTGCTCGGCCCCGCTCGTCGCCCGCCGTGGCGCGTTCTGCTCCGACTCCTGCGCGCGGACGAACCACCTCTACGGCTGATCTCCCGCAATCGGCGCGAGGTCGTCGGCTACGGCTGCGTGTGCGCCGGCGGCGCGAACCCGGCGTTGCGTGAGCGCCGCTCCGATGGACGCCTGCACCGGTCGACCGGGCCTCGACAATCGCCCGCACCGGTTAAACAAAACGGTGCCCGTGCTGGCGAGAGCAACGGACACCGTTCGCGGAGGATGGGGGATTCGAACCCCCGAGGGCTTTCACCCAACACGCTTTCCAAGCGTGCGCCATAGGCCACTAGGCGAATCCTCCTGGCACGACCTGAGCCGCGACTCATCGATACTAGCCGGTGTCGGAGGCTCCCGCTGACCACGACCCCGACACGCCCCGCTCTCCTCGGCCGCCGTCGTCGGTTAGACTGTCACCCGGCTCCCCGCGTGGCGCCATCCAGGCCAACTCCCCCAGGGCGGAAACGCAGCAAGGGTAACCGGGCTCTGGCGGGTGCGCGGGGGGTCTTCTTCCGTTAACCGGCAGTTTCTTTCAAGGGCCGCTCGTCCGCAGGGCCGCCGGACTGACGGGGCCGCCTGCTCCGCCGCCCGGCGTCCGCGCCACCGCACTGCCGGCTTGCACCGCTCGAGGAAGCTCCTCCACAGCAGCGCCGCATGCACGCCCTCCCATCCCTGGCCTCTACTCAGCCAGGCGGAGGGACCCCCTCGGTAGGCTGGATCCGATGGTTCAGAGCATCTACATCTCGTCCGCCGAAGGTCATTCGGGCAAGTCCACGGTCGCCCTCGGCGTCCTCGATGCGCTCAGCAGCCAGGTGCAGCGGGTCGGCGTCTTCCGCCCGATCGCCCGCTCCACCTCCGAGCCGGACTACGTGCTCGAGATGCTGCTCGGCCACTCCGACTCGGGCCTCGCCTACGAGGACTGCATCGGCGTCACCTACGAGGACGTCCACGCCGACGGCGAGGCGGCGCTCTCGCGGATCGTCGAGCGGTACAAGGGCGTCGAGGCCCGGTGCGACGCCGTCGTCATCCTCGGCTCCGACTACACGGACGTCGGCAGCCCCACCGAGCTCGGCTACAACGCCCGCATCGCCGCCAACCTCGGTGCCCCGGTCCTGCTCGTCCTCACCGGGCGGGACTCGTCCCGCAGCGAGCAGCTGGGCCAGGCTCCCGCGCGCACGCCGGAGGAGATGCGCCAGATCACGGAGCTCGCCTCGGTCGAGCTGCGCACGGCCCACGCGAGCCTCATCGGAGTGATCGCGAACCGCGCCGATCCCGACACCGCCGCCGACGCCGTCGCCGCGATCCGCGACAGCATCCCCGCCACCGTCCCGGTCTGGGCGATCCGCGAGGATCCGTTCCTCGTCGCTCCGAGCCTGTCCCGCCTGGTCGAGGCGGTCGACGGCGTCGTCGTCGCGGGCGATCCGGAGCTGCTCGGCCGCGAGGCGCTCGGCGTGGTGATCGCCGGCATGTCCATGGTCAACGTCCTGCCGCGGCTCACCGAGGGCGGCGTCGTGATCGTCCCCGGCGACCGGCCCGAGGTCGTCCTCGCCGTGATCATGGCGTACGCCTCCGGCACGTTCCCCACCGTCACCGGCATCATCCTCAACGGCGGCTTCGAGCTGCCGGAGCCGATCGTCCGGCTGATCGAGGGCGTCGACAGCCGCGTGCCGATCGTGATGACCGAGCTCGGCACCTACGACACCGCCGTCCGCGTCACCGCGGCCCGCGGCCGCCTGGCTGCCGACTCCCCGCGCAAGCGCGACACCTCCCTCGCCCTCTTCCAGGAGGCGGTCGACGCGGTCGAGCTGCTCACCCTCCTCGACGTCGGCCGGTCCGAGGTCGTCACGCCGCTGATGTTCGAGTACGGGCTGATCGAGCGGGCGCGCATCGCCGACCGCCACATCGTCCTGCCCGAGGGCGGCGACGACCGGATCCTCCGCGCCGCCGCGACCGTGCTCAAGCGTGGCATCGCCCGGCTCACGATCCTCGGCGAGGAGGCCGAGATCCGCGCCCGTGCGGCGGGCCTCGGCCTCGACCTCGACGGTGCCCGCGTGCTGAGCACCCTCGACCCCGAGCACCGCGCGCGCTTCGCCGAGGAGTACGCCCGCATCCGCGCGCACAAGGGCATCACCTACGACCACGCCTACGACACCGTCACGGACGTCTCCTACTTCGGCACGATGATGGTGCAGCTCGGCCTGGCCGACGGGATGGTCTCGGGAGCCGCGCACACGACCGCGCACACCATCCGCCCCGGCTTCGAGATCATCAAGACGAGCCCGGGCGTCTCCGTCGTCTCGAGCGTGTTCCTGATGGCGCTCGCCGACCGCGTGCTGGTCTACGGCGACTGCGCGGTGAACCCCGACCCCACCGAGGCGCAGCTCGCCGACATCGCGATCTCGTCCGCCGAGACAGCCCAGCAGTTCGGGATCGACCCCCGCATCGCAATGCTCTCCTACTCCACGGGTGAGAGTGGAGCCGGCGCCGACGTCGAGAAGGTCCGCGCGGCGACGGCACTGGTGCGCGAGCGCCGGCCCGACCTGCTCGTCGAGGGCCCGATCCAGTACGACGCGGCGGCCGACGCGGCGGTCGCGGCCTCGAAGATGCCCGGCTCCCAGGTCGCCGGGCGCGCGACGGTGTTCATCTTCCCCGACCTCAACACGGGCAACAACACCTACAAGGCCGTGCAGCGCTCGGCCGGCGCCGTCGCCATCGGACCGGTCCTCCAGGGTCTGCGCAAGCCGGTCAACGACCTCTCGCGCGGCGCGCTCGTGCAGGACATCGTCAACACCGTCGCGATCACGGCCATCCAGGCCGCCACCCAGGCCATCGTCCCGCCCACCGCCGCCATCCCCGTGGTGCGCTAGCGGCGACCCCGCCGCCGCCCCTCCCGACCCCGATCACCCCAGGAGTCCCCTCATGTCCGTCGTCCTCGTCGTCAACAGCGGATCGTCGTCGTTCAAGTACCAGCTCATCGAGATGACCACCGAGGAGACCCTCGCCAGCGGCCTCGTCGAGCGGATCGGCGAGGACACCGGCCGCACGAAGCACACCCGCGACGGGGAGTCCTTCGAGATCGAGGGGCCGATCCCCGACCACACCGCCGGCTTCGACGCGATGATCCGCGCGTTCGGCGAGCACGGCCCGAGCCTCGACGAGTTCCCTCCCGTCGCCGTGGGCCACCGCGTCGTGCACGGCGGCAAGCGCTTCTTCGAGCCCACCGTCGTCACCGACCTGGTCAAGATCAACATCGAGGACCTCGCCGACCTCGCCCCGCTGCACAACCCCGCCAACCTCGAGGGCATCGAGGCGGCGCAGAAGGCCTTCCCGGACGTCCCGCACGTCGCCGTCTTCGACACCGCCTTCCACCACACGATCCCGGCCGCGGCGTCGACCTACGCGCTGCCCGCCGAGCTCGCCGAGAAGCACCGCGTCCGCCGCTACGGCTTCCACGGCACCTCGCACAAGTTCGTCTCGGAGGCCGCCGCCGCCTACCTCGGCCGCCGCCGCTCCGACCTGAAGACGATCGTCCTGCACCTGGGCAACGGAGCGTCCGCCTGCGCCGTCGACGGCGGCGTCTCCGTCGAGACCTCGATGGGCATGACCCCGCTCGAGGGCCTGGTGATGGGCACCCGCTCCGGCGACCTCGACCCGGCCGTCGTCTTCCACCTCGCCCGCAAGGCCGGCCTCTCGATCGACGAGCTCGACACCCTCCTCAACCGCCGCAGCGGGCTCCTCGGCCTCACGGGTCGCGGCGACATGCGCGACGTCCAGGAGGCGGCCGAGGCCGGCGACGAGCGGGCCCGCGCCGGACTCGAGGTCTACTACCACCGCCTCCGCCACTACATCGGGGCCTTCTACGCCCAGCTGGGCCGCGTCGACGCCGTGGTGTTCACGGCCGGAGTCGGCGAGAACGTCGCCGCCGTCCGAGCGGGCGCCCTCCGCGGCCTCGAGGGCCTGGGCATCGAGCTCGACCCCGAGCGCAACACGTCCTCCGACCGCGGCGCCCGCCGCATCTCCACCGACGACTCCCGCGTCGCCGTCCTCGTCATCCCCACGAACGAGGAGCTGGAGATCGCCCGGCAGTCCTTGTCGGTCGTGTAGCGGCGGAGCCGTGACACGACTCGCGGTCGGCTTCCGGGGGTGGCGGCTCCCGTGGAGCGGGTCCTGTCGGGCTGCCCTGAATCGCTCGCACGCGGCGGTGCTCGCTCGTCGTGCAGCGGTGGCCCGCTGCGCGACCGCGGTCGGCTTCTCGTGGGCCTGCATCGCGCAGAGCCGGGTACGTCGGGCTGCCCTGAATCGCTGGCACGCGGCGGTGCTCGCTCGTCGTGCAGCGGTGGCCCGCTGCACGACCGCGGTCGGCTTCTCGTGGGCCTGCGTTGCGCAGAGCGGGTCTTGTCGGGCTGCCCTGAATCGCTCGCACGCGATTCCGGGTCGCGCCCTCTGCCGAACACGCGGCGACCCTCGCTGGTCGAGTAGCCCCGGGACGCGGCGTGTCGAGAGCCACCGAGTACGAGGGGGATCTCGATGCGCCCGCTGTGCAGGCTGCTCCATCGGCAGGAGCCGACTGTGGAGCCCCGGCTCAGGGCAGCAGCCGCGCGTCGCCCGCGTAGAGGTTGAAGCCGGAGCCGCGGCTGAAGCCGATCAGGGTGAGGCCGGAGTCGCGAGCCAGGTCCACCGCCAGCGACGACGGGGCACCGACCGCGGCGAGCAGGGGGATGCCGGCCATCACGGCCTTCTGCACCAGCTCGAACGAGGCGCGCCCCGACACCTGCAGCAGCGTCCCCCGCAACGGCAGCCGCCCCTCCCGGAGCCCCCAGCCGACCACCTTGTCCACGGCGTTGTGCCGCCCGACATCCTCCCGGAGCACCAGCAGCGAGCCGTCCGCGTCGAACAGCCCGGCCGCGTGGACGCCGCCCGTCCGCTCGAACACCGCCTGCGCCTCGCGGAGCCGATCGGGGAGCGAGACCAGCAGCTCCCGCTCGACCCGCAGGTCGTCCTCCGCGACGCTCCACGCCGAGTCGGTGGCGACCGCCTCGAGTGACGCGAGCCCGCACACTCCGCACGAGCTCGTCGTGTACACCGACCGCTCGCGCTCGAGCAGCACGGCCTCCCGCCCGCCGCGAACGCTCGCGTCGACCACGTTGTACGTGTTCTCGCCCGGCCCGGAGCCGCTCGCGCAGTAGCGCATCGCCGCCAGCTGCTCCGACTCTGTGAGCACCCCCTCGGACACCAGGAATCCCGCGACCAGGTCGAAGTCGTCGCCGGGCGTGCGCATGGTCACGCTGAAGCGCCGTCCGCCGACGCGGATCTCGAGCGGCTCCTCGACGGCCAGGACGTCCTCGCGACGGCGGGGCGGATCGTCGGCGCGGACGGCGGTCAGGCGGGTGCGGGCGACACTGCGGCTCATGGGTCTCCTCAGGCGGTGGAGGTCATCCTCCCACCGGGAACCGGGAGCGATGCCGGGGTGCGGACGTACGATGCAGGAATGGTCGATGACGCCGAGCCCCGCGAGAGTCCGATCGACGAGAGCCGCCTCTCCGTCCGGTCGCCGAAGAGACGCGCCGTCGGGATCCCCGGCGTCGCCCACGCCCTCGAGATCTCGCTCAAGCAGATGGGCCCGGTGCGCAGCGCCGAGACGCTCCTGCGGGTGAACCAGAAGACCGGATTCGACTGCCCGGGCTGCGCCTGGCCGGAGGGCGACAAGCGCCACGTCGCCGAGTTCTGCGAGAACGGAGCGAAGGCGGTCGCCGAGGAGGCCACGCTCCGCACCGTCACATCGGCCTTCTTCGCCGCGCACCCCGTCGCGGAGCTGGAGGAGTGGGACGACTTCGCGCTCGGCCAGCAGGGCCGGCTCACGGAGCCGATGCTGCTCGAGGAGGGCGCGACGCACTACCGGCCCGTGGGCTGGGACGAGGCGCTCGACCTCGTGGCGGAGGAGCTGCGCGCCTGCGCGAGCCCCGACGAGGCGATCTTCTACACGTCCGGCCGGACCTCGAACGAGTCGGCCTTCGTCTACCAGCTGATGGTCCGCGGCTTCGGCACGAACAACCTGCCCGACTGCTCGAACATGTGCCACGAGTCCAGCGGATCCGCCCTCACCGAGACGATCGGGATCGGCAAGGGCTCGGTGAGCCTGCGCGACGTGGAGCGGGCTCCGCTGATCATCGTCGCCGGCCAGAACCCCGGAACGAACCACCCGCGGATGCTGACCGCGCTGGAGCGCGCCAAGCGCGCCGGCGGCACCATCGTGGCCGTGAATCCGCTGCCGGAGGCGGGGCTGCTCCGCTTCCAGAACCCGCAGACCGTCCGCGGCACCCTGGGCGACGGCACGGCCCTCGCCGACCACTTCCTCCAGGTCCGGCTGGGCGGCGACCAGGCCCTGTTCCAGGGTCTGGGCAAGGCGCTGCTCGAGGTGGAGGAGGCGCGCGGCGACGTCTTCGACCACGCCTTCATCCGCGAGAGCACCGGCGGCCTCGCCGAGTACCTCCACGGGCTGCGGGAGGTCCAGTGGGACGAGATCGAGCGGGCGAGCGGGATCGACGAGACGCGCATCCGCACCGTCGCTGAGCTGATCGCGGCGTCCGAGGGCACCGTCGTCTGCTGGGCGATGGGCCTCACTCAGCACGCGCACTCGGTCGCGACGCTCAAGGACGTCGTCAACGTGCTCCTGCTCACCGGCAACATCGGCAAGCCCGGCGCGGGCGTCTGCCCGGTGCGCGGCCACTCGAACGTGCAGGGCGACCGCACGATGGGCATCTTCGAGCGGATGCCGGACTCCTTCCACGACGCGCTCGACCGCGAGTTCTCCTTCTCCTCCCCGCGCGTGCACGGGACGGACACGGTCGCCGCGATCCGGGCGATGCGCGACGGGAAGGCCCGCGTGTTCATGGGGCTCGGCGGCAACTTCGCCCGGGCGACGCCCGACAGCGGAGTGACGGAGGCGGCGATGCGCTCGCTCGCCCTCACCATCCACGTCTCGACCAAGCTCAACCGCTCGCACGTGGTCACCGGCCGGCGCGCGCTGATCCTGCCCACCCTCGGCCGCACCGACTCCGACGTGCAGCGCTCGGGCGAGCAGCGGGTCACGGTCGAGGACTCGATGAGCGCCGTGCACGCCTCCCGGGGCCGCCTGCGCCCGCCGAGCCCGGGCCTGCGCTCGGAGGTGGCGATCCTCACGGGGATCGCGGAGCGGCTGCTCGAGGGCCGCGAGAACGTCCCGCGGGTCGACTGGGCGGGGCTGCGCGACGACTACCGCCGCATCCGCTCGCACATCGCCAACGTCGTCCCCGGCTTCGACGGGTTCGAGGCCCGGATCGACGTGCCCGGCGGCTTCGTCCTCCCGCACCCGCCGCGCGACTCGCGCCGCTTCGACACCCCCTCCGGCCTGGCCCGCTTCACCGCGAATCCGCTCGAGTACCCGCGGGTGCCGGAGGGCAGGCTGCTGCTGCAGACGCTGCGCTCGCACGACCAGTTCAACACCACGATCTACGGCAAGGACGACCGCTACCGCGGGATCCACGACGGCCGCCGGGTGGTGTTCGTCAACGCCGACGACGTCGCCGAGCTGGGCTTCGCGGACGGCGCGATGGTCGACCTGGTCTCGGAGTGGCCCGACGGCGTCGAGCGGCGGGCGGAGGCGTTCCGCGTCGTGGCGTACGACACGCCCCGCGGCTGCGCGGCCGCCTACTACCCCGAGACGAACGTCCTCGTGCCGCTGGACTCGACCGCGAAGATCAGCAACACGCCGACCTCGAAGTCGGTCGTGATCCGCCTCGAACCGGCGGCGTAGGCCTCACCAGGGCAGCGGCAGCAGGCGCACGGAGTCGCCCGCTGCCGCTCCCGGTGCGGGCACGACGGCCACGGCCTCCGAGGCGGCGAGACCGGTGAGCATGTGCGAGCGGATGCCGGCGGATGCCCGCCAGCCGTCCTCGCCGGAGGAGACGGGCACGAGCACCGTGGTCCCCGCGCGCCCGAGCGGCTCGGCGAGGACGCCCCGGCCGAGGGGCCGCCGGGCAGCGGCGCCGGACGCCGCGTCGAGGGCCGGCGGCAGGAAGGAGAGCGCCGCGAGCAGGGCGGCGAGCGGATTGCCCGGCAGAGCGATCACCAGCGTCCCGCCCGGCAGCAGCGCAGCCATGGTCGGGTGGCCGGGGCGCATGCCGACGCCGTCGACGAGGACGCGCGCGCCCACCGCATCGAGGGCGCGACGGACCGCGTCCACCCGGGAGCGCCCGGTCCCGCCCGTCGTGAGGAGGATCGGCGCCGTGCCCGCCAGCAGCGTCCGTGCGATCGCCTCCTCGTCGTCGCCGCGGCGCACGACCTCTCCCACGGCTCCGCCCGAGAGCTCGACCAGCGCGGGCAGCAGCGGCGTGAACGCGTCGCGCACCCGTCCGGCGGGCGGCATCCCCTCGGTGTCGACCTCGTCCCCCGTGAGGAGCAGGTCGACCGCGGCGGGCGGGCGGACGTCGAGCGCGTCGACCCCGGCGACCGCGAGCAGGGCGAGGTGCGCGGGAGTGAGTCGGGTCCCGGCGCCGACCAGCACGGCTCCGCGGGCGGCCTCGTCGCCCGCGCGCCGGACGTGGCGGCCGGGCGGGAGGGGCGCCCGCGCCGTGAGCAGGTCGTCGCGGACCGCGCCCTGCTCGGACGGCAGCACCGCGTCGCTCCAGTCGGGGACGGCGGCTCCGGTGACGATCGGAGCGGCGGTGCCGTCCTCGAGCGGCCAGGGCCCGGGTCCGCGCACGGCCCAGCCGTCCATGGCCGAGGAGTCGTAGTGGGGGAGCGGCCGGGCGGCGGTGACGGCGCGGTCGAGGACGGCTCCGCGGGCGTCGAGGAGGGGGACTGTCGAGACGCCGGAGCGCGCCACCGCTTCGCCGACGATCCGCCTGGCCTCGTCCCAGTCGGTCGCCTCGTGCCCGTGCGCGCTCATCCCGTCCATTCTCCCGGGGCTCGGGGCGGGCCCTGGGCAGGACCCGCCCCGTCGGTCATCCCAGGTAGCCGTTCGGGTTCAGCACGAACTTCTTCGCGGCGCCCTTGTCGAAGTCGGCGTAGCCGCGGGGAGCGTCGTCCAGGCTGATCGCGGTGGCCTGGACCGCGTCGGCGATGTGGACCCGGTCGTGCAGGATCGCCATCATCAGCTGCCGGTTGTACTTCATGACCGGGCACTGGCCCGTGGTGAAGGACAGCGACTTCGCCCAGCCGAGCCCGAGGCGGATCGACAGCGAGCCCTCCTGGGCCGCCTCGTCGACTCCGCCCGGGTCGCCCGTGACGTAGAGGCCCGGGATGCCGAGGGCGCCGCCCGCCGCGGTGATCGACATCAGCGAGTTCAGCACCGTCGCCGGCGCCTCCTTCCCCGAGTCGGCGCCGTTGCCGTGCGCCTCGAAGCCGACGGCGTCCACTCCGCAGTCGACCTCGGGCACGCCGAGGATCTGCTCGATCTGGCCGGCCGGATCGCCCTTCGAGACGTCGACCGTCTCGCAGCCGAAGGAGCGCGCCTGCGCCAGACGCTCCTCGTTGAGGTCCGCGACGATCACGACGGCCGCTCCGAGCAGCTGCGCTCCGACCGCCGCGGCGAGTCCGACCGGTCCCGCTCCTGCGACGTAGACCGTGGAGCCGACGCCGACCCCGGCGGTCACCGCGCCGTGGAAGCCCGTCGGGAAGATGTCCGAGAGCATCGTCAGATCGAGGATCTTCTCGAGCGCCTGATCGCGGTCCGGGAACACCAGGAGGTTCCAGTCGGCGTAGGGGACCATCACGTACTCGGCCTGCCCGCCGACCCAGCCGCCCATGTCGACGTAGCCGTACGCGCTGCCCGGGCGGTCCGGATTCACGTTGAGGCAGATGCCGGTCTTGCGCTCCTTGCAGTTGCGGCAGCGGCCGCAGGCGATGTTGAACGGCACGGACACGATGTCGCCGACCTTGACGAACTCGACGTCGGGGCCGACCTCCACGACCTCGCCGGTGATCTCGTGGCCGAGCACGAGGTCCGACGGAGCGGTGGTGCGGCCGCGGACCATGTGCTGGTCCGAGCCGCAGATGTTGGTGGAGACGGTGCGGAGGATGGCGCCGTGCGGCAGCTTCCGCCCGATGTTCGCCGGATTGACGCCGGGTCCGTCCTTCAGCTCGAAGGTGGGGTAGTCGATGTCGATGACCTCGACGACTCCGGGGGACTTGTAGGCGACGGCTCTGTTGCCTGACATGCGGGGCTCCTTCAGATGGACGACCGCGGCGCAGTCGGCCGCGGGAGTCCTGCGCCGCTCTCGGTCCGAGCCGCGGCGCCGGGACTCGGGGGAACCGTACGGCGTCGACCTGGTGCCGGATCGAGGCCGGTGGAGTAGCGTCTCAGGAGGCGTGCGGACGCTCGTCCACCGCCCGGTGCGAGGCCGCGAGCGCCGCGTCGAGCGCGTCCCGTCCGCCCCCGGCCAGGCCCGCCGCGTAGCCCGCGAGGAACGTGGTCAGCGGAGCCGCCGGCCGGACCACTCCGTGCGCCGCGCGACCGGCGAGGGCGAGCAGGGCGTCCGGGTCCACCGGGACCTCGCCGAGGCCGAGCGCGGAGCACAGCTCGGCCCACCAGCCGGCGAGCACCTCCTCCGTGGGGCGGGCGCCGTCGGAGGCGGAGGGGCGGGGGCCGGTCGTGTCGTCCATCCGCTCAGTCTGCGCCGCGCGGGCCCGGCAGGTCGATCCCGTGCCGGAGCGCGTCGGCGGGCGCGTCGACGTCGTCGGTCGTCCCTCCGGGCACCGTCACGAGCCGCGGGGGAAGGTCCCGGAGGAGGGCGCGCACCGAGGCGCCGTCGGGATCGCCGAGCGCGGTGAGCGCTTCGACGAGGGCCGCTCGCCGGTGCACGCCGAGGAGCTGCTGGGCTCGGCCGCTCGCGTCGACGGCCAGGAGGGAGGCCTCGACGGCGCTCGACGCGACCTCGAGCAGCGTGTGCACGGCGGGAGCGGGGGCGACGAGATCGGCGGCGAGAACGACGACCCAGTCCGGAGCGCCCGGGCGGTCGAGCAGGGGCAGCGCGGCGGCCAGGCCCGCGACCGGGCCGCCGAACGGCGGATCCTCCTGGACGAGCTCGGCGCCGTCGACGGCCGGTGCGAGCGACGACGGTCCGGCCACGACCCTCCGCTCGGCTCCGCGCACGGCTGCGAGGGCGGTGCCGAGGAGCGTCGACTCGCGGTGCCGGAGGAGCGGCTTCACCGCGCCGCCGAGGCGGGAAGCGCGTCCGCCGGCGAGCACGACCGCGTCGAAGCGGGGGAGCGGAGGCGGCGGGAGCACGGGACCGAGGCTACGCGCGATCCGGTCTCCGCCGTCCCGGCTCCGGCGTCGGAGGTCGCGGCTACTCTTGTCGGGTGGTAGCAGCCCTGTATCGCCGGTACCGGCCCGAGACGTTCGCCGAGATGATCGGCCAGTCCCAGGTGACGGATCCGCTCATGACGGCGCTCCGCACCAACCGCGTCAACCACGCCTACCTCTTCAGCGGCCCCCGCGGCTGCGGCAAGACCACCTCGGCGCGCATCCTCGCCCGCTGCCTCAACTGCGCGACGGGCCCGACCGACACCCCCTGCGGCGTCTGCGACAGCTGCGTCGAGCTCAGCCGCGAGGGCCAGGGCTCGCTCGACGTGGTCGAGATCGACGCGGCGAGCCACAACGGAGTCGACGACGCGCGCGATCTGCGCGAGCGCGCCATCTTCGCCCCGGCGCGCGACCGCTTCAAGATCTTCATCCTCGACGAGGCGCACATGGTCACGCCGCAGGGCTTCAACGCGCTGCTCAAGATCGTGGAGGAGCCGCCGGAGCACGTGAAGTTCATCTTCGCGACCACGGAGCCGGACAAGGTCATCGGCACGATCCGCTCGCGCACGCACCACTACCCGTTCCGGCTCGTCCCGCCGGCGCAGATGCTCGACTACACGCAGGAGCTCTGCGAGCGCGAGGGCGTGCACGTGGCGGCGGGCGTGCTGCCGCTCGTGGTCCGCGCGGGCGGCGGGTCCGTCCGCGACACGCTCTCCCTGCTCGACCAGCTGATGGCCGGCTCCGAGGCCGAGACCGTCGAGTACGAGCGGGCCGTCGCCCTCCTCGGCTACACCCACGGCGCCCTGCTCGACGAGGTGGTCGACGCGCTCGCCGAGCACGACTCCGCCGAGGCGTTCGGAGCGGTCGACCGCGTCATCCAGACGGGGCAGGACCCGCGCCGCTTCGTCGAGGACCTGCTCGAGAAGCTCCGCGACCTGATCGTCGTCGCGGCGACCGGGGGAGCGGCCTCGGCCGTGCTCCGCGGCGTCTCGCAGGACGAGCTCGACCGCATGGCCGGCCAGTCGCGCGCGCTCGGCCTGGCCGAGCTCTCGCGCATCGCCGACGTGGTCAACGAGGCCCTCACCGAGATGACCGGTGCGACCTCGCCGCGCCTGCACCTCGAGCTGATGATCGCCCGCACCCTGGTGCACGGCACCGGCGCCGGCATCGCGCCCGCTGCGGCCCAGGAGGAGCGCCCGCGGCACGTGGCCGCGCCGCGCGAGTCCGCGGCGCCCGCCCCGCGGTCGTCCGAGGCGTCGCGCGCGTCCGAGCCGTCCCGTGCGCCCGAGCCCCACCACGCCTCGCACGCCGCCGCTCCCGGCTCGGTGCCCGAGTCCATCGCGGCCGCTCCGCGCACCGAGGCGCCGGTGACGGCGTCCGCACCGGTCGCTGCGCCGCCGGTGACGGCGCCCGACGAGACGGCGGCCGCCCCGGAGGCGGACGAGTCCGCGCCGGCCGAGTCAGGACGCCCCCGCGCGACGACCGCCGCGGCGGCTCGTCCGGAGCCGGTCGGGCAGGAGCCGTCGGATCAGGCCGCTGCGTCCACTGAGGCGGCCGCCGCCTCCGCGGCCGCCGCCTCCGCACCCGCTGCGGCCGCGGGCGACGCACCCGCCGACGGCGCGGTCACCCTCCAGCGGATGAAGGACACCTGGCCCGAGATCCTCGAGGTCGTGCAGAAGGCGAAGATGACCGCCTGGCTGGTGGCCTACACCGCCCAGGTGCGCGCCCTGAAGGACGACGTGCTGACCCTCTCGTTCCCGAGCCAGAACGACGTCGAGTCGTTCAAGATGCCGGGAACCGCCGGGCAGCCCGGAGTCAGCGAGTACCTGCGTCAGGCGATCCAGCAGGTCCTCGGCCTGCGGGTGAAGTACATCGCCCGTGTCGAGCCTCGCGCCGCCGCCCCGGAGGCCGAGCGCGCCGCCGTCGAGGCGACCGCCGCGCCCGCCCCGGCTGCGCCGATCCCGGCCGCGACCGGCTCCGACGGCTGGGCCACGGTGGCGATCCCCGCCGATCCGACCCCTGCGGCCGAGGCGGCTGCTCCCTCCGCTCCGGTGGAGGCCCCCGCCGCGGCCGCCGAGCCGGTGCGCGCCGCTCCCGTCGCCGCCGCTGAAGCCGCTCCCGCCGGCGACGAGCCCCCGTTCGACGAGGAGCCGCCGGAGGAGGACATGCCGCCGGTCGAGCCGCCGATGCCCGACTCCTGGGCGACCGTCGCACCTCCCGGCGAGCCCGCCGCCGCGCCCGAGCCCGCCGCCCCGCCGCGGCCCGCCCCCGTCGCCGAGCGTCCGGCTCCCGCCGCGCGCCCGGTCACCCGCACGACCCGCTCGGCGACGGGGGCGGGCCGCGGCGG
>NZ_PSVO01000038.1:0-15977 GCF_002932325.1 Rathayibacter sp. AY1E2
GTGCAAGCCCGCGCCGCGCCCCGTCGCCGCCTCCGGCGCCGTACCCCCCCACCCTTGGTGGCCGCCCCCGGCGCCACCGCACGACGAAGGCCCGGGTCCTGCGCAGCAGGACCCGGGCCTTCGTTCGTGCACCCTATTCCCCCCGACGAGCAGTGCTGACGGCCCGCGGGGGTGTCGTGGGCAAGGCGGAGGAGGAGAGCTGTAGCGGAGCTACCGCCGACGACGACAACGCCGCCCACGGCACCCCCGCGGGTCGTCAGCCCTTGGTGGCGCCGGCGAGGAGGCCGCGGACGAAGAACCTCTGGAGGGAGAAGAACACGATGAGCGGCACGATGATCGAGATGAACGCGCCGGCCGTGAGCAGCTCCCACGACTGGCCGTAGGAGCCGGTGAGGTCCTGCAGCGCCTTCGTGATCGGCAGCCCTTGTCCGGAGGTGAAGACCGTCGCGACCAGCAGGTCGTTCCAGACCCAGAGGAACTGGAAGATGCCGAAGGAGGCGATGGCGGGGACCGAGAGCGGGAGCACGATGCGGAAGAAGATCTGGCCGTGTCCGGCGCCGTCCACTCGTGCCGCTTCGATGACCTCGCCGGGGATCTCGGAGATGAAGTTGTGGAGCATGAAGATCGCGAGCGGGAGCGCGAAGATCGTGTGCGCGATCCACACCTTCGCGTAGGAGCCGTCCAACCCGTTCACCCCGAGGCCGGGGAGGATGTAGAGCCCTCCGATGCGCAGGCCGTCCGAGAACAGCTGCAGCAGCGGCACGAGCGCCATCTGGATGGGAACGATCTGGAGCGAGAACACGAGGACGAAGAGCGTGTTGCGGCCCTTGAAGTCGATCCAGGCGAACGCGTAGGCGGCGAGGCTGGCGATCGTGATCGGGATCAGCGCCGCCGGCAGCGTGATGACGAGCGAGTTCACGAACGCCTTGCCCAGGGTCAGGCTGTCGCCCGAGTTGAGCGCGTTCGCGTAGTTGTCGAGGGTGAAGCCGGGGTTGGCGAAGATCGTCCACCAGCCGGTCGTCTTGATGTCGTTCGCGGGGCGGAACGACGAGATGAACAGACCGAGGGTGGGGACGGTCCAGATGACGGCGATGATCAGCGCGGCGAGGGTGGCGCCGCGCGACGTCGTCGCCTTCTTCACCTTGCCGCTGGCCGCCTCGATCCTGGACTCGCCGCGCGCGAGCGCGCGCTCGGTGCTGCGGTCGACCGGAACCTGGATCGGAGTGGGCGTGACGCTCATCGGATCTCCCTCTGCTTGGCGAGCTGGCGGGCGTTGTAGACGACGATCGGGAGCACGAGCAGGAACAGGATGACCGCGAGGGCCGCGCTGTAGCCGCTGCGGGCGCCGAGCTGGAACTGGCGGACCATCTCGAACGCGAGGACCGTGGTGTCGGAGCGGCCGCCGGTCATCGCCGAGACGATGTCGAAGACCTTCAGCGACGCGATCGAGATCGTCGTGAGGACGACCACGATCGAGGAGCGGATTCCGGGGACGGTGACGTTCCAGAAGGACTGCCACGCGCTGGTGCCGTCGAGCGAGGCCGCTTCGAGCTGCTCGGAGGGGACGCCCTTGATGGCGGCGGAGAGCACCGTCATGGCGAATCCGGCCTGGGTCCAGATGAGGACGACGACGAGGAACAGCGTGTTCCACGGCTCGAGTCCCAGCCAGTCGACCGGCGGGGCGCCGAAGGCGGTGAGGATGCCGTTGAGGAGGCCGATCTGCTCGCCCTGGCGCACGTCGTAGAAGAACTTGAAGATGATCGACGCGCCGACGAACGAGATCGCCATCGGCATGAAGACCAGCAGCTTGAAGAACTTCTCGCCGCGGCTCTTGTCGATGAAGACCGCGTAGGCGAGACCGATCGCGGTCGCCGTGATCGGGGCCAGGAGCACCCAGACCACCGTGTTGAGGAAGGCGGTGATGCCGTCGGGGCTGGTGAAGACCCAGACGAAGTTGTCGATGCCGGCGAATCCGGAGCCGTCGTTCTTCATGAACGCGTTGATGGCCGTCGTGATCGTCGGGTAGATCAGGCCGATGAGGATGAAGAAGGCGGCCGGTGCCATGAACGCGATGAGCTGGAGTCCGTAGCCCGCGCCTTTGCGGGACCGGAAGTCGAGCAGGAACAGCGCGCCGCCGATGACGGCGGCCACCACCGCGACCCAGAGGACGGAGTTGTAGAGGCCGAAGACCAGCAGGAGGACGACCGGCAGGACGACCGTGACCGCGAGCCGGAGGACCGTGTAGCCGGTGCCGCGGCGGGGCGCGATCTCGACGAAGAAGAGGATGAGCGCCACCACGGCCGCGAAGGCCAGGAGGATGAGCGGGATCTGCGCGAGCGGCGGGATTCCCGCCAGCCATTGGAAGAACCCCGAGATGGTGATGGGGGACATGGACGCCCTTTCGAGTGCGACTCTGGACTCAGGAGGGGCCCGGCCCCGGGATCCGTGGATCCGGGGGCCGGGCCGTCACAGCTGAGCCGCCACTCGGGAGCGGCGGCTCTGCTCCGCTGCTAGGAGGTGTAGCCGGCCTGGATCTCCTCGAGCGCCTGGTCGGTGCTCGTGCCGTCGATCCAGTCGACCATGCCCTTGAAGAAGCTGTCCGAGCCCACTGCCTTCGGCATGAGGTCGGACGCGTCGAAGCGGAACGTGGTGTCCGGGTTCTGGAGGATCGCGATGGAGTCCTTCAGGACGTCGCTGCCCGCGTTGGCCGGGTCGAGACCGGTGTTCGCGGAGATGACGCCGCCGAGGGAGACGCGGCTGTTGGCCCAGTCGGCGCTGGCCAGGTACTCCTGGACCTTCGCGGTGTCCTCGTCGTTCGAGAACGCGGCGACCATCTCGCCACCACCGGTGACGGCCTGGGCGTCGTCGGCCTTGACCGGCGGGGTGAGGAAGGCCCACACGTCGCCGTCCTCGGCCACGTTGGCGCCGGCCGAGGTCAGGAAGCCCTCGAAGAACGAGGCCTGGTGGGTCAGCGCGCAGGTGCCGTTCGCCATGTTCTGGGCGACGTCGCCGAAGGCGGTGGAGTTGATCGACTTCACGTCGCCGTAGCCGGCGTTGACGAGGGTCGGGTCGAGGAGGATCGATCCGACGGAGTCGAACGCGGACTTGATGGCCGGGTCGGTGAAGGGGGTGTCGCCCGCGACCCAGGAGTCGTAGACGTCGGGGCCGGCCTCGCGGAGGACGGCGTCCTCGATCCAGTCGGTTCCGGGCCAGCCGGAGGCCTCACCGGAGTTGAAGCCCGCGCACCAGGACGGTCCGCCGGTCTTCTCGGCGATCGTCTTGCCGAGCGCCTCCATCTCGTCCCACGTCGTGGGAACGGAGACGCCCCACTCCGTGAACTTGGCCGGGGAGTACCAGATGTAGCCCTTGACGGACGCCATCAGCGGCGCGCCGTACTGGGTGCCGTCGACCTGGCCGTACTTCTGCCAGTCCTCGGACCAGTTCTGCTTGACGTTGGCGAGGGCGCCCTCGGGGAGCTCCTGCACCTTGCCGGAGGCGACGGTGTCGGCGAGCAGACCCGGCTGCGGGAAGATCGCGAGGTCGGGGGTGTCGCCACCCTGGACCTTGATGCCGATCTGCTTCTCGAACTCCTTGTCGCCCGTGTACTTGATCTCGATGCCGCTCTCCTTCTCCCAGTCCGCCCAGGACTGCTCGAGAAGGGTGGCCTCGTCGCCGTTGATGGTGCCGTAGACGTTGACGACGCCGTCGGCGGTGCCGACCGTGCCGGCCGAGCTGCCGCCGCCGGCGTTCGGGTCGTTGGGGTCACTGCTGCTGGAGCAGCCCGCGAGTGCGATGCCGGCCGCTGCCAGAACGGCGACCGGGACGGTGATACGGCGGTGCAGGGATGACCGCATTCTTCCTCCTCATTGAGTGGTGGAACCAGCCGAGCAGGCCGCTCCTCGCCGATCGGGATCGGGAGGCTGTGGCGGCTCGAAGCGTGTGCCGCGACGACTCGGATGCTGGTGATGGCGATGCCAGGAGGAACTCCGAGCGGATCACCGGATTCGTGTGGATGGGCTCCCACAGAGGGAAACCTTTCCACAAGAACGATGAAAGCACAACGCCGGTGATAGAGCGCTCTCTGAGATAACGATTCGGCGTCAGAACAGCGATCGCGGCGGTTGGGCCGGGCGGAGATCGATCTCGGCGCGACGCCCGGCCGCCGGGCGGGGTATAACTTCCTGGAACCGTTTCCAGCATCGAGGCCGGACGGTCGGGAGGAACGCCGTGCCAGGCATCGAAGAGGTGGCCGAGCTCGCAGGAGTGTCGAAGGCGACGGTCTCGCGCGCGCTCAGCGGCCGGGGCTACGTCTCCGCGGGGACGAAGCAGCGCGTCGAGCGCGCCGCGACGAGCCTGGGCTACGTCGTCTCCGCCAACGCCTCCAGCCTCGTCACCGGCCGCAGCAACAACATCGCCGTGATCATCCCGATCATCAACCAGTGGTTCTTCGCCGGGATCATCGAGGGCATCGAGCGCGCCCTGCTCGCCGCCGGCTACGACCTGCTCCTCTACAACATCGACAAGCACCTCGACGCCCGCCGGAGCGTGTTCGAGTACTACCTCGTCCGCAAGCGCGTCGACGCGATCGTCGCCGTCACCCTCGAGATCTCGCCGCACGAGACGGAGGCGCTCCTCGCCCTGGGCAAGCCCATCGTCGGCATCGGCGGCGAGCTCCCCGGCATCCCCACCTTCAGCATCGACGACGTCGCCGCCTCCCGCCTCGCCACGGAGCACCTGCTCTCCCTCGGCCACGAGCGGGTCGTCCACATCGGCGGGCTCGCGGAGGAGGAGATGGACTTCCACGTCCACACGCAGCGCCGCGACGGCTTCCGCCAGGCGCTCGCCGCCGCCGGCCTCGAGCCGGGCGCGCAGGACATCGTGCCCACCACCTTCGACATCCCCGGCGGGCACAGCGCCGGACGGCAGGTCCTCGGCGACCCGCGGACCCGGCCGACGGCGATCTTCGCCGCCTCCGACGAGATCGCGATCGGGATCATCCTCGCGGCGCGCGAGCTCGGCCTCTCGGTGCCCGAGGACGTCTCCGTCATCGGGATCGACGACCACCCCCTCGCCGAGCTCTTCGGTCTCAGCTCGATCCGCCAGGACCCGCGCCAGCAGGGCGAGCTCGCGGTCGCGCTGGTGCTGGACGCGCTGGCCGCCCTCGGTCGCGGCGAGCCCCCTCCCCCGGCTCGCCACACGCTGATCCCCGCCTCGCTGGTGATCCGCACCAGCACCTCGGCGCCGCGGGGAGCGAGAATCGGAGCATGAGCGACTCCGACACCCCCACTGTCCGCGACGTCCCCGAGCGGTCCCGCTTCGTGATCGAGGTCGGCGGCACCCCGGCCGGCTTCGCCGCGTACACCCGCCAGGGCGACGAGGTGACGCTCACCCACACCGTCGTCGACGACGCGTGGGAGGGCCACGGCCTCGGGAGCATCCTCGCGCGGGCCGCGGTCACCGCGATCACGGAGGCGGGCGGCACGGTCGTCCCGCGCTGCCCCTTCGTCGCGGCCTGGCTGCGCAAGCACCCGGACGTCGACGCTCGGGTCCGCTGGCCCGAGGACTGACTCACTCCGGGGGCGTCCTGCTCCCGATCTCCTGGAGCGCCCAGGTGTTGCCGTCCGGATCGGCGAAGTACGCGTACTGCACGCCGCCCAGGTCCTGGACCTCGCTGATCTCGAGCGAGCGGCCGACGAGCTCCGCGCGAGCGGCGGCGATGTCGTCGACGACGAGGTGGAGGGAGCGGACGACGCCCTCCTCCGGACCGGGGCCCATCCCGCTGCCGACCACGATCGAGCAGGCCGAGCCGGGCGGGGTGAGCTGGACCACGCGCATCGCGGCGGAGGGCCGCACGTCGTGGTCGAGGTGGAAGCCCATCACCTCCGTGTAGAAGGCGACCGCGCGGTCGACGTCGCTGACGGGGAGGGGGACGAGCTCGAGTCGCATCTGCACGCGACCAGTGTGCCGCGCGGCGGAACCGTGCGGGAGGGGGTCAGTCGCGCGGGCCGACGACGAGGCGCTCGTGCATGATCTCGACGGCGCGCTCCAGGACGCGGCGGTCCTCCGGAGTCAGATCGGCGAAGATCGGCGTCAGCGCGTCGCCGAGGTCGGTCCGCCAGGCGTTCAGCGCGTCCGCACCGGCGGGAGCCAGGCGGATCTGCCAGGCGCGCGCGTCGAGGGGATCGGCGATGCGGTCGAGCCAGCCGGTCTCGACGAGGTTCTTCACGATCTTGGTCATCGTGGGCTGCGAGACGCGGCTCTGGGAGGCGAGCTCCCCCAGGCGCATCGGGCCCATCGAGAGGAGCACCGAGAGCGTGCGCCAGACGGCCTGCGACTCCTGGTTGCCGGTCGCCTGGGCGGCGAGGCGGGTGATCCGGTGCGTCACCGAGACGAAGTCGCTCAGGAGCTCGCTGAGCGAGACCTCGCTGGGCGGGACGTCGCGGGCGGGGAGCCCGGCGAGCAGATCGTGAGCAGTCACGCTCCGATCCTAGGGGCGCGCGCCGCCAACGGCCGGGAACGACGAAGGGCGCCGCCTCCGAGGAGACGACGCCCTGCGTCTGCAGGCGTGCCTGCGTCACCCTGACGAGCGACCGACCGGAGCCGGCACCCGCGACGGGTGAAGGGGATTACTTGACGGTGACGGTCGCGCCGGCGCCCTCGAGCTGAGCCTTGGCCTTCTCGGCGGTCTCCTTGTTGACGGCCTCGAGGACCGCCTTGGGGGCACCGTCGACGAGCGCCTTCGCCTCACCGAGGCCGAGGCTGGTGAGGGCGCGCACCTCCTTGATGACCTGGATCTTCTTCTCGCCGGCGGCCTCGAGCACGACGTCGAACTCGGTCTGCTCCTCGACCTCTTCGGCGGGGGCGGCCGGGCCGGCCACACCGGCGGCGGCGACGGGCGCCGCAGCGGTGACCTCGAAGACCTCTTCGAACTTCTTGACGAACTCCGAGAGCTCGATGAGCGTGAGCTCCTTGAAGGCCTCGATGAGCTCGTCCTGCGTGAGCTTTGCCATGATTTTTCTCCTTGTTTTTCTTTGTCTACGAACCGCGCGCGCACTGCTTCCCGGAAGGGGAAGACGTCAGCTCGCGGACTCCTGCTTCTCGCGCAGCGCCTCGACCGTGCGAACGGCCTTCGAGAGCGGAGCGTTGAACAGATATGCGGCGCCGAACAGCGAGGCCTTGAAGGCGCCGGCGAGCTTGCCGAGCAGAACTTCGCGGGACTCGAGGTCGGCGAGCTTGCCCACCTCTTCTGCGGTCAGCGGGTTACCGTCGAAGTAACCGCCCTTGACCACGAGGAGAGGGTTTGCCTTGGCGAAGGCACGCAGCGACTTCGCGACGGCGACAGGGTCGCCGTGCACGAACGCGATGGCCGAGGGGCCAGCGAGCTCGTCGTCGAAGGACGAGATACCGGCGTTGTTCGCCGCGATCTTGGTCAGCGTGTTCTTCACCACGGCGTAGGTTGCGTGCTCACTGATGTCCTTGCGCAGCGTCTTGAGCTGAGCAACAGTGAGACCGCGGTACTCGGTCAGCAGAACGGCCGTCGAGCTCTGGAACTTCTCCGTGAGTTCGGCAACCGAGGCTTCCTTGTTCGCCATGGCTACTCCTGTGAATTCTCGTGCCGGTAGCCCGAAGGCAGGCAAAGAAAAAAGCTCCGGCACAGGGGCGCGGAGCTTCGGGATCGCGGTGAGGCGGAACTGAACTCGTGCACCTGCGCGGGCAATTCGCTTCGCGAATCCTTCGTCCGGTGGCGATCCGCGGGGCCGGGGCCCTGCTCGTGCGCACACCGGAAACCGGCGGTCTTTGGCTTCGGGAAGCGTACGTCATCGCGGCGCGCGGGCGCAAGTCGAGGAGGAGGGCCCGCGCGCGGGATGCTGGAGGCATGACCGGCCCGACCCCCGACTCCGCCCGCGACGTCGACTCCGCGATCGCCTCGGTGGAGGGCGAGCTCAGCACCCTCTTCAACCGCGTGCGGGCGGCGATGCGCTCCTACGCCGAGCGGCTCCACCCGGAGCTGACGCCGCTGGGCTACAAGACGATCTCGGCGCTCGAGCGCCGCGGACCCGTGCACTCGGGCGTGCTGGCCGAGCTCCTCGAGATGGACAAGTCGGCGCTCAGCCGCCAGATCACGGCGCTCGACCGCCTCGGCTTCCTCGAGCGCACCCCCGACCCGCAGGACGGCCGCGCCACGATCCTCTCGGTGACTCCGGCGACCGCCGCGCGGCTGCGCGAGATCCGCAGCTCGAACCAGGCGCTGATGCACGAGGAGCTGCGCAGCTGGGCGCTCGCCGACGTCGAGCTCTTCGCCTCTCTCCTGCACAGGATCAACGACCTTGACATCTGACGCTTAGCACCCCGTCCGTTCGGGGACAATCGCCGGACGCCGCCCGCTCGACTGCGTAGTTTCGGAGGCGATGGACCAGCACTCCTCCTCTCTCCTCCCCCACGACGTCGACGGCGCGCTCGGCTTCGCGCGCGGTCTGAGCGCCGACGCGCCCCGGCCCGGCACCGGTCGCACCGCCGAGCTGCACGGTCTCCTCGAGCGCCTGGCTCGGCACGACCTCGGCGTCGCGCGCGCGGTGGAGCCGCACCTCGACGCTCTCGCGATCCTCGGCGAGGCGGAGCTCGACCCGTCCGGACTCGGAGTCGCCGCCGACGCCGCCTGGGGGGTCTTCGCGGCCGAGGGCGGCGGGGATCCTCTGGTCGCCCGCGAGAGCGACGGCGACTGGCTGCTCGACGGAGTGAAGCCCTGGTGCTCGCTGGCCGACCGCCTCGACGCCGCCCTCGTCACCGCCCACGTCGGCGACGCCTCCGGCGAGCGCCGCCTCTTCGCCGTAGCGCTGCGGGACGGGACGGCGACGCCGGAGCAGGACGCCTGGCACGCGCGCGGCCTGACGGAGGTGCCCAGCGGACCGGTCCGCTTCTCCGGCACCCGCGCCGTCCCCGTGGGGGACGCCGGCTGGTACCTCTCGCGGCCCGGCTTCGCCTGGGGCGGCATCGGCGTCGCCGCCTGCTGGCACGGCGGAGCCCTCGGAGTCGCGGCTGCCGTCGCGGCGGCGGCAGCCCGACGCGAGGACCCGCACCTCCTGGCCCACCTCGGAGCGATCGACACGGCGCTCTCCGCGTCGCGCCGGGCGCTGGACGAGGCCGCCGCGGCGGTCGACGCGGGCGAGGCCGACGGCCCCCGCGGCTCACTGCTCGCCAAGCGCGTGCGGGCGAGCGTCGCCGGAGCGGTCGAGGAGATCCTGCTCCGCGCCGGCCGCGCGCTCGGCCCGGCTCCGCTCGCCCTCGACGCCGAGCACGCCAAGCGCGTCGCCGACCTCGCGCTCTACGTCCGCCAGCACCACGCCGAGCGCGACGACGCCGCTCTCGGCCGCGCCGTGCTCGCCTCGGGCGAGGCGGCCTCCTGGTGAGCCGGCCCTTCGACGGGCGCCTCGAGGGCACTCCTCTCGAGCGCTGGACCGCGGACGGCCGCCGCGACCGCCTCCCGGAGCTGACCCTGCCCGACGGGATCCGGCGCGTCCTGGTGGTCGTGGCGCACGCCGACGACGAGACCCTCGGCTGCGGCGGCACCATCGCGCTCGCGCGTCGGCGCGGGATCGCGGTCGACGTCGTCGTCGTGACCGACGGAGCCGCGGCCCACGGGGAGCGGGACGCGGACCTCGCTGCCGAGCGCCGGCGGGAGGCCTCGGACGCACTGGCGGAGCTCGGCCCCGGCATCGGGCTCGCCTTCCTCGACGTGCCGGACTCGGCGACCCCGGAGCACCACGAGCGCATCGCACGCGAGGTGCGCGAGCGGGCGGCCGGCGCCCCCGGGACCGTCCTGCTCCTCTCCACCTGGACCGGGGACGGTCACCGGGACCACCGCGTGGTCGGCGAGATCTGCGCGGAGGTCGCGCGCGAGCGCGGGCAGCCGCTGCTCGCCGCGCCGATCTGGCTGTGGCACTGGGCGGACCCGGAGGACCCCGAGGTGCCGTGGGGCGACCTCGTGCGCCTGCCGCTCGACGACGAGCTGCTCGAGCGCACCCGCCGCGCCCGCTCCCGCTACCCCAGCCAGACCCGCCCCGGGCCCGACGGGACCGGTGCGGTGCTCCATCCGCTCTTCCTGCGCACCTTCACCGGGGACGACCGGCTGGTGAGGATCGCATGAGCTACTTCGACGAGCTGTACGCCCGCCACGAGGACCCGTGGGGGTACACGAGCCGCTGGTACGAGCAGCGCAAGCGCGCCCTGACCCTCGCGAGCCTGCCGGAGCAGCGCTACGGCTCCGTGCTGGAGATCGGCGCCTCGATCGGCGTGCTGGCCGAGGCGCTGGCCGACCGGGCCGACCGCCTGCTGGCGATCGACGTGTCGAGCGCCGCCGTCGAGCGCGCCGCCCGCCGCCTCGCTCCGCTCGAACACGTGCGGGTCGAGCACCACGACATCACCCGCGGCGTGCCGGAGGGTCCGTTCGACCTGGTCGTGCTCTCGGAGGTCGGCTACTACCTCGGCGACGCCCTCCCCGGCGTGCTGCGCACCATCCGCGACGCCCTCGCCCCCGCGGGGGAGCTCGTCACCGTGCACTGGCGGCATCCGATCGAGGGGCTCGCTCTGGACGGTGACGCCGTGCAGTCCGCCGTGGCCGAGCTGGGCCTGCACCGCCTCGCCCGCCACGAGGAGGAGGACGTCCTGCTCGAGGTCCACGCCCGCGACTCCCGCTCGGTCGCCCGCCGGACGGGGCTGGTGTGAGCCGGCTCGCGCAGGTGCTGGTCGTCGTGCCCGCGCGCGACGAGGAGGAGCGGATCGGCGGCCTGATCGCCTCCGTCCAGGCCAGTGCGACCCACCTCGCCCACCGGGCGCCCGGCATCGGGATGCGCCTCGTGGTCGCCGCGGACGGCTGCTCCGACGCGACCGTCGAGCGGGCCCGTGCCGTCGGCGCCGAGGTGCTGGAGCTCGCCCGCTGCGGAGTAGGCGCCGCCCGCTCCGCCGGGATCGCGCACGCCCTCTCCTCCGTCACCGCTCCGCTCGAGCAGGTGTGGATCGCCAACACCGACGCCGACACCGTGGTCCCCCGCGACTGGCTGGCCGCCCACGTCGAGCACGCGCGACGGCACGACGCGCTGCTCGGCACGGTCCGGCCCGACCCGGCCGACCTCTCCCCCGGCGCCTACTCGCGCTGGCGCGACGTCCGCGCGCGCGAGGAGTCGATCGGCAGCATCCACGGCGCGAATCTCGGCGTCCGCGCGAGCGCGTACCTCGCCGCGGGCGGATTCGGGCGGGAGCCGCTGCACGAGGACGTCCTGCTCGTCGAGCGGCTGCGCGCGAGCGGCGCCCGGGTCGGAGCGACGGACCGCGGCGAGGTGGTCACCTCCGGCCGCCGCGACAACCGGGTCGAGGGCGGCTACGGCCACTACCTCCACGCTCGCTTCCCGTCCGAGACGTCTCCGGCCTGCGGCTGAATCGGGTACACGCGCACGCGGAACACGATGCGAGGGGTCCCTGTCAATGGTCGGGCCGTGGTTTGTCACGGATTGCGCAGGAGAGTCAAATGGGTGTCGAGCACGACCCGGTGCTCTCCGATGGAAGGGTCACCGCATGAATCCCCGCCTCGTCCTGCTGGCACTGGTCGCCTTCACCGCCTACGTGTTCGGCTCCCGCGCCGGCCGCGGCCGCTACGAAGAGCTGCGCCACCTCGCACTCGGCGTGTGGAACGACCCGGCCACGAAGAAGACCCGCAAGAAGCTCAAGAAGACCTCCAAGCGCGAGGCCAAGCAGCTCACCGCCATCGCGAGCAAGGCCCGCGACAAGGTGCAGCGCCGCCTCCGCTGACCCCCGCTTCCACGACTCACAGGACACCGGCCCGCCGGTGTCTCCGCTCGCATCGGAACGGCCGATCGAGCACGAACTGAAGGAGAAACATCATGGGCATCATCAGCTGGATCATCCTCGGCCTCATCGCCGGGGCGCTCGCCAAGCTCATCCTCCCGGGCAAGCAGGGCGGCGGATGGATCATCACGATCGTCCTCGGCATCGTGGGCGCGCTGCTCGGCGGCTTCCTCAGCACGCTGTTCGGCATCCAGGACGCCGTCAACGGCATCAACATCGTGAGCATCATCGTCTCCGTCGTCGGTGCGATCGTCGTCCTCCTCATCTACGGCGCGATCGTCGGCCGCAAGTCCCGCGCGTAAGTCGCGCTCCCCGAAGGCCCCCGGCATCCGTGCCGGGGGCCTTCGGCGTTCCCGGAGCGGGCGCACCTCTGCTCAGGGGATCCGACTCCTCCTCCGCGGGGAAGCTGGATGTCCGCCGAGCGCGCAAGGGGTTGATGCTGAGAGCCGCAGGCGATGGACTGGAGGCACGACGGCGCGGCTCCACTGCGCCCTCGCCCCGACGAAAGGACGTACTCGCTCATGAGCGACGACACCGCAACGGTCCCCACGATCACCCTGAACAACGGCGTGGAGATCCCGCAGCTGGGCTTCGGCGTGTTCCAGATCGACCCGGCCGAGACCAAGGACGCGACCCTGGCGGCCCTCGAGGTCGGCTACCGCCACATCGACACCGCCGAGATGTACGGCAACGAGGCGGGCGTCGGCGAGGCCGTCCGCGCCTCCGGCCTCGACCGCTCCGAGGTCTTCGTGACCAGCAAGCTCAACAACGGCTTCCACGCCCGCGAGGACGCTCTCGCCGCGATCGACGTCACCCTCGGCGAGCTGAAGTTCGACTACGTCGACCTCTTCCTCATCCACTGGCCGCTCCCGAACGTGGGCGACTACCTGGAGACCTGGAAGGCGATGGAGGAGATCTACCGCAGCGGCAAGGCGAAGGCGATCGGCGTCTCCAACTTCCAGACCAACCACCTCAACCGGCTCCGTGCCGAGGCGACCATCGTCCCGGCCGTGAACCAGATCGAGGTGCACCCCTACCTCGTGCAGCAGGAGCTCCGCGCCTACGGCACCGAGCACGGCATCGCGACCGAGGCCTGGTCGCCGATCGCGCAGGGCCTCGTCCTCGACGACGACACCATCACCCGCATCGCGCGCAACGTCGACCGCAGCCCGGCGCAGGTCGTGCTCCGCTGGCACATCCAGCGCGGCGACATCGTCTTCCCGAAGTCGGTCACCCGCAAGCGCGTGGAGGAGAACTTCGCCCTCTTCGACTTCGAGCTCGACGACGAGGCGATGACCGACATCACGGCGCTCGACCGCGGCCACCGCACCGGCCCCGACCCCGACACCTTCAACTACATCCCGAGCTGATCCTCGGCTCCACGGAGCGCGCCCGGCCTGCAGTCGTACTGCGGACCGGGCGCGCTCGTGCGTGTGGCGGCGAGCCGAGCCGCGCACGAACAGGGCGGGTCTCGAGACGTCGCGCTGCCGCTCCTCGACCGGCACGGTCACGGGCCGACCGCACCCCTGCTGATCGAGGAGCGGGCGCAGCCCGCGTATCGGGATCCACCCCACCGACGAACAGCGCGGATCCCGATGCGCCGGGCCCGCGGATCAGCCCTGCTGCGAATCGCGCCAGGAGTGCTCGGGGGCGTAGCCGAGGACCTCGCGGGCGTGGTCGATCGAGAGCAGGGTGCCGGTTGTCCCGAGGTCGCCGCGCAGCTCGACGCCGGGGAACACCTCGGCCACCAGCTCGGCGTTGGGGCGCGTCATCACGGTGTCGGCCGCGGCGATGATGAAGCGGTCGAACCCGGTCGTCTCGGCGAGCAGCGCCTTCTCGACCGCCTGCGCTCCATCGCGTCCGTCGATGTAGCCCCAGAGGTTCCACTTGCGCAGCAGCGCGTCGGAGTCGAACGACGGGAACTCGGTGTAGTCGGCCTCGTCCATGACGTTCGAGAAGCGCAGGCCCGTGATCTTCAGGTCCGGGTGCCAGCGGCACAGCTCGATCGCCATCTGCTCCTCGAGGTGCTTGGTGAGCGAGTAGACCGACTCCGGGCGCGCCGGGTACTGCTCGTCGACCGGGATGTAGGGCGGCGGGACGTCGAAGGGCAGGCCCAGCACGGTCTCGCTGGAGGCGTAGACGACGTTGCGGATGCCGGCACGGATCGCTCCGTGGAAGGCGTTGAACGTCGCGATCATGTTGTTGTGGAACGTGGCGACGTCGGGCACGAGGCCCGGCGCGGGGATCGCGGCGAGGTGCACGAGCGCGTCGATGCCTTCGTACTGGTCGTTCACCGACTGCAGCGCGTCCACGACCTGGCCGTAGTCGGCGATGTCGATGCGGACGAAGCCCGCGCCGCGGTCCCCCGCACGGTCCAGATTGAAGACCTCGTGCCCGGAAGCGCGGAGGCGGGTGACGACGTGGCGGCCGAGCTTGCCGGATCCACCGGTGACTGCGATTCTCATGCTCGAACGCTAACGGGCCTGAGCGACGAGGGACGAGGGTTGCGGATCAGCTCCGGGCATGGAGCGAGATCGCGCCGCCGACCTCGGGCGTCGTCTCGTCGGCGACGAGCTCCGTCCAGCGGCGGAGCACGGCGGCGCCGGCCGCGTCGTTCACGGCTCCGTCGACGACGAGGACCGGGTAGGGCTTCTCGGGCACGCCCTCTGCGGGCCGCACGTCGACGTGGGCGACGTCGTAGGCGTGCTCGAACAGCCAGTCGGCCATCGCGTAGTCGCTCCGGGAGTCGCCGACCGTGCGCCAGCGCTGCGGGATCGCGCCGGTCGCTCCTAGCAGCTCCACGGCGCGCTGGGCGCCGAGGTCCTTGCCGAGCCGGTTCGACTCGATGTCGGTCGAGATGACGGTCGGGTCGATGCGGAAGTCGACCGTCCCCTCCTCGTTCGGGTACCGAATGCCGCGGCGCTCGACTCCCAGGCCCGCGGCGGTCATGATCTGCAGGGCGTCGGCGTCGAAGACGAGCTGGCGCTCGAGGTAGTCCTCGCTCGGCAGGTCGACCAGCTGCTCGGCCGAGACCATGGCGCGCTTGGTCTCGTCGAAGAAGACCAGGTCGTCGTAGTCGGAGCGGATCATCCGCTCGAGGTCGCGGGCCACCGGCTCGGGGATCGCGAGCGACTCGTCGACGATCGGCTCCGAGGTGCCGCGGTAGTCGACGGTGAACCAGACGGCGCCCTTCTCGCAGACGCACACGATGCGGGCCTCGGCCGAGACGCCGCGCTCGAGGAGCGCGGGCAGGACCCGCTCGCGCAGGAACGCGTCGGAGCGGCCCGTGTTGAACACGATCGGGATGCCGGCGTTGGCCAGGGTGACGAGGTCGGCGGCGATCTCGGGGATCGAGATCGTGCGCGTGACGGGGCTCGCGATGGGCCCGTCGACGTCGAGGAGCAGGCCGAGCGGAGGGGGTGTGGAGGTCATCGTGACCCATTCTGCCGTGCCGGGGCCGCTCGACGCCTCCGTGGCCGCCTCCGCGCGGGCGGAGCGGTTCAGGAGGCGGGGACGACGAGGGTGCGCTGAGCGGTGGTGCCGTCGGGAGCGAGGACGGAGAGGGTGATCAGGGTCTCGGAGTCGCGGCAGTCGGCGGTGACGGCGGCGGAGCCGGACGCCGCGAGGTCGACGGGCTCGCCCGCGCTCGCGTCGGTGGTGCCGACGGCCAGGCGGGCGGTGGCGCCTCCGCTCGTCTCCCACGACAGGGCGAGCGGGACGGAGGCGGTGCGGTCGCCCTCGCAGTCGACGGAGGCGGGGGTGGAGGCGAAGGAGACGATGGCGGGAGGAGCGTCGGATCCGGTGCCCGGCTCGGTGCCGGACGGAGCGGCGGAGACCGTCGGTGCGGGGGCGGCGGCGCCGTCGGCCGCCTCCGCGGAGCCGGGAGCGGCGGACGTCGCCGGAGCGGTCCCGGACGGCGCCGAGGACGGGCCCGCGGACGCCGTGGCTGCGCCGGGCGCTCCCCCGCCGGCGGGCCGGACGAGCAGCACGATCGCGAGGACGACGCCGACGATTCCGAGGGCGGCGAGGACGATACCGGTGGTGCGGGCTGAGCGGGACGGCATCGGTCCTCCTGGGACGGGACGGGACGGGCGGAAGAGACGGGGCGGGGCAGGGGG
>NZ_PSVO01000039.1:0-14220 GCF_002932325.1 Rathayibacter sp. AY1E2
CAGGACGACGGCGGCGATCCCGACGAGTGCTCCGAAGACCGGCCCGACCGGCCTCGCCATCGCCGCACTCGTCGTCGGCATCGTCGCGTTCCTCGTCGGCCTCGTGCCGGTCTTCGGAGCACTCGTCGGGATCGCCGCCGTCGTCCTGGGCATCCTCGCCCTCCGCCGCGGTCAGTCGAAGGCGATGTCGATCACCGGCGTCGTCCTCGGCGGTCTGGCCGTCCTCGCCTCGCTCCTGACGACGATCGGCTTCGGAGCCGCCGTGAACTCCGCCTCGAGCGACCGCCCGGCGGCCGTGATCGTCGAGTCGTCCGAGCCCACGACCGCTCCCGTCGTGCCGGCCACGGAGGAGGCGGAGGTCGTCGAGACGGCGGAGCCCGCACCCGTCGAGACGGCGGAGCCCGCACCCGTCGAGACGGTCGCCCCTGCCCCGGCGCCTGTCGAGACGGCGGCTGCTGCGCAGGTCTCGCCCGAGTTCGCCTCGGCACTCATCAAGGCGCAGAGCTACTCCGAGATGCTCCACATGAGCAAGGCGGGCCTGTACGGCCAGCTCACCTCCGAGTACGGGGAGCAGTTCTCGCCCGAGGCCGCGCAGTACGCGGTGGACACCGTCTCCGCCGACTGGAACGCCAACGCGCTGGCGAAGGCCAAGGACTACCAGGCCCAGATGGCGATGGCGCCGGAGGCCATCCGCGACCAGTTGACCAGCGAGTACGGGGAGCAGTTCACGAGCGACGAGGCCGACTACGCCATCGCGCACCTGAACGACTAGTCCCACTCGGACCGTCGCGGCACTGCGCGGCCACTGAGCAGGTCCTCCCGGAGCGCGCCGCCGTCCGTCGCCCACGACCCGGGCGACGGAGGGCGGCGGACCACCGGAGCCGGTTCAGGCCAGGACGGCGAGGGTGACGGGGAGCGCCTCGCTCCACCTGCCGGTCAGCCGCTCCTCGCCCTCGAGGAACGGCGGCGCGAGGACCCGCGCGAGGACGAGAGTCAGACCGTCGGCCGAGGTCGTGGTGGTCCGTGCGTCGCTGCGGACGAGCACCGTCGACGGCGGCCCGGACGCTCCGGCGCCTGATCCGCTGCCCTGCACCGTCGCGGTCGGCGGGCGGACGATGCGCTGCCCGTCCTCCTCGAAATGCTGCTCGACCTCCCGGGCGCCGGTGCGGATCGCCGTGGCGAAGGCGGCGATCGCGACGGGGTCGCCGGCACCGTCGTAGACCCAGCGACGACCGAGGACGGTGTGCTCGACGGTCGCGAGGAGATGCGCGTCACCGCCGGCGAGAGGCGAGCCGCGGTAGGTCAGCGGCACTTGGAGCGGCGGCTGCCCGGTCGACTGGACGATCAGCGTCTCCACTCCCACCTCGCCATCGGGGTCGTCGAACCGGTAGGCGCCGAGCTGCGTGAATCCGCCGCCCTCGCACCAGGGCTGCGTCGGCGCCCATGCCTCCACGATCTCGAGCTTCCCGGGGGTGATCGTCGCACGGTGCAGAAGGGCCATGCACCGAGAGTAGAGCCGGCCGATCCGTCCGGAGGAGTACCCGTCAGCGAGCGGCGCCCGCCGTCGCCGACTCGGGCAGGCTGCTCATCGGGAGCGTGTACTCGCCCTTCAGCGCCGAGATCCAGGCGGTGGTCGGGGCGACGGCGGCGAAGTTCGAGTTGAGCAGCGCCATCAGCGTGGTGTGCAGGGAGTGCGCGTCGATGGAGCCGGCGTCGTTCGAGATCGCGATCGCGCCCGTCGCGTCCGAGAGGACCTCGGCGCGGAGCCCGTGCGTCTCGGCCTCGGCGGCCGAGGCGAGGATGCAGTTGTTGGTCATGTAGCCGACGAGGGTGATCGTGTCGACGTCGTGCTCGCGGAGCCAGTCGAGCAGGTCGGTCCCCGCGAAGACCGTGCCGAACTGCTTCGTCACGTTCTTCCACGAGTCCGAGCGGCGCTTCTCGATTTCCGGGTGCAGCGCGAAGGACGGACCCGACGGGTCGAAGATCGGCGCTCCCTCGCCCGCGCTGTGCTGGACGACGGCGATCGGGAGGCCCGCCGCGGCGGCGGAGTCGAGGGCGGCGGCGATCCTCGGCAGCGACTGCGCGTGCGGCGGGTACTGGATCTCGAGCGGACCGCTGAAGTACTCCTGCTGCACGTCGACGAGGATCAGTGCGCGGCGCGGTGTGGTCATGAGGGGCTCCCATCGGTGGCGGACGTCCCCGATCCTCCCGCTCGGGGCTGGGAGCGGCGGTCAGCCACGCGGCCCGCGACCCGGTCGTGGGCGCAGGCCCACACCTCCTCGTGCTCGAGCGGAGTGAGGACGCCGGCGTCGAGCAGCCGGTCGGCCCGCCGCAGCACGGCCGCGATCGCCGCCTGCTCGGCGACGGCGGGGGAGTCGACGTCCGCGATCACGAGCCGGCGGGCGCAGGCGCGGCGGAGGCGGCGGGTCGAGCGGGCCGAGAGGAGCAGGAGCGACGCGGTCGGCAGGGCGAGCGCGGCCAGCAGGAGGAGCGGCAGCCGGTCGAGCGCGAGCGTCCCGACGGCGCCGGCGGCCGTCACGGCAACGACCAGCTGCGGACCGGCCGCGTGCAGGCGGAGGCGCCTCCGCTCCTCGACGGAGGTGCCGGGCGCGAAGACGACGAGCTCGCTCCGGACGACGCCGTACCGGCTCGCGCCGACGGTGTGGCGGCCCCAGCGGGGGCCGGCGTCGAGGAGGCGGAGGAGCAGGTGCACGAGCGCCATCGTCGGCCCGCGACGGCGGGTGCGAGGGGATCCTGACGGAACGCGGACGCGTACCGGGCCGATCCGCACGGTCCGCTCGCGCGACGCTCACGACCCCCTCACGGCGCGGGATCGCGCGTCGACGTCCCTCCCCAGCCGATTACCCGTGAGGAAAGCGTGAGGATCCGCTCATTCCGGGCGGGCGCGCTCCTCACGGCGAGTAGAAACATCCAGTGACCTCTTCCGTCGTCCGTGGCGACCCCGACGCCCTCGAACCCTCCCCTCTCTCCTCCGCGCGCGCGGGCGGGGTGAAGGCGTGGCTCCTCGAGGGCCTCCGCGACGACTCCGG
This sequence comes from Rathayibacter sp. AY1E2, assembly GCF_002932325.1. Lineage (NCBI taxonomy): Bacteria > Bacillati > Actinomycetota > Actinomycetes > Micrococcales > Microbacteriaceae > Rathayibacter > Rathayibacter sp. AY1E2. Next base: position 3,051 of record NZ_PSVO01000039.1, read on the forward strand.
AGCGCACCCCGGCCCCCACGCGGCCACCGGCAAGACGCACTCGTGGTGGCGCGTCATGTGCCTCACGGGCGTCGACTACTTCTCCACCCTCGGCTACCAGCCGGCGATCGCGGCGCTCGCCGCGGGCCTGGTCTCGCCGCTCGCGACGATCGTCCTGGTGGTGCTGACGCTCCTCGGCGCGCTCCCCGTCTACCGCCGCGTGGCCCGCGAGAGCTTCCGCGGCGAGGGGTCGATCGCGATGCTCGAGCGCCTGCTGCCCTGGTGGGGCGGCAAGCTCTTCGTGCTGGTGCTGCTGGGGTTCGCGGCCACCGACTTCATGATCACGATCACCCTCTCGGCGGCCGACGCGACGGCGCACGCGGTCGAGAACCCGTTCGCCCCCGCATGGTTCCACGGGGCGGAGGTGCCGCTCACGCTGGGGCTGATCGCCCTGCTGGGGATCGTGTTCCTCCGCGGGTTCCGCGAGGCCATCTCGATCGCGGTCGTGCTCGTGGCCGTGTTCCTCCTGCTCAACGCGATCGTGATCGCCGTGGCGATCGGGCACGTGGCCGAGAACCCCGTCGTCATCGGCGACTGGTGGTCGGCGCTCACGACCCAGCACGGGAATCCGCTGGTCATGGTCGGCATCGCGCTCATCGTGTTCCCCAAGCTCGCGCTCGGGCTCTCCGGCTTCGAGACCGGGGTCGCTGTCATGCCGCAGATCCGCGGCGACGCGGGCGACACCGAGGACGCCCCCGTCGGCCGCATCCGCGGGGCGAAGCGGCTGCTCATCACCGCCGCCGTCACGATGTCGGCGTTCCTCATCACCTCGAGCTTCGTCACCACGCTGCTCATCCCGCAGGCGCAGTTCCAGCCGGGCGGCGAGGCCAACGGCCGCGCGCTGGCCTACCTCGCGCACGAGTACCTCGGCGAGGGCTTCGGCACGGTCTACGACATCGCGACGATCTGCATCCTCTGGTTCGCGGGCGCCTCCGCGCTGGCCGGCCTGCTCAACATCGTCCCGCGCTACCTGCCCCGCTACGGCATGGCTCCGCAGTGGGCCGGCGCCGTGCGTCCGCTCGTGCTGGTCTTCACCGTCGTCGCCTTCGTCATCACGATCCTCTTCCGCGCCGATGTCGACGCGCAGGGCGGCGCCTACGCGACCGGCGTGCTGGTGCTGATCACTTCCGCGTCCGTCGCGGTGTTCCTCTCGGCGAAGCGCAGGAAGCAGCGCAAGCGCGCCGTGGGCTTCGCGGTCATCGCGCTGGTCTTCGTCTACACGACGGTCGTGAACGTGGTCGAGAGGCCCGACGGCGTGCGGATCGCGGCGGTCTTCATCGTCGGCATCCTCTCGGTCTCGCTCGTCTCGCGGGTGCACCGCTCGTTCCAGCTACGCGCCACCTCCGTGGTGTTCGACGCCGCCGCGATCGACTTCCTCACCACGGACGCCGACGACTACGGCGTGATCCGCATCCTCGCGAACGAGCCCGACGACGGCTCCGAGGCGGAGTACCGGGACAAGCTGGCGGAGGAGCAGCGCGACAGCAATCTGCCGATGCGCGGCCCGGTGCTCTTCCTCGAGGTGCACACCACCGACTCCTCCGACTTCGAGGAGGACCTGGTCGTGCAGGGCCGCGTCTGCCACGGCTTCCGCGTGCTGACGGTGACCAGCGGCAACATCCCGAACACCATCGCCACGGTGCTGCTCGAGATCCGCGACCTCACCGGCGTGATCCCGGACGTCTACTTCGAGTGGACCGAGGGCGGCCCCATCTCGAACATGTTCCGCTTCCTCATCACCGGCACCGGCGAGGTCGCCCCCGTCACCCGCGAGGTCCTCCGCCGCGCGGAGTCCCGCCGCGACCGCCGGCCGGGCGTGCACGTGGGCTGACGCCTGCTGCGCGGCGGGGGCGTGGCGGCGCCGAGGTGCCGCTGCTGCTGCTGCAGGATGCCGCCGAGACGCCGCTCCTGCTGCGGGGTTGCGCCGAGACGCCGCTCCATCGGCGACACGCCGCGGCAGGAGCGGTGCGTCGGCGGAGGAGGTGGCGTCCCGGCGCGCGGCGGCCCCGTAGCGTGGGCGCGGGCGCCCGTCGGGGCGCCGACACCGACGAACGGACGACGATGACCCTCGAGGACCAGCGCGCGCACATCCTGACCGGCGCCGTGTACGACGACATGACCCCCGAGCTCGTCGCCGCGCGCGAGCGGGCGGTCCTCGCCTCGAACGCGTACAACGCGAGCTTCGGGCGCCCATCGGTCGAGCGGGAGGCTCTGCTCCGCGAGCTCGTCGCCTCGGTGGGCGCGGACACGCACCTCGAGCCGACGTTCCGCTGCGAGTTCGGGTTCAACATCACGATCGGCGACCGCTTCTACGCGAACTTCGACTGCATCCTGCTCGACGGCGCCCCCATCACGATCGGCGACGACGTGCTGTTCGGCCCGCGCGTCTCGATCTACACGTCGAATCACGCCCTCGACCCGGCCGAGCGCGCCGCCGGTGCCTGCACCGCGAAGCCGGTCGTCGTCGGCGACGGCGTCTGGATAGGCGGCGGCGTCACGATCAACCAGGGCGTCACCATCGGCGACGGGGCCGTGATCGGCTCGGGCAGCGTCGTCACCCGCGACGTCCCCCCGCTCACCATCGCCGCCGGCGTCCCCGCCCGCGTCCTCCGCTCGATCACCCCCGACGACCGGACCGGCTACCGTCCGGCTCACTGACGCCGACTCCGAGTCGCCGGCCCACTGACATCGGCTCCGAGACGCCGCTCCCGGGCGGCGCTCGGCCGGCGGGCGGCGATCCGGCCTCAGGACTTCACGGTCGACAGGGGCTCGGTGATGCTCTCGAGGCTGCGGCGCTCGGCGTCGACGCCGAAGATCAGGGCGATCACGCCGCCGAGGATCATCACGGCGGCGCCGACGAAGTAGCCGATCGTCAGCGGACCGCGGTCGCTGCCGTCGCCGATCAGGGCGCCGTAGAGGGCGGGGGCGACCGCTCCGGCGATCTGCCCGAGGGTGAAGAAGTACGAGATCGCCTGGCTGCGCAGCTCGAGCGGGAAGATCTCGCTCACGGTGAGGTAGGCGCTCGAGGCTCCGGCGGAGGCGAAGAAGAACGACACGCACCAGAGGATCGTCTGCGTCGTCGCGGTCAGGACGTCCATGCTGAAGAGGACCGCCGACACGGCCAGGACCGCTCCCGAGACGCCGTAGGTGAGGAAGATCATCTTCCGCCGGCCCCACACGTCGAACAGGTGGCCGAGCACCAGCGGCCCGACGAGGTTGCCGATCGCGAACGGGAAGAAGAAGTACGAGATCGCGCTCTGCTCGACTCCGTAGAAGTTTTCGAGCACCAGCGCGTAGGTGAAGAAGATCGCGTTGTAGAGGAACGACTGGGTGATCATCATCGTCGCGCCCACCAGCGTCCGCTTGGGGTACTGCCGCAGCAGCACCCGGGCGATGGTGCGGAACGGGATGCTCTCCGTCGCCTTCACGGTGATCGCCTTCGCGTCGTCGACAGGCTCGAGCACGCCGCCCTCGGCCTCCACCCGGCGCTCGATCTCGTCGACGGTGCGCTCCGCCTCCTCCTCGCGGCCGTGCGTCATCAGCCAGCGGGGGCTCTCGGGGATGTGGCGGCGGAGGTAGATGATCGCCAGTCCGAGGATCGGGCCGAGGAAGAAGCCGAGGCGCCAGCCGACGTTCTCGGCGAAGAGCGCGTCGTTCAGGAAGAACAGGTTGGCCGCGGAGCCCAGAGCCGCGCCGCCCCAGTAGGTGCCGTTGATCGCGATGTCGACGCGGCCGCGGTACTTGGAGGGGATGAGCTCGTCGATCGCGGAGTTGATCGCCGCGTACTCGCCGCCGATCCCCATGCCCGCGAAGAAGCGGAACACGGCGAGGAAGACGTAGTTCGGCGCGAGTCCCGCCAGGCCGCTGGCGACCAGGTAGATGACGAGCGTCAGGATGAACAGCTTGCGCCGCCCGAGCTTGTCGCTCAGTCGCCCGAAGATCAGGGCGCCCGCGATCTGCCCGCACAGGTAGATCGTGCCGAGCAGGCCGACCTCGAAGGCCGAGAGCCCGAACTCCTTCGCGAAGCCGGCGGAGGCGACGATCTGGATCTCGAGTCCGTCCAGCACCCACGAGAAGCCGAGGCCGACGACGATCGACCAGTGGAAGCGGGTCCAGGGGAGCCTGTCGATGCGGGCGGGCACGAGGCTCCGGACCGGGCCGCGCGGACTGGTGGATGTCGACATGGCGAGCGCCTTCCTGTCGCCCCGGCGTCGTTGCGGAGGAACGCTGTCCCGAGCGCGGCGAGACGACACTAGACCCGCGGGCGGCTCCATATCGCCGGGCTATTCACCCCTTGTCACGGACCGCCGAGCGGGTGTATCCCGGGGACCGGTGCCCACCCGGAGGCGGAGCGAGGCGCGGTGGAGGCGAGCCCGGATCCGTCCCGCGGGGCCTGACACCGCCCGCCTCCTCGGCCTAGCGTGGAGGCATGATCGACGCGACGCCCGCGGGCACCCCCACCTACGTCCTCAGCGAGGGGCCCGTCTGGGATCCGGACACCGCCCGCCTCACCTGGGTCGACATCGAGGCCGGCGCGGTCCTGTCCGCCCCCGTCACCGCGGAGGGGATCGGAGCGATCTCGCGCACCGACGTCGGCGAGCAGGTCGGCGCCGCGCTGCCCCTGGGCGACGGGCGGACGCTCGTCGCGCTGACCCGGCGGCTCGCGATCCTGGAGGTCGACGGCTCCCTCACGCGCGGCTCCGAGCTGCTGCCGGAGGGGCACCGCTTCAACGACGGCACGATCGACCCGCAGGGGCGCCTCCTGGTCGGCTCGCTGACCCTCGGCGAGTCGGCGGGCGACGACGTCCTGCTGCGCATCGAGCACGACGGATCCGTCACCGTGCTCGACGACGACCTGCGGCTCTCGAACGGACTCGGCTTCTCGCCGGACGGCTCCGTGCTGTACTCGGCCGACACCGAGTCGGGCGTGATCCACCGCCGCTCCTACGCGGACGGCGAGCACGGCCCGCGCGAGTACTTCGTCGAGCTCGAGGAGGGCGTGTTCGCCGACGGGCTGACCGTGGACGCCGACGGCCGCGTGTGGGTCGCGGTCTGGGGCGGGAGCGGCGTCCGGGTGTTCGAGGCCGACGGCAGCCCGGTCGAGGGCGAGGGCATCAGGATCGACGCCCCGCACTCCTCCAGCATCGCCTTCGCGGGCGAGGACCTGGACATCGCGGTCGTCACCTCCGCCTCGCGCGACCTCTCGGCGGACGAGCGGGCGCGTCATCCGCACGCCGGCGGACTGTGGATCGCGCAGCCCGGAGCCCGCGGCCGCGCCGCCACGCGCTGGGTGGAGGGCCCTCTGCCCTAGGCGCGGCCGGTCGCCCGTCAGACGGCGGGCGCCGTCGGCGGGCTCGGCTCCGATGCGGGCTGCGGCACGAGGGTCAGCCGCGAGATGCGGTAGCGGTCCGTCTCGGCCACGCGGAGCAGGTGGTCGCCGACGAGGACGGAGTCGCCCACGACGGCCACGCGGCCGATCCGGTCGAGGACGAACCCGCCGACCGTCTCGTACGGGCCCTCGGGCAGCTCGATGCCCAGCTGCTCCGCCAGGTCCTCGAGGATCATCCCGCCGTCGACGTCGTGCAGCTGCTCGGCCGCCTTCGCGTCGACCGCCTGGCGGGCGCCGTCGTACTCGTCGTAGATCTCGCCGACGAGCTCCTCGAGCAGGTCCTCCAGCGTGATGATGCCGTCCGTTCCCCCGTACTCGTCGATGACGACGGCGATCTGGTGGCCGTCCTGGCGCATGGTGCGCAGGGCCGCGAGCACCTTCGTCGTGCCGGGGACCGCGAGGATCGGGCGGGTGATGTCGGCGACGCTGCTCGCGGTGCCGGCGCGACCCGCCTCCGGGAACGCGGACATCAGGTCGCGCACGTGGACGAAGCCGAGCACGTCGTCGAAGTCGTCGCCGACCACCGGGTAGCGCGAGTGCGGCTGGTCGAGGACCGCCGCGTAGCCCTCGGCCACGCTGAGCGCGCCGCGGAGGAAGTCGACGTCCGGCCGCGGGCGCATCACCTCGGCGACGCGGCGGTCGTCCGCGCGGAAGATGTCGGTGAGCAGCCGGCGGCTGTCCTCGTGGATCTCGGTGTTGCTGGAGATCATGTCGCGCACCTCGTCGGCCGAGACGCTCTCGCCCTTCTCGCGCGGGTCGGCGCCGAGGAGGCGGACGACGGCGTCGGTCGAGACGGACAGCAGCCAGATCACGGGGCGCATCAGGCGCGCGAGGGCGTTGAGCGGGGGCGCGAGGGCCTTGGTGAACGCGACGGACTTCTGCATCGCCAGGCGCTTGGGGACCAGCTCGCCCAGCACCAGGGAGAGGTACGCGATGACGAGGGTCATCAGGATCAGGGCGACGGTCGAGGCGGCGGAGGCCGAGAGGCCGAGCGACTGCAGCGGCGGCACGAGGTCGGGCGCGATGGTCGAGGCGCCGTACGCCGAGGAGAAGAAGCCGGCGAGCGTGACGCCGATCTGGACCGCGGAGAGGAACGTGTTGGGGTTGCGGACGAGCTCGGCGATGCGCCGGCCGCGCTCGCTGCCGGCCTCGATCGCGCGGACCTGGCTCTCGCGGAGGCTGACGATGGCCATCTCGGTGCCCGCGAAGACGCCTCCGAGGAGGACGAACAGCACGACGAGGCCGATGTTGAGGAGGGTGTCGAGATCCACGCCGACCAGAGTAGGGATGCCGGCCGTGAGAACGCCTCGTGGACTCTCAGGGAGCGGGGGCGAGCGGGACGACGCCCCCGCCCGCCCGCCCGCTCAGGACGCGTCGGCCGGGCGCACGCCGATCGTGAGGATGAGGTTCGCGTAGATGCGGCGGTCGCCCGAGGCGATGGTGAGCGCGACGTCGGGCGTGCGCGCCTCGGCGTAGAAGGCGTGCCGCTCGAGCGAGGTGAAGGGGACGCCGTCGAGGGACCGGCGGAAGGCGTCCTGCGCGGGGACGTCGATCCCGGGCGCGGGGGTCATGACCGCCGCCTCCTCGACGACGATCGCCGAGAGCAGGGCGTCGAGGATCTCGTCGACGGTCAGCATGTCGGGCCGGAGGTTCAGGTGCACCAGCGCGGAGTTCGGTCCGAGCGTGGTGCCGACGGGGTAGTTGCCGTCGGCGATGAGGACGCGGGAGCCGTGGCCCGCGCGGGCGAGCGCGTGCAGGATCTCGGGGTGGAGGAGGGTCGTGGTCAGCAAGAGGAGCTCCTAGAGGTCGTGGAGGTGGGCGACGGACGAGCCGGCGAGCAGGCGGCCGGGGAGCCTCCGCTCCTGGGGACCGGGCTGCTCCGCCCCGGAGCTGAGGCGGAGGCGGACGAGGGCGGCGGCCTCGGCGGCGATCGCCTCCGTCGGCTGGGCGATCGTGGTCAGGTGCGGGCGGACCACGCGGGCCAGCTCGACGTTGTCGAAGCCGACGACGGAGAGGTCCGTCGGCACGCGCAGTCCGGAGTCGCCGAGGGCGATCAGGGCGCCGACCGTCAGCTCGCGGTTGCTCGCGAACAGGGCGGTCGGCCGGGGGCTCAGGGCGAGGATCCGCTCGACGGCGGCGACTCCGCTCTCGACCGTCAGCGGGCCGCGCACCACGGCGTCGGCGGCGGGGTGGACGCCGCGCTCGGCCAGGGCGGCGAGGAAGCCGGCGGTCCGCTCCCGGGTGGAGGACACTCCGTCCTCCCCGCCGAGCACCGCGATCGAGCGGTGGCCGTGGTCGAGGAGGTGGCGGGCGGCGGAGGCGCCGGCGCCCGCGTTGTCGAGCGCGACGCGATCGGTGACCAGTGCGTCGTCGATCCAGTCGACGGCCACCACGGGGGTGCCCTGCTCGGAGGCGCGGCGCAGCGCGTCGACGTCGCCCGCGGACGGCACCGCCACGATCCCGTCGACCATCTTCTCGAGCAGCAGGTCGACCGCGGCTCCCGGCTCGGGGCGGCTCACACCGACCAGCACGCCGATGCCCTCTCCGCGCAGGGCCCGCTCGAGGCCCGCGATGATCGAGAGGTGGAACTCGTTGTCGAGGGCGGGCAGCAGCACTCCGACCGTGCGGGAGCGCCGCGAGCGCAGGCCTCGAGCGAAGCCGTTGACCCGGAAGCCGACCTCGGCGGCCGCCGCCTCGATCGCGGCCCGGTTCTCGGGGCGCACGGGGAGCCCGTTGTAGTGCTTCGAGATGGTCGAGAGCGAGAGGCCGGTCAGCCGCTGCAGGTCCTTGTAGGTGGCCACGTCACAGGGTGGCGCGGGGCGAGCCGTAGCCGCTCCAGCCCGGGATCGTGCCGTCGGCGTCCCACAGGTCGAGCCAGCCGGTGCTGCCGGGCCAGAGGAAGACCTGGCCCTTGATCAGCCGGTTGTTGCGCTCGGCGCCGCGCAGCGCCTCCTGCTCCTCGGCCGTGAGCACCAGGGAGGCGGCGGCCAGGTTCGCCTCGATCTGCTCCGGCTTCACTGCGAACGGGATCGGGATCTGGCCGCGGTTCACCGCCCAGGCGAGGCACACGACGGCCGGATGCACGCCCCGCTCCTCGGCGATCGCCCGGACCGCGGGGTGCTCGATGTCGACGATGTCGCCCTCCACCCGGTCGCGCTCGGGCCGCGACGGCGAGCCCAGCGGCGAGTAGCCGATCGGCTGGATGCGGTGGTCGAGGCAGAAGCGGAACAGCTCCGGCTGCTGGAAGCAGGGGTGCAGCTCCATCTCGTTCAGCTGCGGGGCGATGCGGACGTCGGCGAGGATCCGCTCGAGCTTGGGGATGGTGACGTTGGAGGTGCCGAGGTGCCGGACGAGGCCCCGGTCGACCAGGCTCTCGAGCGCGCGCCAGGTCTCGAGGAACGCCTCGTGGACGTACGGGCGGGCGTGCGGATCGCGTGCGTCGGTCTCGGCGTGCGGCGGGTGGTGGTTGGGGAAGGGCCAGTGCACGAAGACGGCGTCGAGCACGTCGAGGCCGAGGTCGGCGAGCGAGCGCTCGACGGAGGCGACGGCCGCCGCGGGCTCGTGCGCGTCGTTCCAGATCTTCGACATGACGAAGAGCTCGTCGCGGTCGACTCCGGAGTCGGCGATCGCCCGGCCGACGCGCGGCTCGTTGCCGTAGACGGTGGCGCAGTCGAGGAGGCGGAAGCCGGCGCGGAGGGAGTGCTCGACCGCGAGGCCGACGGTCTCGGCGTCGTAGCGGTCGGAGCCGAACGTCCCGGCGCCGATCGCGGGGATGCGGCTGCCGCTCGCGAGGACGCGGTGGCTCGGCGGAGTGGGGGCCATGCGGATCCTCCTGGTGCGGCGGCGGGGGCGAAACGTTGCGATTCACGGTAGGCGGGGGAGGATGGTGGCGTCAACGATGCTGTGGACTGGTGTGCGTAACGTTTCGTGCGGTGGGTGCTTTCGTCCTCCGTTCCTGCCCCGCCTCCCTCGAGAGTCCAGTAGTCGTCGCACTCGAGGTCGACTGCGACGACTCCTGGACTGTCGAGAAGAGCCCCGCCCCTCCGCTCAGACCAGCCGGCGCGACTCCTCCGTGACCACGCGGAACCAGCGCGCGCCGTAGCCGTCGAGGGGCACCGACACGGCGCCGTCCTCGCCGAGCGGGAGCGACTCGCCGCCGAGGGAGTCGACCAGCCGCGCCCCGGCGGGGGTGTCGGGGAGCGTCAGGTGCGCCGTGCGCGGGTTCGACGCCAGATTGTGCACCGCGACGGTCGTGCCGGTCGACGCGGACATCCGGTGCGCGAGCACGCTCGGCTCGTCGCAGGGGAGGTGCGTGTACTCGCCCCAGCCGATCTCCGGCGACCGCCGGTACAGCCAGGCGAGGCCCTTCACGTGGGCCAGGAGGGAGTCCGGATCCTGGAGCTGCGCGGCCGCGTTCACGTGCTCGGGTCCGAAGCCGCCGCCGGGAGGGGCGGCGATCAGGTCGGAGGCGTCGGCACGCGAGAACCCGCCGTTGGCGGCGCTGCTCCACTGCATCGGGGTCCGCACCGCGCTCCGACCCGGGATGTCGGCGTTCTCGCCCATCCCGATCTCCTCGCCGTAGTAGAGCACCGGGGTCCCGGGCAGCGAGAAGACGAGGCTGTGGACCAGGCGGACGCGGCGCGGGTCGCCGTCGACCATCGGCGGGAGGCGGCGGACGATGCCGCGCCCGTGGATCCGCTGCGACTGCTCCGGAGCGAACGCCGCGAAGACCTCGTCGCGCTCGTCGTCGCTCAGCTGGTCGAGGGTGAGCTCGTCGTGGTTGCGCGCGAAGTTCGCCCACTGGCTGCCGACGGAGATCTCGGGGCGGCTCGCGAGCGCCTCGACGAGCGGCGCCGCCTCCTCCCGGGCCAGCGCGAGGTAGAGGCGCTGGTTGCCGATGAAGTCGAACTGCATCGACAGCTCGTCCGCGTCCTCGCCGCCGAAGAAGCCGAGCTGCTCCTCGCGGGTCACGTTGACCTCGCCCAGCAGCATCGCCTCGCCGGAGCGCCGCGAGACGAAGCGGCGCAGCAGGCGCAGCCACTCGTGCTCGTCGCGGGCGCCGGGCTCGATCAGGTACGGCACCGCGTCGACCCGGAAGCCGTCGACGCCCAGCTGCAGCCAGAACCCGATGAGCTTCGCGATCTCGTCGCGCACGGCCGGGTTCTCGGTGTTGAGGTCGGGCTGGTGCCGGTAGAAGTGGTGCAGGTAGTACTGGCCCGCCTCCTCGTCACGGAACCAGACGCCGTCCTCCGCGTCCGGGAACACGTTCGCGGGCTGATCGGCGGGCGGCTCGTCGCGCCAGACGTAGTAGTCGCGGTACGGGCTGTCGGGGGAGGAGCGGGCGGCCTGGAACCAGGGGTGCTGGTCCGAGGTGTGGTTGACGACGAGGTCGACGATCACCCGCATCCCGCGGTCGTGGGCGGTCCGGATCACCTCGACGACGTCGCCGTGGTGCCCGAAGCGCTCGTCCACTCCGTAGAAGTCGCTGATGTCGTAGCCGTTGTCGCGGCCGGGGGACCGGTAGAACGGCGCGAGCCAGAGGCAGCTGACGCCGAGCTCGGCCAGGTAGTCGATCCGGTGGACGAGGCCCTCGAGGTCGCCGACGCCGTCGTCGTCCCAGTCCATGAACGTCTTCACGTCGAGGTTGTAGAAGACGGCGGTGCGCCACCACAGGTCGCTGGTGTCGGTGACCCTCATGCGCGGGGCTCCGGGCGGGAGGAGGCGGAGGGTGCGGGGGAGAGG
>NZ_PSVO01000004.1:0-198901 GCF_002932325.1 Rathayibacter sp. AY1E2
CCCCCTCCCCCGCGACCCCGAGCCTCTCGGAGCAGATCGCCCGCGCCGACCGGCTCGCCGTCCGCGACTGGCCCGCCGGCTTCCTCTGGGGATCCGCGACCGCCGCCGCCCAGATCGAGGGCGCCGGCCACGAGGGCGGCAAGGAGGACAGCATCTGGGACGCGTTCTCCCGCGTCCCCGGAGCGGTCGCGAAGGGCGACACCCCCGAGGTCGCGGTGGACCACTACCACCGGATGCCCGCGGACGTGCGGCTGATGAAGGAGCTGGGGCTCGGCTCCTACCGCTTCTCGGTCAGCTGGGCGCGCGTGAAGCCGGGCGACCGCGCCGTGAACCCCGAGGGCCTCGACTTCTACTCCCGCCTGGTCGACGAGCTGCTCGGCGCCGGCGTGCTGCCGTGGCTGACCCTCTACCACTGGGACCTCCCGCAGGCCGTCGAGGAGACCGGCGGCTGGGCGAACCGCGACACCGCCGAGCGCTTCCGGGACTACGCCGAGGCCGTCTACGAGAGCCTCGGCGACCGGGTGCAGCACTGGACGACGTTCAACGAGCCGTTCTGCTCGACCCTGCTCTCCTACGGCGCGGGCGTGCACGCCCCCGGCGTGATCTCGCAGCAGAAGGCCCTCGCCGCCGTGCACCACACGCACCTCGCCCACGGGCTGGCCGTCTCGACGCTCCGGCAGCTCGGAGCGCAGAACCTGGGCATCACGCTCAACCTCTCGAACGCCGTCCCCGACGACCCCGAGGACGAGGCCGACCTCGACGCCGCACGCCGCTTCGACGCGCTCCAGAACCGGATCTTCCTCGACCCGCTGCTGCGCGGCGAGTACCCCGAGGACCTGCTCGAGGACGTCGAAGGGCTCGGGCTCGACGAGCTGATCGTCGACGGCGACCTCGATCTCATCTCGCTCCCGCTCGACTTCCTCGGCGTGAACCACTACCACGACGACAACGTCTCGGCGCATCCGCTGCCGGCCGGAGCCGACGACTTCGCCCAGGCGACCGACCGCGAGGTCGGCTCCCCCTGGGTCGGCTCCGAGTTCATCACCTTCCCGTCGCGCGGGCTGCCGCGCACCGCGATGGACTGGGAGGTGAACCCCGACGGCCTGCGCTACCTGCTGACCCGCCTGGGCCTGGAGTACGAGAACCTCCCTCCGCTCTACGTGACCGAGAACGGCGCCGCCTACGACGACGTCGTCGAGGACGGCCGCGTGCACGACGCGGACCGCACGCAGTACGTGCTCGACCACGTCGAGAAGGTCGCCGACGCGATCGACCAGGGCGCCGACGTCCGCGGCTACTTCGTCTGGTCCCTCCTCGACAACTACGAGTGGGCCTGGGGCTACGAGAAGCGCTTCGGCATCGTGCGCGTCGACTACGACACGCAGGAGCGGATCGTGAAGGACTCGGGCCTGGTCTACTCCCGACTGCTCGGCGGCAGCGCCGCGGCGATCCTGGACTGACCCGTGAGCGAGCAGACGGGCGTCCGCGGCGGGGGCCGCTCCCCCACCCTCGAGATGGTCGCGGCGCGGGCCGGAGTCTCGCGCGCGACGGTCTCGCGGGTGGTCAACGGCGCCCCGCAGGTGGCGGCCGAGATCGTGGCCGCCGTCGAGAAGGCGATCGGCGAGCTCGACTACGTGCCCAATCACGCGGCGCGGATGCTCGCCTCGCGGCGCACGCAGTCGATCGCGCTGATCGTGCCGGAGTCGACCGCGCGCGTCTTCGCGGACCCGTTCTTCGCCTCGATCGTGCAGGGCGCCGCGATGCGCCTGGCCGACACGGACTACACGCTCTCGATGCTGATCGCGTCCGAGACGGACGGCGAGAAGACGCGGCGGTACCTGCTCGGCGGCAATGTCGACGGCGCGCTCGTGGTCTCGCACCACTCGGGCGACCACTCCTACGCGGCGCTCTCGGGCACGCTGCCGATCGTCTTCGGCGGCCGACCGCTCTCGCCCGACGAGCGCGGCTCCTACTTCGTCGACGTGGACAACACGGAGGGGGCGGCCGTCGCCACCGCGCACCTGATCGAGCGCGGCCGGCGCCGGATCGCCACCATCGCGGGCCCCGCCGACATGCCGCCGGGCGTCGACCGCCTGATCGGCTGGCGCGGCGCACTCACCGACGCCGGCCTCGCGGACGACCTCGTCGAGTGGGGAGACTTCTCGCCGGCCAGCGGCACCGAGGCGATGCGCCGCCTCCTCGACCGCGACCCCGACCTGGACGGCGTCTTCGCCGCGAACGACCAGATGGCGGTCGGCGCCTACGCCGCCCTCCGCGAGGCCGGCCGCCGGATCCCCGAGGACGTGTCCGTCGTGGGCTTCGACGACGATCTCTTCGCGCGGAACGCCGTCCCCGCGCTGACCACCGTTCGCCAGCTCCCCGACGAGCTCGGCGCCCGCATGGTGGAGCTGCTGACCGCCCGCATCGAGGGGCTCCCCGTGGAGCACCGCACGCTGATGCCGACGTCGCTGGTCGTCCGCGCCAGCAGCTGATCCCGGCCCGCGAGTACGCAGTAGTCGTCGCAGTCGACGCCGAGTGCGACGACTCCTGCGTAGTCAGAGGGCTCCGCGTGCTCGATCGGATGCGGACGGGCGCACGGATCCGGACGGTGAGGCGGACGCGGGCGGCGGGGCGGGGATGGACGAGCGGGTCGATCCGTCGACGGGGTGCATCACGGTCGCCAGCCGTGGGCCACGAGAGCGGCACGGAGCTCGGCGATCGTGCGCGCCCTGCCCCGGGTCAGACCCTCCGCGCGGACGACCACGACGATCCAGCCCGCGAGGTGCAGGGCCAGGAGCCGTTCACGATCGCGTGAGAACTGCGCGTCGTCCGTCCGGTGCTGGCCGCCGTCGTACTCCGCCACCACCTTCCACCGTTCGAAGACCAGATCGCCGACCGCGAGCAGTCGGCCGCCGATCCTGATCTCGGCGTTCACTTCGGGCGCGGGCAGTCCCGCCTCCTCGACGAGAGCGCGGAGCCAGGTCTCCCTCCGCGAGGCGGCTCCGGTCGATGCCAGCCGCAGAGCCTCAGCCAGGCCGCGTCGGCCCCGGCCCCGATGGGAGGCCAGGCGGTCCTGCAGCTCGTGAAGCCGGACAGGGGGACGCGGATCGTCCCGGCGCGGGTAGCGCGGCTCGACCAGGAGGTGGTCCGTCGCCGCGAGGAGATCGCGGGCGGACAGCAGTGGCGCGAGCGCGATCCACGTCGACACCGCTCCTGTCACCGGCAGGCCGTGCCGCTCGACCCTGTCCGTCTCCGTGAGGGTGTGGCCGATCACACCCCGGGTCCCGGGGGGCCGGTGCGGCGTCGTCGCCGCCACGTGGATCGGATCGTCCTCGCCGGGTCGCGCCGGGAGCGGCACTCCCCAGGCTTCGGCCGCGGTCAGGTGGGAGAAGAGCTGCCAGGGCCGCAGCCGCGGCAGGTAGGCGGCGGCTCGTTCCAGGTGCGTCACGGGCGCCACCCGGGTGCGCACTCCGTGGAAGGGGCTGGCCAGGGCGGGAGTGCGCAGCCGGGCGTCCGTCATCCCGGCGCGGAGTGCCGCTCGCCGGGTGAAGGCTCCGAGGTCGGTGCTGGACATGCCGCGATTCTGGCGGTCCGTGATCCTCGTCCGACTCCCGCGATCCGCATTCTGTGGACGAACCCCTGATCCCGCACCTGGGGAGGCGCGCCTCCCACCACGACTGTCCAGGAGTTGTCGCAGTCGGCGTCGAGTGCGACAACTCCTGGACAGTCGGAGCGATCGATGTCGAGTGCGACACCTTCTGGACAGTGGGAGCGACCGACCTCGACACGTCTGAGGAGTCGAGAGGGCCCGCGTCAGAGGAAGAGCGGCGCCGGGTCGAGGGCGGCGAAGCGGCGGCGCATGACGGCGACCGCGTCGGCGTGCTCGTCGACGAGGACGAAGCGGCGGCCGAGAGCGTGCGCGACGGCGCCGGTCGTGCCGGAGCCGGCGAAGAAGTCGAGGACGGCGTCGCCCTCGCGGCTGGACGCCTGCACGATGCGGCGGAGGATCCCCTCCGGCTTCTGCGTCGGGTACCCGGTCTTCTCGCGGCCTGTCGGCGAGACGATCGTGTGCCACCACACGTCGGTCGGCCGCTTGCCGCGCTCGGCCTTCTCGGGGGTCACCAGGCCCGGGGCCATGTACGGCTCGCGGTCCACAGCGGCGGAGTCGAAATGGTAGCCGCGCGGGTCCTTCACGTAGACGAGGATCGTGTCGTGCTTGGTCGGCCAGCGGCGCGTGGCCTTCGCTCCGTAGTCGTAGGCCCAGATGATCTCGTTGAGGAAGCACTCGCGGCCGAAGAGCGCGTCGAGCAGCACCTTCGCGTAGTGCGCCTCGCGGTAGTCGAGGTGGAGGTAGAGGGTGCCGTCGTCGGCGAGGAGCCGCCACGCCTCGGCCAGACGCGGCTCGAGGAACGACCAGTAGTCGTCGAAGCGGTCGTCGTAGCGGAGCAGGTCGCCGCGGATCCGCTCGTAGCTGCGCCCCTTGAAGCCGGCGATCGTGCCGGTGGTGGAGCGCACCGAGGTGGTCGAGGTGCGCACCTGCGCCCGGCCCGTGTTGAACGGCGGGTCGAGGTAGACGACGGTGAAGGCCCCGTCGGCCAGCTGCGGCAGGACCTCGAGGTTGTCGGCGTGGAACACCGCGCTCCGCGACTCCGGGACGCCGTCCGCGATCTGGATCGTCCTGGGCACCCGGCAATTGTGCCAGTGCGCGCGAGCCCGGCGACACGCTCCGCGCCTCGCGCCCGCGCTCGACGGGTGCCGGGAGGCTCCGGCGTAGAGTGGCGCGATGATCTCCGAGGTGCGCCACGACGAGGACTCGTCCCGCTACACGCTCTGGCTCGACGGCGAGACCGTCGGAGTCGCGGACTACGCCGTCCGCGGCCGCGACGTGGTCTTCCTCCACACCGAGATCGCGCCCGAGCACCGCCACGAGGGCCTCGGCGAGACCCTCGTCGAGGCGGCCCTCGACGACGCGCACGAGCGCTTCGGCGGGCGCATCGTCCCGGCCTGCCCGTTCGTCGCCGAGTTCATCGCCGAGCACCCGGACTACCAGGAGCTCCTCGCGAGCTGAGGGGCGCCCGCCGGACCGGTCCGCCGCGTTCCGCTCCGGGTCCACGCGCCGGCGACCGCCGCCCCGGACCCGCCGGTCAGGGGACGCGCCGCAGCCACTCCGGAGTCGAGTACTTCGTCCGCACCAGCTCTTCCGCCGCCGCGTACTCCTCCTCGGTCAGCGTCCCCGCCTCGCCGCCGTGCAGCTGCACGAAGGTCGCCTTCATCCGCTCGATGATCTCGGCTCGGCTGAGCCCGGTCTGGCTGCGCAGCGGGTCGACGCGCTTCACGGCGGAGGCGATGCCCTTGTCCGAGAGCTTCTCGCGGCCGATCCGCAGCACCTGCACCATCTTCTCGGCGTCGATGTCGTAGCTCATGGTCACGTGGTGGAGGACGGCGCCGGAGCCCAGGCGCTTCTGCGCGGCGCCGCCGATCTTGCCCGAGGGCGACGTGATGTCGTTGAGCGGCTGGTAGACCGCGTCGATCCCGAGCGACTGCAGCGCGCTGACGGCCCACTCGTCGAGGAAGGCGTAGGAGTCGGCGAAGGTCAGCCCCTGGACGAGGTCGCCGGGGACGTAGAGCGAGTACGTGACGACGCTGCCCGCCTCCATGAACATCGCGCCGCCGCCCGAGATGCGGCGGACCACGTCGACGCCGTACTTCGCCGCGTTGTCGAGGTCGACCTCGTTGCGGAGCGACTGGAAGCTGCCGATGACGACGGCGGGCTGGTCCCACTCCCAGATCCGCAGCGTCGGCTCCCGGCGGCCCTCGCCGACCGCGGCGGTCAGCACCTCGTCGAGCGCCAGGTGGGTCGCGGGAGGGACGGCCCGGTCGTGCACGATGCGCCAGTCGTAGTCGCGCCAGCTGGTCGCCTTCTGCAGCGAGCGGCGGATCGCGACCGCGACGGCCTCGGGCGTGAAGCCGAGCAGGACCGCGTCGGCCGGGAGCGCCTGCCGGATGGCGGCGGCGATGGACTTCGCGTCCGTCTCGGCCGGGAGGCCCACGACCGCGCGATCGATGTCGTCGAGGGCCGTGTCGGGCTCGAGGAAGAAGTCGCCCGCCAGGCGGAACCCGGCGAACCTCCCGTCGACCACGTCGAGGTCGACGACCACGAGCTTTCCGCCGGGGACCTTGTACTCGCCATGCATGACGCCAGCCTAGGCGCGAGCCGGGGCGGGGAAGCGCTCGCCCAGCCACTCCACGAGATCGGCCGTGACCTCGGCCCGGTTGAGCTCCTGGAACAGCTCGTGCCGCGCCTCCGGGTACACCCGCACCGAGACGTCCGTGTACCCGGCCCGCCGCCGGTAGGCCTGGGCGAGCGCGCGCACCGACCGCTCGCCGCCGAGGGTGTCGTCGGCGCCCACGACCAGCAGCAGGGGCAGTGGATGCTCGGGCCCGCGCTTCGGGCGGCCGACCAGCCGCAGGGTCTCGACCAGCCCGATCCGCTTCGCGAGCGGCGTGGTGAAGGTGAGGGGGTCGTCGTGGAACCGCTGCCAGACCTCCGGGTCGCGGGAGAGCCACTCGAGGCCGAGGCCGCCGGCGACGCGGTGCCGCTTCGCCAGGTCGCCCGCGTTCATGTGCCCCGGGAGGCGGTAGGCCGTGCCGCTCAGCACGAGCGCGGCGTAGGCGCCGGAGTGGTGGTCGACGATCCGCTGCGCCATGAGCGACCCCCAGGAGTGGCCGAGCAGCACGATCGGCACTCCCGGGCTCTCCTCCGCGAGCAGCTCCGTCAGCCGGAGGATCGCCGCCTCGGTCGCGCGCAGGCCGCCCGGCCCCAGCAGTCCGAGCCGAGAGGAGTCGCCGCCGTGCTGCTCGAGGCCGGTCCGGCCGTGCCCTCGGTGGTCGTCCGCCGCGACCGCGTACCCGGCGGCGACCAGCGCCTCCGCCAGCTCGACGTAGCGCCCCGAGTGCTCGCCGACCCCGTGGGCCAGCTGCACGATCGCGCGGGGCGAGGGGTGCGGCCACCAGCGGTAGTGGATGACGACGCCGGAGGCGTCCTGGAAGGTCCTGTCGACAGCGGCGCCGGTCATGGTGACCAGTGTGGCGCTCCGGCCGCTGGGCGCGAGGGACGCGCGGAGAACTGAGAAGATACTCACGATCCATCGGCGGGCACCCTGCTCGTCACGGCGCCTCGCTACCTTTTCCCTTGACGAGCGACCCCCGCGACCGTCCCCCGACCCCCCCTTCACGAGCGAGGCCAGCCCCTTCATGACCGTATCGCCCCTGATCTGGACCCTGACGATCGTCTTCATCGTCCTGCTCCTGCTCTTCGACTTCTTCTTCCACGTCCGGAAGGCCCACGAGCCCACGCTGAAGGAGTCGTCGATCTGGTCGGCGCTCTACGTCGGCATCGCCGTGCTCTTCGGGCTCGGCGTCCTCGTCTTCGGCGGAGCGACGCCCGGATCGGAGTACTTCGCGGGGTACATCACCGAGAAGGCCCTCTCGGTCGACAACCTGTTCGTCTTCCTCATCATCATGGCGAGCTTCAAGGTGCCCCGCGCCGACCAGCAGAAGGTGCTCCTCTTCGGCATCGTCTTCGCGCTGATCGCCCGCACCGGCTTCATCTTCCTCGGCGCCGCACTGATCAACTCGTTCGCCTGGGTCTTCTACATCTTCGGCCTGATCCTGCTGCTGACCGCGTTCAACCTGGTCAAGCCGGGCGACGACCACTCCAGCGACAACGTGATGGTGCGCCTGGCCAAGCGGATCTTCAAGACGAGCGACCAGTACGACGGCGACAAGTTCTACACGCACATCGACGGCAAGAAGGTCCTCACGCCGATGATCCTCGTCATGGCGGCGATCGGCGGAACGGACATCCTGTTCGCCCTCGACAGCGTGCCGGCGATCTTCGGCCTCACCAGCGACGTGTACCTCGTCTTCACGGCGACCGCGTTCTCGCTGCTGGGCCTGCGCCAGCTGTACTTCCTCATCGACGGCCTGCTCGACCGCCTCGTCTACCTCAGCATCGGCCTCGCCGCGATCCTCGCCTTCATCGGCGTGAAGCTGATCCTGCACGCGCTCCACGAGAACAACCTGCCGTTCATCAACAACGGCGAGCACGTGGAGGTCTTCGAGATCGGCACCGGACTGTCGCTCTCGGTCATCATCGGCGTCCTCGTGATCACGGTGATCGCCTCCCTCGTCAGCCCCAAGGGCCGCCGCATGGCCGCCGAGGCCGCCGAGCGCCGCCGCGTGGCCGAGGCCGCGGGCGCGGACGTCGACGCGACGCACTGAGCCGACTGCGGTGCGCCGCGGGGCGGCGCACCGCAGTCGGCTCTCCTAGGCGGTCGGTTTCCCGAGAGCGGGTCCCGACCGCCTAGAACGATCCGCTGACACGCGGATCGCTCGTTCGACGGGCCGTCTCGTGCGCCGCAGGGCGGCGCACCGCAGTCGGCTCCCACGGGCGGTCGGGTTCCCGAGAGCGGGTCCCGACCGCCTAGGAGGATCCGCTGACACGCGGATCCCCCGTTCGGCTCGACCGAGCACCGCACGCCGGTGCTCCGCAGTCAGCTCCCCTAGGCGCTCAGGTCCCCGAGAGCGGATCCCGACCGCCGAGAACGTCCCGCCGGCTCGAGCGCGGACTCCGCTCGCGGAGGGTCAGCGGGCGCGGTAGCGGTGCTCCGGGCGGCCGGTGGTGCCGTAGCTGAGGGTCATCTCGACGAGGCCGCGGCCCGCGAGACCCGAGAGGTAGCGCTGGGCGGTGGCGCGCGAGATGCCGGCGCGCTCTGCCACCTCGAGGGCCGACAGCTCGGCGCCCGACTCGGCCAGCCGCGCCAGGACGAGCTGCTCGGTCGCCGAGCGCGAGGGCTGCGCGGCGGTCGCGTCGCCCGAGTGCAGGATGCGCAGCGCCCGCTCCACCGCCTCCTGATCGGCCGCGCGGTCCTCCCGCAGCACGTTCCGGAACCGCACGTACGCGTCGAGGCGCTCGCCGAGCAGGCGCGCCTCGAACGGCTTGATGAGGTACCCGAGCGCTCCCGCGTGCAGCGCGCGCCGCACCGTCGCCCCGTCGGAGGCGGCGCTGACGACGAACGCGTCGGTGTCGAGCTCGCGGAGCAGCGCGATCCCGCTCTGGTCCGGCAGGTGCACGTCGAGCAGCAGCAGATCGGGCGCGTACTCGGCGACGGCCGCCCGCGCCGCGCGCGCCGTGTGCACCGGAGGAAGGGCCGTCAGCCCCTGCCGCGCCTCGACCAGGTCCGCGTGCAGCTGGGCGACCCGGAAGTCGTCGTCCACCACCAGCACCGTGCGCTCCCGCGCCGTGTCCGCGCTCATGACCGGTCCCCGTCCTGCTCCGGCGGCCGCACCGCTCCGGGGAGGCGCGCGCACAGCACGGCCCCCGACTCCGCTCCGCCGGCGTCCGCCAGCCAGACCTCGCCGCCGCGCCGGGCGGCCACCTCGCGGCACAGCGGCAGGCCGAAGCCCCGGCCGTGCACGCGACCGTCGTCCTCGACGGGGTCGCCCGCGCCGGCCCGGTCGAACAGCGAGTCCGGATCGAGCACTCCGTCGCCCGAGTCGGCGACCGTCACGAAGAGCGCGTCGCCGTCGTCGAGCAGCTCGACCTCGACGAAGCGCACGTCGCGCCGCCCCTCGACCGCCGCGCGCACCGCGTTGTCCACCAGGTTCCCGACCACCGTGGCGACGTCCTCCGGCTCGACGACGGTGCCGCGCACCAGCGTCTCCTCGCCGAGCGTCAGCAGCACGCCGCGCTCGGCCGCCTCGATCCCCTTCGCCCCGACGAGCGCCTGGAGGTACGGCTCCTGCAGCCGGTCGGCGTGCTGCACCGGGTACTTGAGCGGGCCGCGGGTCAGCACCTCGTCGAGGTAGTCGCGCGCCGACGCGGTCCGCCCCGCATCCAGCAGGCCCGCGACCACGTGCAGGCGGTTGGCGAACTCGTGCCGCTGCACCCGGAGCGCGTTGGTCATCGCGCCGACCGCGTCGAGGCGCCGGCTCAGCGCGGCGAGGTCGGTGCGGTCGCGCAGCACCACCACCACGCCCAGGTCGCGGTCGCCGCGGGTCACCCGGCGGATGTCGACGTAGACGATGCGGGAGCGGACGACGAAGCCCTCCTCGCCTCCGGGGCGGGGCGGCTCGACGGAGTGCAGCGCGGCGCCGATCGCGTCGGCCAGCGGAACGGGCAGGTCGAGCTCCGCGAGCGGCCGCCCGTGCAGCGCCCGCCCGGTCGGGTCGTCGGAGCCGAGGATCGCGGCGGCCCGCGCATTGCAGACGCCGACGCGCCCGTCGCGGTCGAGCGCGAGCACGCCCTCGTCGACCCCGTCGAGCACGGCGGCCTGGTCCTGCACGAGCGAGGTGAGCTCCTCCGGGGCGAGGCCGAGCGTCAGGCGCAGCAGGCGGCGGCGGATGAAGACGGAGGCGACGGCGGCGAGCACCAGCCCGGCGAGCGCCGCGGCGAGGACGCCGAGCAGCGCGGTCGGCAGGTCGGTGAAGACGCTGGAGCGCGCGAAGCCGATGCTGACCTCGCCGACGACCCGCTGCTCCCCCGCGGCGAAGACCGGGACCTTCGCCCGTGCCGACTCGCCGAGCGTGCCGGTGCCCCACGAGACGCTCTCGCGCCCGGCGAGCGCCTCGTCGGGGCTGGTCGAGACCCGCTCGCCGAGGCGGTCCTCGTCGGGGTGGGCGAGGCGGATGCCCTGGTCGTCGGTGATCACGACGAAGAGCGCGCCGGTGCGCTGCTCGACGGCGGCGGCGACGTCCTCGAGCGGTCCGCCGCGCAGCTCTGAGGCGGCGGGAGCGCCGGGCACGGCGGAGGACGCGGCGACCGCGTCGCGCACGTCGGGGTCCTCGGCGACGGTGCGGGCGATGGCGAGCGCCGTGCCCTCCGCCTCGCCGCGCAGCTGCTGGATGCTGAGCGCGGTGACGAGCCCCGCGCAGACCAGCACGGCGGCCGACACCGTGGCGAGCTGCAGGACCAGGACGTGGGTCGCGAAGCGCATCGGGGCCTCCTCGCCGTCGTCGTGCGCAGAATGCGCAGAAGCCACACTATGCGCAGATGTCGCCGTAATGAGCGATACCCCGGCGCCGGACGCGGAGCTGCCTAGGGTTTCCACCATCTCCCGGCCGGCTCTCCCGCCGAGCGCGGGCGGAGGCACTGGACGAAGGAGTCAGCTGTGTTGGTAGTACTCGGTTTCACCATGATCCTGGCCTTCATGGCCCTGATCATGACCAAGCGGCTGACGCCGATGGTCGCCCTGATCGTCGTGCCGACGATCTTCGGCCTCTTCGCGGGCGCCGGCCTCGGCATCGGCGACATGGTCCTCGAGGCGATCGGCAGCCTCGCGCCCACGGCCGCGCTGCTGATGTTCGCGATCATGTACTTCGGGATCATGATCGACGTCGGGCTCTTCGACCCGCTGATCCGCTTCATCGTCCGCGCGCTCGGCGACGACCCGGCGAAGGTCGTGCTCGGCACGGCGCTGCTCGCGGGTGCGGTCTCGCTCGACGGCGACGGCTCGACCACCTTCATCGTCACCACCGCCGCGATGCTCCCGATCTACCTGCGCCTGGGGATGAACCCGGTCGTGCTGACCTGCGTCGCGGGCCTGGCCAACGGCACGCTCAACATCGTCCCCTGGGGTGGACCGACGGTGCGCGCCGCCGCGGCCCTCCAGGTCTCGCCGAGCGAGATCTTCGTGCCGATGCTCCCGTCGCTCGCGGTGGGCCTGGCCGTCACTCTCGTCTTCGCCTGGTTCCTCGGGCTCGGCGAGCGCCGCCGCCTCGGCTCGCTCGCGCTGGCCGAGCCGATGCTCGAGCAGGAGCTCGTCGGCGCCGGCCGCGGCTCCTCCTCCCGCTCGGGCGGCGCCCGCACCGGCGGCCTCGCGGCCCTGACCGGGGGCATCCGCACCGTCGCCCGGGAGCGCTTCTCCTTCCTCCGCGGTCCCCAGGCCCTGCGCGGAGCCCAGGTGGCGGTCGCCGCCCGCGTGCAGGCCGACGACGCCGACACCGCGATGGCCGACACGATGCTCGACCCGGAGCGCGAGACGCTGCGCCCGAAGCTGATCTGGGTGAACCTGGTCCTGACCCTCGCGGTGATGACGCTGCTGGTCGCCGACATCCTGCCGCTGCCCTACGTGTTCATGGTCGGCTCCGCGGTCGCCCTGCTGATCAACTTCCCGAAGATGAAGGACCAGGCGGCCGAGATCGTCAAGCACGCGCCGAGCATCGTGGGCGTCGTGTCGATGGTGCTGGCGGCCGGCGTGCTGATCGGCGTCCTCAACGGCACCGGCATGGTCGACGCCATGGCGGAGTGGGTCGTCGCGGTGATCCCGCCGGCGCTCGGCCCGTTCCTCGCCGTGATCACCGGCGTGCTCAGCATCCCGATGACCTTCTTCATGTCGAACGACGCGTTCTACTACGGCATCCTCCCCGTGCTCTCCGAGAGCGCGGCGAACTACGGCATCTCGCCGGTCGAGATGGCGCGCGCCTCGATCACCGGGCAGCCGGTGCACCTCCAGAGCCCGCTGGTCCCGGCGATCCTCCTGCTCGTCTCCCTCGCCGCGGTGAACCTCGGCGACCACCACCGCAAGGTGCTGTGGCGAGCGGTCGTCGTCTCGCTGGTCATGCTCGCCGTCGGCGTGCTGGTCGGCTCTATCCCCTTCGGCTGAGCCAGGCGAAGCCGAGCGCCGGAGCGCGAGCGATCGGAACGAGGACGGGACCGTCTGCCGCGGCAGGGGGTCCCGTCCTCGTTCCGCGGCTCGGTCCCGCAGCCCGCGCTAGCGCAGCAGCGGCGCCAGGTTCTCGGTCCAGACGTCGGAGCCGACCTTGAGGATGAGGGCGCCGACCACGACGAGGAACGCGACCCGGATGAAGCGGCTGCCACGAGCGACGGCCATCCGCGAGCCGAGGTACGCGCCCGCCACGTTGGCGGCGCCCATCAGGAGGCCCAGCAGCCAGATCACGTGCCCGCCCGGCACGAAGTAGAGCAGGGCGCCGAGGTTGGTCGCGACGTTGACGATCTTCGCCTTGGCGCTGGCGAGCAGGAAGTCGTAGCCCAGCGCGGTGATCAGGGCGATGATCAGGAAGGTGCCGGTGCCCGGTCCGATCAGGCCGTCGTAGAAGCCGATCAGGAGTCCCAGCACGGCCGCGGTGACGAGGTGGCGCCGGCCCGCGTGCTTGAGCACCGTGACGCTGCCCAGTGCCGGGCGGGCGATCGTCACGACGGCGACCACGATCAGCGCGACGACGATGATCGGCTTGAACACCGCGGCCGGGAGGAGGCCGGCGAGCGTCGCGCCTCCGTAGCTGCCCGCGAGGGCGACCGCCGCCATCGGCAGTGCGGTGCGCAGATCGGGCTTCGCGCGCCGGTAGTAGGTGATCGCGCTGGTGGTCGTGCCGAAGATCGAGGCCAGCTTGTTCGTGGCGAGCGCCTGCACAGGCGAGATCCCCGGCACGAGGAGCAGGGCGGGGAGCTGGAGGAGTCCGCCGCCGCCCACGACCGCGTCGATCCAGCCGGCCGCGAAGGCGGCGAGGATCATCAGCGCGAGGACGGAGAGTCCGAGATCCTCTGTGAAGGTCAGCATCGGTCGGAAGCGTACGCGAGCACCGCGACCCCCTCGACCTCGGGGGCCGGGCCGCCCTAGGGTCGGCGGCATGCGATTCGGACTCTTCATCCCCCAGGGCTGGCGCCACGACCTCGTCGGCGTCCCGGCCGCCGACCAGTGGCGCACCATGAGCGACCTCGCCCGGCACGCCGACGACGGCGCCTGGGAGTCGATCTGGGTCTACGACCACTTCCACACCGTCCCGCAGGTGACGGAGGAGGCGACGCACGAGGCGTGGTCGCTGATGAGCGCGTTCGGCGCCACCACGTCGCGCGTGCGGCTGGGCCAGATGTGCACCTGCATGGGCTACCGGAACCCCGCCTACCTCGCCAAGGTCGCGACGACCGTCGACATCGTCTCGGGCGGGAGGGTCGAGATGGGCATCGGCGGCGGCTGGTACGAGCACGAGTGGCGCGCGTACGGCTACGGCTTCCCGCCGATCGCCGAGCGGCTGGGCCGGCTCGACGAAGGCGTGCAGATCCTGCAGCAGGCCTGGACGACCGGGTCCGCGACCCTCGACGGCCGCTACCACCAGGTGGACGGCGCGCAGAACCGGCCGCTGCCCCTGCAGGAGGGCGGCATCCCGCTGTGGGTTGCCGGCGGCGGCGAGAAGGTCACGCTGCGGATCGCGGCCCAGTACGCGCAGTACACGAACTTCGCCGGGACCCCGGAGGCGTTCGACCACAAGAGCTCGGTCCTCCGCGGGCACTGCGAGCGCCTGGGCACCGACTTCTCGGCGATCACCCGGAGCTCGAACTACAACGTCGTGATCGGCGAGACGGAGGCGGAGGTCGAGGCGGCGCTGCAGCGTCTCGAGGAGCGCGTGATCCCGTACCTCGGCGCGGAGGGAGCGGCGTCCTTCGTCGCCGAGTACCGCAGCCCCGACGCGCTCGCGGTCGGCACTCCCGCGCAGATCGTCGACCGGCTCGCCGGCATGCAGTCGCGCGGGATGGACTACGGCATCCTCTACTTCCCGGACGCCGCCTACGACCGGTCCGGCATCGAGCTGTTCGAGCGCGAGGTGCTGCCGGCGCTCTCCTGAGCGCGGAGCGGCGGGGGCTCCTACGCCTCCCGCCCCCCGCCCGCAAGTCCTTGGGGCGTCCCGGCCCCGCGCCTACGGTCGGAGCATGGACGCACAGGACATCCGCTGGAACGACGAAGCCCGCGACAAGATCCTCGAGGACTCGGACAGGGTCCTCCGCGAGGCGGTGCTCGACCTCGCGACGAGCAAGAAGGGCGAGCCCTGGGAGGACGTGTTCGCCGAGCTGAACGCGCGCCTCAAGGACCGCTTCATCGACTTCGAGCCCGGCCCGGACCTCCGCAAGTACGCCGAGGCCGTCTCCGCCGGGGAGATCGAGACCGGCTCGTGAGCGAGCACGACCGCGACGCCGCGCTCGAGGACGAGATCACCTCGATCCACGCCCTCGGCGAGGGCCGCGTCGGCGAGACGGCCGGCCCGGAGGACGAGGACCACGAGCTCTCGCCCGAGCAGGACGCCCGCATCGAGTCCGAGCTGAAGAGCCGGGGCAGCGAGAGCTGATCCCCCGGTACGCGGAAGGCCCGCTCCCCCTCGAGGGAGCGGGCCTTCCGCGTGAGTCGCGACTACGCCGAGAGGGGCTCGTAGTCGGTGTAGCCCTCGGCTCCTCCGCCGTAGACCGTCTCCTGGACGACCTCGTTCTCGGGGTGCCCGCCCTGCCAGCGCTCGACCAGGTCGGGGTTGGCGATCGCCGGGCGGCCGACGGCCACGGCGTCGGCGTGGCCCTCGCTGATCAGCTCGGTCGCCTCCTCGCGGCTGGTCGGCGAGCCGAAGCCGCTGTTGGCGATGAAGACGCCGTCGAAGCGCGAGCGGAGGTCCTGGACCAGCTCGCCGGCGGGCTCGGCGTGCAGGACGCTGAGGTAGGCCAGGCCGAGCGGGGCGAGCCCGTCGACGACGGCCTCGTAGGTGGCGCGCACGTCGTCGCCGTCGGTCTCGACGACGTCCTGGATGTTGTGGGCCGGCGAGAGGCGGATGCCGACGCGGCCCGCTCCGACCTCGTCGACGATCGCGCGGGTGACCTCGAGCGGGAACGCGGCGCGCTCGGCCGGGGTCCCGCCGTACTGGTCGGTGCGCACGTTGGAGACGGGCGAGAGGAACTCGTGCAGCAGGTAGCCGTTGGCGCCGTGCACCTCGACTCCGTCGAAGCCGGCGTCGATCGCGCGGCGGGCGGCGGCGACGAACTCGTCGCGGACGGTCGCCAGCTCCTCGGTGGTCAGCGCGTGCGGCACCGGGAAGGGCTTCTTGCCGGAGGGGGTGTGCACCTCTCCGTCGATGGCGACGGCGCTCGGGGCGACGATGCGGTCGGTGCCGGTGATCTCGGTGTGCGAGACGCGGCCCGCGTTCATCAGCTGCATGACGATGCGCCCGCCCGCGGCGTGCACGGCGTCGGCGACGGCGCGCCAGCCCGCGGCCTGCGCGTCGGTCTCGATGCCGGGCTGCCCGGCGTAGCCCTTGGACTCGGCGCTGGGGAAGACGCCCTCGCTGATCAGCAGGCCCATGCTCGCGCGCTGGGCGTAGTACTCGGCGACGATCGCGCCGGGCACGCCCTTCTCGTCGGAGCGCAGTCGCGTCATCGGTGCCAGGACGATGCGGTTGGGGAGGTCGAGGTCGCCGGCGGTGAGGGGGGAGAACGGATCCACGGGATCGCCTTTCTACGGAGCTGTCTCAGGGGCTGCCCTGAGGGGGGGAGGCACGTGCACCTGCGGCGCACTCCGGGCGGCAACCGCGAGCGGAGCACGGTCATTCCTCCTCCCGGCGTTCTCCCATCCCCCGCGCCCCGGGCACGCGGTCGACGGCCTGCCGCCTCCCGACTCCTGCTCGGACATCCGGGCTGTCTACACTCGGGAGGCGACGACGAAGGAGTGTGCGCGATGCCGGCGAGACCCCACCACCCCGTGAGCTCCCGGCTGCTGCCGGTGCTCGCGGCCCTCCTGATCGCCGCGGTCCTCGCGCTGGTCCCCGCGACCGCGGCGACGGCCGAATCGCCCGTCTCCTTCTCCTCCTCCACCGTCCTCGACTCGGTCGGGGTGCTGAGCTCCGGAGAGACCGCCGAGATCGAGCAGGCCTCGCGGGCCCTCTACGACCAGCACCGCGTGCAGCTGTTCGTCGCCTTCGTCGACTCCTTCACGGATCCGTCCGACCGCGCCGCGTGGGCGGACGAGACCGCGACCCGCAACGGACTGGGCACCGACGACGTCCTCCTGGCCGTCGCGGTCGACGCCCGCCAGTACCAGGTGTCGGTCGCGCAGGGCTTCGCCCTCGACGACGCGCAGGTCTCCTCGCTCCAGTCCGACGACATCGAGCCGAGGCTCGCCGACGGCGACTGGGCCGGAGCCGCGGTGGCCGCCGCCGACGGGATCGGGCAGCGCCTCGACGCGCCCAGCGCCGGCGAGTCCCTCGGCTCGGGGCTGCTGATCGCGCTCGGCGTGCTCGCGGTGCTCGTCGTGATCGGCCTCGTGGTGCTGCTGCTCGTCCGCCGCGCGCGGAAGCGCCGCGCCCAGGAGGCGGTGGAGGCCTCGATCGACGAGCTCGCCACCCGTGCCGGATCGGCCCTCGTCCACGCCGACGACGCCGTCCGCACCAGCGAGCAGGAGGTCGGCTTCGCGGAGGCGCAGTTCGGCGCCGACGCGACCGGCGCGTTCCGCGAGGCGCTCGTCACCGCGAAGCACCTGCTCGGCGAGGCCTTCACCCTGCAGCAGCGCCTCGACGACGCCGAGCCGGAGACCGATCAGGAGCGCCGCGACGGCTACCAGCGCATCCTCCAGCTCTGCGCCGACGCCGAGCAGACGCTCGACGAGCGCGCGAGTGCGTTCGAGGAGCTGCGCGACCTCGAGAAGAACGCGCCGCAGGTCGCCGCCGCGCTCACGGCCCGCGCCGCCGAGGTCGGCGACCGCCTCCCCTCGGCCCGCGCCCGCCTCGCCGAGCTCGCCTCCCGCTACGCGCCGACCGCGATCGACGACGTGGGCGACGACGCCGACCAGGCCGAGGACCGCCTCCGCTTCACCCGCGACCAGCTCGCCGGCGCCCAGCAGGCGCTGCAGGCCGGCGACTCCGGCCGCGCCGCCGTGCTGCTGCGCGCCGGGCAGCAGGCCGCCGAGCAGGCCTCCGGGCTCGTCGACGCGGTGGCGACGAGGGGCGACGAGCTGCAGAAGGCGGAGGCGTCGCTCGCCGGCCGCATCGCCGAGATCCGCGCCGACGTGACGCAGGGACGAGCGCTCGCCGCCTCCCCGGACGCGGAGTCCGCCGCCCAGGCGCAGAACGTCGCCGCGGCGGTCGCCTCGACCGAGGCCGCCCTCGACGACGTCGAGCGCGCCGCCTCCGTGCGGCCGAACGACCCGCTCGCCCTGCTCGAGGCGCTCACCGCCGCCGACGCCACGATCGACGCCGCCGTCGGCGGGTTCCGCGACGCGCAGGCCCAGCGCGAGCGCGAGCGGGCCGCCCTCGGCGCCGAGCTCACCTCCGCCCGCAGCCGCGTCTCGGCCGCCGAGGACTTCATCGCGGCCCGCCGCGGCGCGGTCGGCTCGGAGGCGCGCACCCGCGTCGCCGAGGCCGCCCGCTCGGCCGAGTACGCCGAGCGCATCGCCGCCACCGACCCCCGCGAGGCTCTCGCCTCCGCCCAGCGCGCCTCGCAGCTCGCCCAGCAGGCGCTCGAGCGGGCGCGGGCCGACGCCGGCGCCTATTCCGCCCCGAACGCCGTCGGCAGCCCCTACGGTGGCGACACCACCGGCGCGTTCCTCGGCGGGATCCTGGTCGAGTCGCTCCTGGGAGGCGGACGCCGCAGCGGCTACCGCTCGGGCGGCTTCGGCGGAGGCGGGTTCAGCGGCGGCTTCGGCGGAGGCGGCTCGTCCCGGCGCTCCGGCGGCGGCGGCTTCGGCGGCGGGCGCAGCAGCGGCGGAGGCGGACGCCGCGGCGGCGGCGGGCGCTTCTGAGCGCCCCCGGGCATCCGCGCAGGACCGACGACCACCACCTCCCCCACGACTCCGGCACCACCTCCGACATCCGGCACCACCCACGACGCAAGGAGAGACACCCATGGCTCAGAGACAGTCGATCTTCGGCCGCATCGCGCAGCTCGCGAAGGCCAACATCAACGCGCTCCTCGACCAGGCCGAGGACCCGCAGAAGATGCTCGACCAGATGGTCCGCGACTACACCGACAGCATCCGCGACGCCGAGGCGGCGATCGCCACCACGATCGGCAACCTGCGCCTGCTCGAGGACGACTACCGCGAGGACGTGCAGAACGCCCAGGAGTGGGGCGGCAAGGCCCTCGCCGCGAGCCGCAAGGCCGACGAGCTGCGCACCGGCGGGAGCGCCGGCGACGCCGACAAGTTCGACGCGCTGGCCAAGGTCGCTCTGCAGCGCCAGATCCAGTCCGAGAAGGAGGCGAAGGACGCCGAGCCGACCATCGCCTCGCAGACCGAGGTCGTCGAGAAGCTCAAGTCGGGCCTGAACCAGATGCGCGAGAAGCTGCAGCAGCTCTCGAGCAAGCGCGACGAGCTGATCGCGCGCTCGAAGACCGTCGAGGCGCAGAGCCAGGTCCAGGACGCCGTGAAGAGCATCGACCTGATGGACCCGACGAGCGAGGTGAGCCGCTTCGAGCAGAAGATCCGCCGCGAGGAGGCGCGCGTCCGCGGCGCGGAGGAGCTCGCCTCCTCGAGCCTGGACGCGCAGTTCGAGTCGCTCGAGGACCTCGGTGAGATGACCGAGGTGGAGGCGCGCCTCGCCGCGCTCAAGTCCGGCCGCCCGCAGGACTCGATCGGCTCCTGAGCCCGTGCGCCTCCGGCGGTCCTGCCGGAGGCGCACTCCCCTTCCCGACACGCGCGGAGCGAAGGCTGGCAATCGCCATGGTGCGGTGCCGCCGCCGTCCCCGTAGTGTTCACACCAGGTTGCCCTTGACCCCGGTCGCCCTGATGCCGCGTCCGGCCCCTACCGACGCGGTGAACCATGAGCGGACCGCCCCCGTCGGGATCGCTCGCCGAGAGACCGTCGACGCCGACGGTCACCACGAAGAGCGAGGCGCCGATGAGCACCCCCACCACCACGTCCGTCACCGGAGGCGCCCCCCGCGTCGTCCGCACCCGTCCCCGCGCCGACGGCCGCGTCAACCCGACGACCGAGTACTCCGGTCTCCTCAGCACGGTCCGCGACGCGGGGCTCCTCCGCCGCCGTACCGGCTTCTACTACACGATGTTCGGCGCGCTGGTCCTCGCGCTCGGCGGCATCGTCACCGGCTTCGTCCTGCTGGGCGACTCCTGGTTCCAGCTCCTGCTCGCCGCCGCCCTCGGCATCGTGCTGACGCAGTTCGCCTTCCTCGCCCATGAGGCCTCGCACCGCCAGGTGTTCGAGTCCGGCAAGGCCAACGACGTCGCCGGCCGCACCCTCGCGAACCTCTTCGTCGGCATCAGCTACTCCTGGTGGATGACCAAGCACAGCCGCCACCACGCGAACCCGAACGTGCTGGGCAAGGACCCGGACATCGAGCGCGACGTCGTCTCCTTCACCGCCGAGGACGCGGCCCGCTCGCGCGGCCTCTACGCCTGGCTCACCCGCCGCCAGGGCTACGCGTTCTTCCCGCTCCTGCTGCTCGAGGGCCTCAACCTGCACCTGCACGGCTTCCGCACCGTGTTCGGCAAGGGCAAGGTCGACAAGCGCTGGGTCGAGATCACCATGCTCGTCACCCGCGTCGGCCTCTACCTCGCCGTCATCTTCTGGGCCCTCCCCCTCGGCATGGCGTTCGCCTTCGTCGGCGTGCAGCTGGGCGTCTTCGGCCTCTACATGGGCGCCTCGTTCGCGCCGAACCACAAGGGCATGCCGCTGCTGCCGAAGGAGGCGCGCGTCGACTTCCTCCGCCGCCAGGTCCTCACCTCGCGCAGCATCCGCAGCACCTGGTTCACCGACCTCTACATGGGCGGACTCAACTACCAGGTGGAGCACCACCTCTTCCCGAACATGCCCCGCCCGGCGCTGCGCCGTGCGCAGGTCATCGCCAAGGAGTACTGCACCACCCACCAGATCCCCTACACCGAGACCTCGCTGATGGAGTCGTACGCGATCGTCGTCCGCTACCTCAACAAGGTCGGCCTGTCGGCCGGCGGCGACCCGTTCGACTGCCCCGCCGCCTCCGCCTACGGACGCTGAGCACTCCCCCTTCGGAGGCCCCTCGCACCTTCCCGGTGCGGGGGGCCTCCGTCGTTCGCGGGAGCGCAAGGGGGTGCCCCCGCGGGCGGCGGAGTCGTAGCGTCGGGGCATGAGCAGCTCCGACTACGACATCGAGCCCACCCCCGCCGACACGACCGACGGCACCGACACGACCGACGGCGCCCGCACGCCCGACCCCGCCACCGAGACCGGCACCTCCGCGGGCCTCGACGAGGTCGGCGGCGCGGCCTCCCCCCTGGCCGACGGCGTCGGCGCCGACGGCGAGGAGCAGAACCCCCCGCTGCCCGACTGGGGCCCCACCGACGGCGTCCACGGCACCGATGCCGAGACCGACGCCTCGGGCACCGAGCAGCACTGACACGGCTCCGCGAGGGACCTCCCCGGCCGGTCGGCGAACGTTCCGACCGCGTTCCGAGGAGGTCCCTCCGTGTTCGCCGGAGGGTCGGCCGGCGCTCGGTCGGCGCGCCCTACACTGGCGAAATGCAGCCGACCGAACGCGCCCTCCGCGTGATCTCCTACAACCTCCGGGAGCACCGAGCGCACGCCGAGATCGCCCCCCTCGCCGCCCGCCACGACATCGACGTCCTGTGCCTGCAGGAGTGCGACACCACGAAGCTGCCGCAGGAGGTGGGCTCGCTCCGGCTCGCGTCCGTCACGGCCCGCAACCGCCTGGGCCTGGCCGTCTACTACTCGCAGGACCGCTTCGAGCTCTCCGGCAGCGCCGCGTTCGAGCTCAGCAAGTCCATGCACGACCGCGTGATGTCCCCCGCTCACGAGCGCCTGCTGGCCGTCCGCCTCGACGACCGCGACGGCGGATCGATCGCCGTCTCCTCCTTCCACGCCGCCCCGCTCTCGGCCGGCAACGCCCTGCGCCGCAAGCAGATCGACGAGGCGCTCAACCGGCTGCGCGAGTACGCGCCGGACACCCCCTCCCTGATGGTCGGCGACTACAACTACCCGTGGTTCTTCCGCGGACTCGACCGCCGGATGACCCGGAACGGCTACCTGGTCTCGCGGAGCGACTCCCCCACCTACGCGCGCTACCGCTACTTCAGCGGCCACTTCGACTTCGCGATCAGCGACTCCGTGCGGATCGAGCGGGTCTCCACGCTGCCCCAGGGCGTCTCGGACCACCTCCCGGTGATGGTCGACGCGCACTACGGCGTCCCCGCCGCCTGAGCGCGGGGCCCGCGGGCCCGCGCGGTCGGTAGGCTCAGGGGGTGACGACCCTGATCCTCGCCCGGCACGGAGAGACTGTCTGGCACTCCGAGAACCGCTTCGCGGGCTCCTCCGACATCGCGCTGACCCCCCGGGGCCAGGACCAGGCGGCGACTCTGGCCGCCTGGGCCGTCGACGCCGACCTCGAGGCGGTGTACTCCTCCACCCTGGTCCGGGCCGTGCGCACCGCCGTGCCCGCCGCGCGGGCGGCCCACCTCGAGCTGCAGCCCGACCCGGCGCTGGTCGAGGTCGACTTCGGCCGGGGCGAGGGGCTGACCACCGACGAGATGGAGAAGCGCTTCCCGGACGAGTACCACGCGTGGGTCGCCGCTCCGGCCATCCAGCCGATGCCCGGCGGCGAGTCCGGCCTCGACGCCGTCGCCCGCGCCAACACCTCGCTCGCCCGCATCCACCGCGAGCACCCCGACGGCCGCGTGCTCGTCGTCGCGCACGGCACGCTCATCCGCCTCCTGCTGTGCGCCTACCTCGGCATCAACCCCGAGACCTACCGGCACACCTTCCCCGTGGTCGACAACGTCTCGCTGACCACGCTGCGCTGGGACGCGACCGGCGTCGGCCTGCTCGGCTACAACGTCCCGCCCGTCCAGACGCAGCGGCGCTCCAGCTGAGCGCAGCGGCCGCTCCGGAGCGGCGCCCGGCGAGCGCGGGCTCGATCGGCCTGGTGCTCGGGTCGGTCGCGAGCGTGCAGCTGGGCGCCTCCTTCGCTGTGCTGCTCTTCCCCGCCGCGGGGCCGATCGGCACCGTCACGCTCCGGCTGGTGTTCTCGGCCGTCGTGCTGCTCCTGGTCTGCCGTCCGCGGCTGCGCGGCCACAGCCGGAGCGACTGGGCCACTGTCGCCGCCTACGGTCTCGCCCTCGGCGGGATGAACGCCTGCTACTACGAGGCCATCGCCCGGATCCCGCAGGGCGCCGCCGTCACCCTCGAGGTGCTCGGGCCGCTGACGCTCTCGGTGATCGCCGGGAGGAGCGTGCTGAGCCTGGTCTGGGCGGTGCTCGCGCTGGCCGGAGTGGTGACCCTGTCGCAGGGCGGGTTCTCGGCGCTGGACCCGGTCGGCGTCGGCTTCGCGCTGGGGGCCGCTGTGCTCTGGGCCGCGTACATCGTCTTCGCCGGCCGCACCGGCGGGCGGTTCCAGGGGATCGACGGGCTCGCGCTGGCGCTGGCGGCCGGCGCGATCGTGTCGCTGCCGTTCGGCCTCGCCTCCGCCGGACCCGCCCTGGTGGTGCCGCCGGTGCTGCTCCTCGGGCTCGCCGTGGCGGTGCTCTCCTCCGCGGTGCCCTACGCGCTGGAGCTGCTGGCGCTGCGGCGCCTGCGCTCCTCGACTTTCTCGATCCTGATGTCGCTCTCCCCCGGGGCGGCCGCGCTCTCGGGCTTCCTCGTGCTCGGCCAGCGCCTCAGCGCCGTCGAGGCCGTCGGGATCGCGCTCGTGGTCGCCGCGAGCATCGGGGCGGTGCGGACCGCGCGGACCTCCGCCTGAGCGGGCAGTTCTTTTGTTAGGCTAACTATGTGCCATCGACCGAGACCCTGCAGACCGAGACCCCTCAGATCGAGTCCCCGCAGACCGATCTCCCGCTGACCTCCCTCGCGGGCGAGGTGCGGGCAGCGGTCGGCCGGCTCGGACGGCGGCTCCGGCAGGAGAAGGCCCAGCACGAGCTCAGCGATCCGCAGTTCAGCGTGCTCGCGCTCCTGCACCGCGAGGGCGCGAAGACCCTCGGCGAGCTGGCCGAGGCGGAGCGGGTCCGCCCGCCCTCGATGACCCGCACGGTCGGCTGCCTGGTCGACGGAGGACTCGCGGAGCGCCTGGCCGACCCCGCCGACGGCCGCGTCACCCGCATCCGCCCCACCGGGGCCGGCACCGCACTGGTGCTCGACGTGCGCCGCAGCCGCGACGCCTGGCTCGTGGCGCGCCTCGAGGAGCTCCCTCCCGAGGACCTGCGCCTCCTCCACGACGCGGCGGCGGTCCTGCGCGCGGTGGCCGACCGATGAGCGCGATGTTCCGCTCCCTCGCCGTGCCGAACTACCGCATCTGGTTCGCGGGCGCGATGGTCTCGAACGTCGGCACCTGGATGCAGCGCACGGCCCAGGACTGGATCGTGATCAACGACCTGACCGACCACGACGCGACGGCGCTCGGCGTGACCATGGCGCTGCAGTTCGGACCGCAGCTCGTGATGGTCCCCTTCTCCGGCTTCATCGCCGACCGCTTCGACCGGCGGAAGCTCCTGATGGCCACCCAGGGCGCGATGGGCGCGCTCGGGCTCGGCCTGGGTCTCATCGTCGTGACCGGGGTCGTCCAGCTCTGGATGGTCTACCTCTTCGCCCTGCTGCTCGGCTTCGCCGCGGCGATCGACGCGCCCGTGCGCCAGACGTTCGTCTCGGCGCTGGTCGAGGAGCGCGACCTCACCAACGCCGTCTCGCTGAACTCGGCCTCCTTCAACTCGGCGCGGATGATCGGACCGGCCCTCGCGGGCGTGCTGATCGCCGCGGTCGGCTCCGGCTGGGTCTTCCTCCTCAACGCCGCGAGCTTCCTCGCCGTCCTGCTCTCGCTGCGCGCGCTCCACCGCGACCAGCTCCGCAGCGCCCCGCGGGCCACGCGCGGCCCGGGTGCCCTGCTGGAGGGGTTCCGCTACGTGTCGAAGCGGCCGGACATCCTCGTGGTGCTCGCGATCGTGTTCCTGATCGGCACCTTCGGCCTGAACTTCCCGATCTTCGCCTCGACGATGGCGACGGTCGAGTTCGACATGGGGGCGAGCGAGTTCGGCCTGCTCTCCTCCGCGATCGCCGTCGGCTCAGTGCTGGGGGCGCTCCTCTCGGCTCGCCGCGACCGCCCGAGGCTCCGGCTCATCGTCGGCGCCTCCGCGGCGTTCGGCGTCGCGCTCGCGCTGGCCGGCGTCATGCCGACGGTCTGGGCGTTCGCGATCCTGCTCCCCTTCGTCGGCATCGCGGCGCAGACGCTGATGACCTCGGCCAACGGCTACGTGCAGCTCTCGACCGCCCCCGAGATGCGGGGCCGGGTCATGGCGCTCTACATGGCCATCTTCGTCGGCGGCACCCCGATCGGCGCCCCGCTGATCGGCTGGGTCGCGAACGCCTACGGTCCGCGCCAGGCGATGCTGGTCGGCGCCGCCTCCGGGATCGCGGCGGCCTCCATCGGACTCGCCTTCCACCTCCGTCTGCGCCGCGCCGCCCGGCTCGCGGCCCCCGAGCCGGAGGCTCTGCCGGCGACCGGCGGTGTCCCCCTGCTGCGCCCCCGCGCCTAGGCTCCGTCAGCCGGTCCGCGCGCCGGGGCGGATCCGTGGACAGCCCGCTCGACGGATCCTCCCCGACGCCGGGCGCGTCCGCCACCCGCCCTCAGGCCTCGCGGGTGATCTCGACGCGGACGAAGAGCTTCGACGAGCGGGGCCCGGCGAACACCCCGCGCAACGGCGCGATGTCGTTGTAGTCGCGGCCCCGGCCGACGATGACGTGGCGGTCGCCGATGTCGATCAGGTTCGTCGGGTCGTAGCCGCGCCACGCTCCTCCGCAGAACCACTCGACCCAGGCGTGCGACTCCCCCACCACGGTCTCGCCGATCTCGGCGTGCGGCTTGGGGTGCAGGTAGCCCGAGACGTAGCGCGCCGGGATGCCCACCGAGCGCAGCGCCCCGAGGACGATGTGCGTGATGTCCTGGCAGACGCCCTCGCGCGCGGTCCACGACTCCGTCGCGGTGGAGTGCACGCCGGTGACGCCCTGCCGGTAGGTCATCGCCCGGCCGATCGTCTCGGCGATCGTGAGCGCGGCCTCGCACGGTCCGGCCGCCTCGTCCGCGAGCGAGCGCGCCATCGCCGAGAGGTCCTCCGGCGGCGCGGTGCGGTGGGTCTGCTTCGACTGCTCCACGTACTCGGTGCGCGTCTCGACCTGCTCGGACAGCTGATCCCACCCGGTCGGGTGGTCGGGGTGCTGCTTCGGCCGGATCTCGACGAGCGAGGTCGCCGTCAGCGAGAGCTCGCGGTGGGCGTCGAGCACGTCGAACGACGAGACGCGGGTGCCCCAGTAGTCGGTGTAGGCGTGCACCGAGGTCACCGGCCGGATGTCGAGGTTCGAGAACAGCACCAGCTGCCCGTCCGAGGAGGCGGGGAGCATCCGCGCCTCGTTGTAGGACGCGACCACGTCCCCCGCGTAGGTGAAGCCCGTGGTGTGCCTGATGCGCAGCCTGCTCACAGCGCCTCCCCGATCCAGCTCGGCATGACGTTGGTGGGGAAGTACCGCTGGCGGATCGCCTCGGACGCGGCCGAGGTCGCCTCCTGAACGCTGTCCATGTGCCGCGGGAGGTCCTCGAGGATGTCGGTGATCGGCCGGAACTCCAGCTCGCTGCGGATCCGCCCGAGGACGCGCTGCGCGTCGCCGGAGTGGCCGATGCGGCCGGTGCGCGGCTCGATGTCGCGCATGCACGCCTCCGCCCGCGAGACCGAGAAGAGGATCGAGCGCGGGAACAGCCGGTCCAGGAGGAGGAACTCGGCCGCGTTCCGCGCGCTCGGCACGCCCCGGTAGGTGCGCAGGTACGCCTCGTAGGCGCCGCAGGAGCGGAGGATCGTGGTCCAGGACGGGCCGCTCGCCTCGGTCAGCGAGCGGGTGGCGAGCAGGCGGGCGGTCATGTCGGCGCGCTCGATCGAGCGGCCGAGGGTGAAGAACTGCCACGCCTCGTCGCGCGAGGTCGCCGACTCGATGATGCCGACGGCGAGGGCGGAGCGCTCGCGCACCCAGCTGAAGAACTCCGACACCCGCTCGCCCGAGACGCGGCGCGGCATGCGGGTGCGCGTGGTGTTGAGGCACTCCCAGAGCTCGGTCGAGACGATCTCGCGCGCCCGGCGGGCGTTCTCGCGGGCCGCGCCGAGCGAGTAGGCGATCGAGGCGGGGTTCGTGCGGTCGATCGCGAGGATCGCCAGCACGTCGGCGCGGGTGATCTCGCGCATGTCGTCCGGCGGGGTCGAGCCCATCACCGACAGGAGCGAGCGGCAGGCCGTGTCCTCGTCGATCCACGGGTCCTCGAGCAGGAGCTGGAGGTGGACGTCGAGGATGCGGGCGGTGCCGTCGGACCGCTCGATGTAGCGGCCGATCCAGAACAGCGACTCGGCGATCCGGGAGAGCATCAGTCGTCCTCCCCCGCCGCGAGCGTCTGCTGCTGCTGCTGGTCCTGGTCGGTGTTCGGTGCGTCCTGCGGCGAGTGGTCGGGCGTGTGGTTGAGCGGGTAGACGATCGGGATGGAGCTGGTGACAGCGGCCTGCTCGGCGACGAGCGCCTGGATGTCGCGCGCCTCGGGCTCGGCGCTGCGCGCCTCCTCGAGGCCGACCACCCAGGTGTCCTTCGATCCGCCGCCCTGCGACGAGTTGACGACGAGCTGCCCCTCCGGGAGCGCGACGCGGGTCAGGCCGCCGGGCAGCACCCAGACGTCGGTGCCGTCGTTCACGGCGAAGGGCCGCAGGTCGGCGTGCCGGGGACGCATCCCGTCGTCGACGAGGGTGGGGATGGTGGAGAGCTGCACGACCGGCTGCGCGATCCAGCCGCGCGGGTCGGCCTGGAGGCGGGAGCGCAGCTCCGCGAGCTCCTTCGCCGAGGCGGCCGGCCCCACGACCAGGCCCTTGCCGCCGGAGCCGTCGACCGGCTTCACGACGAGCTCGTCGAGACGGTCGAGCACCTCCTCGAGCGCTCCCGGATCCTCGAGCCGCCACGTGTCGACGTTCTTGATCACCGGCTCCTCCGAGAGGTAGTAGCGGATGAGGTCGGGCAGGTAGGTGTAGACGAGCTTGTCGTCGGCGACGCCGTTGCCGACCGCGTTGGCGATCGTGACGTTCCCGAGCCGGGCCGCGAGCATCAGCCCGGGTGAGCCGAGCATCGAGTCGGCGCGGAACTGCAGCGGATCGAGGAACTCGTCGTCCACGCGGCGGTAGATCACGTCGACCCGGGTCGGGCCGGAGGTGGTGCGCATGAACACCTTGCCGCCCGTGCAGAACAGGTCGCGGCCCTCGACCAGCTCGACGCCCATGAGGCGGGCGAGGAGGGTGTGCTCGAAGTAGGCGGAGTTGTAGACGCCCGGGGTGAGCACGACCACGGTCGGGTCGTCGACGCCCTCGGGGGCGGAGGCGCGGAGGGCCTGCAGCAGCTTGTTCGGGTAGTCGCCGACCGGGCGCACCCGCATCGAGACGAACAGCTCGGGCAGCGTCTGCGCCATCACCCGGCGGTTCGAGATGACGTAGGAGACGCCGGAGGGCACGCGGACGTTGTCCTCGAGGACCCGCCAGCCGCCCTTCTCATCGCGGATCAGGTCGATCCCGGACACCTGGATCCGCACGCCGTTGGCGGGGACGATGCCCGCGGCCTGCCGGTGGAAGTGGCTCGAGCTCGAGATCAGCCCGGCGGGGATGACGCCGTCGGCCACGGCGTTCTGCGGGCCGTAGACGTCGGCGAGGAACGCCTCGAGAGCACGGACGCGCTGCTTGATGCCGGTCTGCACCTCGTTCCACTCGGCGCGCTCGATCACCCGGGGGACGGCGTCGAGGGGGAACGGCCGCTCCTCCCCCGCGAAGTCGAAGGTGACGCCCTGCGCGAGGTAGGAGGAGGCGAGCGCGTCGGTGCGGCCGCGCAGCTCCTCCTGGGTCATCCGCGCGAGCGAGGAGTAGATGTCGCGGTAGGCGCCGCGGACCCCGTCGGGGCCTCCGGTCGACGCCACGTCGGCGAACATCTCGTCCCAGGGGGTGGCGCCCGTGTCGGGCCGCTCGACCTTCTGGGACCCGTATCCGTCGAAGAGGTCACCCATGGCACGACTCTAGTGCGGGGCGTATTGCGGGGATGTTTCGGGCGGCCGCGGGGCGAGCGGGGCGGGTCGGCGACGTCCGGGCACGGCACCGGCGCCGTCCTGCGACAGCCCGGCGGAGGCCCGGGGATCCTCGGGAATAGATCCGGCTGCGCGTGGTTGAATGAGGATGTACATGCAAACGCATGGACCAGGCCCCACCGGGCCGGAGGACAGAAGGAGCGCCTGATGCAGTTCGGCATCTTCACGGTCAGCGACATCACGACCGACCCCACGACCGGACGGACCCCGTCCGAGTCCGAGAAGATCCAGGCGACCCTCGCGATCGCGCTGAAGGCGGAGGAGATCGGCCTCGACGTCTTCGCCCTGGGCGAGCACCACAACCCGCCGTTCTGGTCCTCCTCCCCCACCACCACGCTCGGCTACCTCGCGGCGAAGACCGAGAGGATCACGCTCTCCACCGCGATGGCCCTCATCACCACGAACGACCCCGTGAAGCTCGCCGAGGACTACGCGATGCTCCAGCACCTCGCAGGCGGCCGCGTCGACCTGATGCTCGGCCGCGGCAACACCGGCCCCGTCTACCCGTGGTTCGGCAAGGACATCCGCCGCGGCATCGAGCTGACGATCGAGAACTACGACCTGCTGCACCGCCTGTGGACCGAGGACTTCGTCGACTGGGAGGGCCAGTTCCGCACGCCCCTCCAGGGCTTCCAGTCGACCCCGCGCCCCCTCGACGGCGTCGCGCCGTTCGTGTGGCACGGATCGATCCGCTCCCCGCAGATCGCCGAGCAGGCCGCCTACTACGGCGACGGCTTCTTCGCGAACCACATCTTCTGGCCCGCCTCGCACACCCAGAAGATGGTGCAGCTCTACCGCCAGCGCTTCGAGCACTACGGCCACGGGACCGCCGATCAGGCGATCGTCGGCCTCGGCGGGCAGATCTTCCTGGCGAAGAACTCGCAGGACGCGGTCTCGCAGTTCCGCCCCTACTTCGACAACGCCCCCGTCTACGGCCACGGCCCCTCGCTCGAGGACTTCACGGAGCAGACCCCGCTCACCGTCGGCTCCCCGCAGCAGATCATCGACCGCACTCTCGGCTTCCGCGAGTACGTCGGCGACTACCAGCGCCAGCTCTTCCTGATGGACCACGCGGGACTCCCGCTGAAGACCGTCCTGGAGCAGATGGACATGCTCGGCGAGATCCTCCCCGCCCTCCGCGCCGGCTTCGCCGAGGGCCGCCCCTCGCACGTGCCCGACGCCCCCACCCACGCCTCCCTCGTGGCCGCGCGCGACGCGCAGCCCGCGGCCGAGCCCGTCACCGTCTAGTCAGGAGCTCTCCATGGACACCCGCAGGATCACCGTCCTCTCGGCCGGCCTCAGCCAGCCGTCCTCGACCCGGCTGCTCGCCGACCGCCTGGCCGACGCCGCCGAGTCCTCCCTCACCGAGCAGGGCTTCGCCGTCGAGCGGAGCGTCGTGGAGCTGCGCGACCTCGCGCACGACGTCACGAACAACCTCCTCACCGGCTTCGCGAGCCCCGCACTGCAGACCGCGCTCGACGCGGTCGCCGGCGCCGACGGCCTGATCGCCGTGACGCCGATCTTCACCACCAGCTACAGCGGGCTCTTCAAGTCGTTCG
Source organism: Rathayibacter sp. AY1E2 (assembly GCF_002932325.1). Taxonomy (NCBI): domain Bacteria; kingdom Bacillati; phylum Actinomycetota; class Actinomycetes; order Micrococcales; family Microbacteriaceae; genus Rathayibacter; species Rathayibacter sp. AY1E2. The sequence goes on from NZ_PSVO01000004.1 coordinate 30,466, forward strand.
TCGACGTGCTCGACACGGAGGCGCTGCGCGGTCTGCCCGTGCTGCTGGCGGCCACGGGCGGGTCCCCCCGCCACTCCCTGGCCGTCGACTACGCGATGCGCCCGCTCTTCACCTACCTGCACGCCGCGCCCCTCGCGACCACCGTGTTCGCGGCGACGGACGACTGGGGCGGCGCGACCGAGGACGGACGGGCGCTGCCCTCGCGCATCGAGCGCGCCGGACGCGAGCTGGCGGATCAGGCCGCCCGCTCCTCCCGCTCGGGCTCCACGCCCGACCCGTGGGCGCTCGATGGCTCGTTCGAGGGGATGCTCGGCCGCCGCGGCTGAACGCCCGCCGGGCGGATCGGCCGCTCCTCTCATGGATCGGCCGATCCGTCCAGCCGCGATACCCGCGGCCCTGCCGGAATAGCCTGCCCCCGGGAGCCTGCCGCTGGCCCCCGGAAGGAGGCCGTCATGGGCCTGACCAGCAAGGGGCTCCCCTCGGGGGCTCTCGACCTCTCGCAGCGCGGACGCGCGGTCCTCGACCGCCGCCGCTTCCTCGGAGCGCTCGGCGTCGCCGCCTCCGTCCCGGTCCTCTCCGGCTGCGGCTTCGCCCCCGCGGGCCCCGCGGCGAGCGCCGGCAGCGACACCCTCACCTTCACCACCTGGGGCACCGACGCCGAGCTGGCCGGCTTCCAGCGCGCGATCGACGCGTTCCAGTCGGCGAACGCCGGCGCGACCGTGACCCTCAACGCGGTCCCGTACGAGCAGATGTTCACCAACATCGACGCGCAGCTGCAGGCGGGGAACCCGCCGGACGTCTTCCGGGTCCCCTACTACACGTTCGGCAGCTACGCCGGCCGCGACCAGCTCCTGGACCTGTCGGGCTTCCTCGACTCCGACGTCGCCGAGCGGTTCACCGATCCGGCCTGGGCCGCGGTGCAGAGCGGCGGGAGCCCCTTCGGCGTCCCCCACCACACCGACACCTCGCTGATCCTCTACAACACGCAGGTGCTGGCCGACGCGGGCGTCACCTCCTTCCCCTCCTCGCCCGAGGAGGCGTGGACCTGGGAGGAGTTCACCGAGGTCGGGCAGAAGCTGCGCGCCTCGCTCCCCGCCGAGCGCTACCCCTTCGCCTACAACTGGCAGGGCAACGGCGTCACGCGCTGGCTGAGCCTGCTGTTCCAGGCCGACGGCCGCTTCCTCACCGAGGACCTGTCCGGTCCCGCGATCGACTCCGCCGCCGGCCGCGCCGCGATCGACTTCAGCCGCAGCTTCTTCACCGACGGCCTCGTGCCGCCGAGCAGCTCCGTGCAGGCGACCACCTACGCCAGCGACCTCTGGTACTCGCAGACCACCGCGATGACCTTCGCCGGCGCGTTCCTCATCCCCGACGCCGACTCCACCCTCGACTTCGAGTGGGGCGCCACCTACTCCCCGCGCAACGTGCGCGGAGGCGGCGACTTCGGCGGCAACGCCCTCGTCGCGACCAAGGCCGCGAAGAACCCGGAGCTGGCCGCCTCCTTCCTCGCGTTCGTGACGGAGGAGGAGGCGATGCGCGACTTCTGCGCCGGCGCCTCGCTCCTCCCCACTCGCCGCGACCTCACGGAGTCGGGCATCGAGTTCGCCGTGCGCCCCGAGCTCGCCGAGGTGTTCCTCGGCCAGGCGGGCACCGTCCAGGCGTCCGACTCGGCGCAGGTCGCCTCGCCCGACATGGCCGCGATCATCACGGTGCTCAAGGAGCAGCTGGAGCAGGCCTTCGTCGGCGGGCGCAGCACCGAGGACACCATCGCCGGCCTCACCTCCGGCATCGCGGCCGCGACGCAGTGAGCCGGTCGGTCCTCGCGCCGGAGGCGGTGACCGCCCGCCCTCGGCGCACCTCCCGCGCCCCCGCCCGCGAGACGGCGGCCGCCTACGCGTTCCTCGCGCCGAACCTGCTGATGCTCGGCCTGTTCGTGTTCGTCCCCCTGGGCGGCGCGTTCCTGATCGGCTTCCAGCGCACGAACGGCTTCGGCGACGGCGTCTTCGTCGGGCTCGACAACTACGCGCGGCTGCTCGGCGACGGCCTCTTCTGGCGCTCGACGCTGAACACGGCGCTGTTCACCCTGATCGTGACCCCGCTCTCGATGGCGCTGGGCCTCGGCGCGGCGGTGCTGATGAACTCGGTGCTGCCCGCGCGTCCGGTGTTCCGCAGCATCCTCATCCTGCCGATGGCGGTCTCCGGCGTGGCGACGGCGCTGATGGGCGTGCTGATCTTCGACGAGAACAGCGGCGTGCTCGACGGCATGCTCCAGACGATCGGCCTCCCCCGCATCGCCTGGCAGTCCGGCGGAGCGGCGGCCTTCGCCTCCGTGGTGCTCGTCACCCTGTGGTGGCGCACCGGCTTCAACATGCTGATCTACCTGGCGGGGCTGCAGGGGGTGAACCCGGCGCTCTACGAGGCGGCCCGGCTCGACGGAGCGAACGCGTGGCAGCAGTTCCGCCACGTGACGCTGCCGCTGGTCGGCCCGTCGTCGTTCTTCCTGCTCATCCTCAACGTCATCTACTCGTTCCAGGTGTTCGACATCGTCTTCGTGCTCACCGGCGGCGGACCGCAGAACGCGACCTCGGTGCTCGTGACCTACGCCTACGACACCGGATTCGTCACCCGCGACCAGGGCTACGCCGCGGCCATCGGCATCGTGCTGCTGATCCTGACCATGATCTTCACCGCCGTGCAGTGGCGCACCAACCGCTCGAGGGACCTCGTCGAATGATCCGCACGTCGCGCACCTCGCGCCTGCTCCGCCTCGCCCTCGCCCTCGCCGTCTCGGTGGTCATCGTCTTCCCGCTGTACTGGATGGTCGTCGTCGCGTTCTCCTCGCGGTCCGAGCTGCTCGGCGGCACCCTCCGCCTCTGGCCGCGCGAGCTGACGCTGGTGAACTTCGAGCGCGTGTTCTCGTCGTTCCCCGTAGCGACCTGGTTCGGCAACTCCCTCGCGATCAGCCTGGTCACCGCGCTGATCACCGTGACGATCAACCTGCTCGGCGGCTACGCCTTCGCGCAGCTGCGGTTCCGCGGATCCGGAGTGCTCTTCCTCCTGGCCCTGTCGACGCTCACCCTGCCCGTGCAGGTGATCATGGTGGCGCTGTTCCGGCTCGTCACCGACCTCGGCCTCTACGGGAGCTACTGGGCGGTGATCCTGCCGACGGCGGCATCGGCGTTCGGGCTGTTCCTGGCGCGGCAGTTCATCCTCGCGATCCCGCGGGACCTGATCGAGGCGGCCCGGATCGACGGCGCTGGGCACTTCCGCGTGTTCACGGCCATCGTCCTCCCCCTCTCGAAGCCGCTCATCGCCGTGCTCTTCTTCATGTCGCTGCTCGGCTCCTGGAACGACTTCGCCTGGCCGCTCATCGCCCTGAAGGAGAACGCGCTGTTCACGCTCCCGATCGGGCTGCTCTTCCTCCAGGGGCAGTTCGGCAGCGATTACGGAGCGACCATGGCGTTCGCCCTGGTGAACGTCGTGCCGATGGTGGTGCTGTTCCTGGTGTTCCAGCGCTACTTCGTGCAGGGCTTCGCGCGCAGCGGCCTCCGCTGACCCCGCGGCGGGGGGGTGCGGATCGGTGCGCTGAGCGGCCATTCGTCCCCCCGTCCGGGGCCGGGAGTGTCAATCCCCCCGTTCCGCCGACCCGGCCGGCGCCGCCCCGCGGTACCGTCGTCGCAGGCGCCCACCTCGTGCGCTCCGGAGCGCACCGTTCGAGCGGAAGGCGGGATCGCCATGAGTACCGTCGCCGCGAACGCCGCCCAGCAGAAGGTGGCCGGCCGCTACTACCTGATCGAGCGCATCGGCTCCGGCGGGATGGGCTCGGTCTACCGGGCCCGCGACGAGACCGTGCAGCGCGAGGTCGCCGTGAAGGTGTTCCGCGCGGAGGCCTCGAACCCCGAGGACGTGGCCCGCCAGGAGCGCGAGGTGCGGATGCTGAGCTCCTTCGCCCACCCGGGCATCGTCAACCTCTTCGACGCGGGGCTGCACAACTTCGGCGGCGAGGTCCGCCGCTACGTCGTGATGGAGCTCGTCGCCGACCCCACGATGGAGGCGCGGCTCGAGTCCGGCCCCCTCCCGGCGGCGGAGGTCGCGGCGATCGGCACGCAGCTCGCCGAGGCCCTGGCCTACCTGCACGAGCGCGGCGTCGTGCACCGCGACGTGAAGCCCGCGAACATCCTGGTCAGCGAGGTCGCCTCCAGCGGCTACGCCCGCACCGCCAAGCTCACCGACTTCGGCGTGGCCCACTTCATGGACGGCTCCCGCCTGACCAGCGACGGCGTCGTGATCGGCACCGCGAGCTTCGTCAGCCCGGAGCAGGTCGCGGGCGAGCCGATCAGCGGAGCGAGCGACGTCTTCTCCCTCGGCCTGGTCCTCCTCGAGGCGATCACCGGTCACCGGGAGTACTCGGGCACCGTCCTCGAGGCGGCGATCGCCCGCCTCCACCGCAGCCCCTCCGTACCCGACACCCTGCCGGCGGAGTGGCGGGCGCTGCTGACCTCGATGACACAGAGGGACCCGGAGAAGCGGCCGACCGCCGACGAGGTCGCGCACCGGCTCCGCGGCGGGATGACGACGGGCTCGGCTTCGGGCGCGCCGACCGCCTCGGACTCGCGCGCGGCACGGATCCGGCGCTCCGTGATCATCGGCTCTAGCGTGGTCGGCGTCGGCGCGATCGCGGCGCTGTCGTGGATGCTCGGAGCGCTCGCCGGTCGCTGACCGACCGGGCGCGGGGCCCTAGGCCTCGCCGGGGAACGCGGGACGGAGCACGATCCGCGTCCAGGCGCCCACGTAGATCCGGTCGCCCTCCTCGACCTCGCGGCGCTGCCCGGCGGCGATCGGCGACTGCGGGAGCGGCGCCCCGGCCGGGGCGAGGTACGTGCCGTTCGCCGACTGCAGATCCTCGACCCACCAGCGGTAGCCGTCGGTGCTCAGCTGGCAGTGGCGCCGCGAGACACCGGAGTCGGAGCCGCAGTCCACCTGCGGCGAGATGCCGCGGGAGACGGACGGGCGGCCGACGAGCAGGGTGCGCTCGCGGAGGACGACGGTCGCGGGCGGGCCGGGCGAGGGCATGGGGTCGTCGGCGCGCTGCTCGGCGTACCACTCCGGGTCGACCCAGAGCTCGGCGATCCACGGGCGGTCCGCGTCCGCGGAGGCGGCGGCGGGGCGGGCGGAGCCGGTGGCCGGCGCGGACGCGGCCTCCTCCTCCGACGCTGAGGCCCCGGGTGCCGCGTCGGGGGCTGCGGCCTCGGGTGCAGGGGCCTCCGGGATCACCTCGGTCGGCGGAGCGGCGGGCGGCGCGGTCGCGACGGGGGTGTCGAAGCCGGCCTCCTGCTCCGGGACCAGCTCGGTCGGAGCCGCGGGATCGGCCTGCGGCGCGGGCGCCTCGCCCAGGTGCTGGGCCGGGTCCCCCGACGGCGTCGCGGAGCCGCCGACCTCGCCCGGAGCGCGGACGGCGCCGGAGGAGGTGAACGGATCGGCCTCAGGGAGGGAGCCGGTCGTGAAGTCGTAGCCGCAGTTCTCGCAGAACAGGGCGCCGGGCTCGTTCGGGAACGAGCAGTGCGGGCAGACCGAGGGGCCGGTCGGGATCGCGGTGGTCGGCGCGGCGGGAGCGGGCGACGGGGCCGCAGCGGCACCGATGGGCGCTCCGCAGACGTCGCAGTAGTCGCCGGACTGCGAGGTGTGCCCCTCGGGGCAGCGGAAGCTCACTTGCGCACCCGCGTGGTCTTGGTCGACGCGGTGTCCAGCGCCATCTCGTCGAGGCGGTCCACGCCGCGCTTGAGCCGCACGGTGCCCTCGTTCGGGTTGTCGATCTCGACGACCTTCCGCAGCTTCGCGGTCGCCTCGTCGTTCCCGGTGACGGAGGCGAGCTGCACCGCGCGCCCGAGCTTGACCGTGGCGGTCGCCTCGTCGCCCCGCGCCTTGGCTGCGAGCCCGTCCTGGATCGCCGAGGCGAGCTCGGTCTGGCCGGTGTAGTGGGCGACGGCGGGGTCGATGCGGGCGGTCAGGGCGGAGTCGTCCGTCCAGCGCGCCTTCACCAGGGCGGAGGCGACCACCTCGTCGCGCACGCTGAGCTGCACCCGCGCGGCGAGCTGCTCCGAGCCGACCGGCTTCGACGCGACCCGGACCGCCACGTGGTACTCCCGCGACTCGTCGCCCCAGGCGCCGGTCGGGTAGGCGCCGGTGAGCGGGTTCACGGCGTTCCGCCGGGAGCTGAGGTCCTCGAGGTTCGGCGCGACCTGGCGGACGAAGAGCAGCTGCGCGCCCTGCGGAGTCCAGACGCGGAGCTCGCCGTTGGCGACTCCCCGGCCCATCGACGCCCGCATCAGCGACTCGAAGTCGGCGGCCATGTCGGCCGGGTTCGCGATCAGGCCCACGGTGCCCAGCAGGGCGCTCGCGATGGTGCGCGCCTCCTCGACGATCCAGCGGGAGCCGACGCCGCGCACGTCGCACTGGAAGTCGCCCGACGCCGCGCGGATCGCCGCGTCCAGCTGCATCCGCGACTCGTGCTCGTTCTTGCCGTCGGTGAGAAGGATCGCGTGCCTCTGCGTCGCCTCCGGCACGGTCGCGAACAGCTGGCGGGCGAGGGTCAGCCAGGTCCCCATCGCGGTGCCGCCGTCGGCCTGGAGGTAGCCGATCGCCTCCTTCGCCGCGGCTCGCGCCCCCGGCTCCATCCGCACCATCGAGACGGTGGCGTTGGGGTACGGGAAGGCGCGGTCGGCGCGCTCGGACCCGGCCACGACGGCGAAGAAGGTGCCGTCCAGGATCTGGTCGACGGCCACGGCGGCGGCGCGCTTGGCGGCCGTCATGTTCTCGCCGGTCATCGATCCGGAGCAGTCCACGATGATGATCTCGGCCGCGGCCCCGTCGGACCCGGCGACCCCCGTGCCGGACGCGGTCACCGTGACGATGGCGTGCACGTCGGTGGCGCCGTCCGAGAGGAACTCGTTCTGGAAAACACTCGCGCTGAACTCCGCCATTCCGGCAGTTTACGGGGACGCCCGGCCCGAGCGGCCCTCCATCGCCGAGGATCGGCCGGGCATCGCGGCCCGACGCCTGCACGACAGCTGTCGGGGCGGGCGGAGGCGGGTCGAGCGCCGCCGGAGCGCCCCCGTCAAGCCCGCCGCGACCGGACGCCGCCGGTGCCAGGGTGGAGCCGTGCCTCCCTGGACCCTCGCCCTCGCCAGCGGCGCCATCGGCGGCGCCACCCTCCTGATCGGCGCCGCGCTCGCCTGGTTCGTGCGCGTGCCCCCGAAGCTCACCGCCGCGATCTCCGCCTTCGGAGCAGGGGTGCTGATCTCGGCGCTCGCCTACGAGCTCGTGCAGGAAGCGGCGGACGACGGAGGACTGCTCCCGACGATCCTCGGCACGCTCGCGGGAGCCGTCGTCTTCGTCGGCGCGGACGCGCTGCTCACCCGCGCCGGCGCGGGGAACCGCAAGAGCGCGAAGGGCTCGGGCGGAGGAGGAGGCGCGGCCATCGCAGCCGGCGCCCTGATCGACGGGGTCCCCGAATCGATCGTGCTCGGCCTCTCGGTCGCCCAGGGCGGAGCGGGAGCGGCGATCAGCGTGCCCATCGTCGCCGCGGTCGCGATCTCGAACCTCCCCGAGGGCCTGTCCTCGACGGTCGGCATGAAAGCCGACGGCCGCTCCGCCCGCTACGTCTTCACCGTCTGGGGCGGGATCGCCGCGATCTCGGCCGCCGCAGCGCTGGTCGGCTTCCTGGTCTTCGCCACTGCACCGGGCGCGGTCGTGGCCTTCGTGACGACCGTCGCCGCCGGCGCGATCCTCGCCATGATCTCGAACACGATGATCCCCGAGGCGTTCGACCGCGACGACGTGCTCACCGGGCTGTACGCGGTCCTCGGGTTCGTGACGGCGTTCGCCTTGCACAGTGCTGGTTAGGACGCCGCTCACCGCGCGGCGTCCCGCAGTCGGCTCGAGCGCGGGGCCGGGTCCCGAGGAGCGGGTCGCGCACGGCGACGCGGATCCGCTGGAACGCGGATCCCCGGATACGCCTCGCGAGGACGCCGCTGGTTAGGACGCCGCTCCCCGCGCGGCGTCCCGCAGTCGGCTCCAGCGCGTGGCCGGGTCCCGAGGAGCGGGTCGCGCACGGCGACGGGGATCCGCTGGAACGCGGATCCCCGGATACGCCTCGCGAGGACGGCGCTGCCCGCGCGGCGTCCCGCAGTCGGCCCGAGCGCGGCCGGGTCCCGAGGAGCGGGTCGCGCACGGCGACGCGGATCCGCTGCACCGCGGATCCCCGGATACGCCTCGCGAGGACGCCGCTCCCCGCGCGGCGTCCCGCAGTCGGCTCCAGCGCGTGGCCGGGTCTCGAGGAGCGGGTCGCGCACGGCGACGCGGATCCGCTGGAACGCGGATCCCCGGATACGCCTCGCGAGGACGCCGCTCCCCGCGCGGCGTCCCGCAGTCGGCCCGAGCGCGCGGCCGGGTCCCGAGGAGCGGGACGCGCACGGCGACGGGGATCCGCTGGAACGCGGATCCCCGGATACGCCTGCCGAGGACGCCGCTCCCCACGGAACGGAGTGCGGTCAGCCGCTGAAGGCGGTGAGGGCGTCGTCGAGGATGCCGAGGCCGCGGGCGACCTCGGCGGGGGTGATGACGGCCGGCGGGACCACGTGGATCCGGTTGTCGGCGGTGAAGGGCAGGAGACCGCGGGACAGCAGGTCGGCCTTGAGGCGGGCGACGGAGGCCGCCGGCAGCGGGGTGCGCGCGGCCCGGTCGGTGACCAGCTCCAGCGCCCAGAACACTCCGGAGCCCCGGACCTCGCCGATCAGGTCGTGCTTCGCCTCGAGCGCCGCCAGGCCGGGGGCCAGGTGCTCCGAGCCGATGGTGCGCGCGTTGTCGACGATCCCCTCCTCCTCCATCGCCTCGAGCGTCGCGACGACGCTGGCCGCGGCGAGCGGGTGGCCCGAGTAGGTGAGACCGCCGGGGAAGACGCGCTCGTCGAAGTGGTGGGCGATCGGATCCGAGATGACGACACCGCCGATCGGGACGTAGCCGGAGTTGACGCCCTTCGCGAAGGTGATCAGATCGGGGCGCACGTCGAAGGCGTCGAAGGCGAACCACTCCCCCGTGCGGCCGAAGCCCGCCATGACCTCGTCGAGGATCAGCTGGATGCCGTACCGGTCGGCGATCTCGCGCACACCCGCGAGGTAGCCGGGTGGCGGGGTGAGCACGCCGGCGGTGCCGGGGATGGTCTCGAGGAGGAACGCGGCGATCGACTCCGGCCCCTCCGCCTGCACGACGCGCTCGAGGTGATGGAGGGCGCGCTCGCACTCCTGCTCGAGGGTCTCGGCCCAGAACTCGCTGCGGTACAGGTAGGGCCCGAAGGCGTGCACGTGCCCGCGGGAGTACTCGTTGGGGATGCGGCGCCAGTCGCCGGTCGAGACGATCGCCGCTCCCGTGTTGCCGTGGTACGAGCGGTACAGCGAGACGACCTTGTCGCGGCCGGTGAACAGCCGCGCCATGCGGATCGCGTTCTCGTTCGCATCCGCGCCGCCGTTGGTGAAGAAGACCTTCTCCATGCCCTCGGGCGCCCGCTCGGTGATCAGGCGGGCCGCCTCGGCGCGGGTCTCGTTCGCGTAGGCGGGGCCGACGGTGGTGAGGACGCCCGCCTGCTCCTGGATGGCAGCGACGACCTTCGGGTGCTGGTAGCCGATGGTGACGTTCACGAGCTGGCTCGAGAAGTCGAGGTAGCGGGTGCCGTCGACGTCCCAGACCTCGGCGCCGAGACCGCCTGCGATCGGCAGCGGGTTCAGCGCGCCCTGCGCCGACCAGGAGTGGAACACGCGGGACCGGTCGGCGGCGGTGACCGAGGCGTTGTCGCGGACGGTGGGGGCGGTCGAGGACGTCATGCTCCCCATCGTGCCGCGCGCGCCTCGGAAGCGGGCGTGCGGATCCGTCGATCCGCGGACCCTACGATGGACGGAACGTCGAAGGGAGCCGCGCATGCCCGCGACCGTCCGCGATCTGCTGGCCGAACCGGCCTTCCGCCTCCGCGTGCTCGCCGGGGTCCACGACGAGGCCGACCTCGACGCCCCTCTGGTGTGGGCGCACTCCTCGGACCTCGTCGATCCGACGCCCTGGCTCGAGTCGGGTCAGCTGCTGCTGACCGACGGCGTCCACTTCACCGGGCACGACAGCGCCGAGTTCTCGGAGGAGTACGTCGCCCGGCTGCGCGGCCGCGGCATCCGCGCGCTCGGCTTCGCCACCCGCATCGTGCACGACGAGGTGCCCGCCGCTCTCGTCACGGCGTGCGAGCGTCAAGGCCTGCCGCTGCTGGAGGTGGCGGACCTGACTCCGTTCATGGGGATCATCCGCTTCGTCGCCGACGTGATCTCGCGGGAGCAGCGCGAGCGGCTGGAGTGGTCGCTCGAGGCGCAGCGGCGGGTCGCCCGCGCGGCGCTGCGGCCGGACGGGCTCGCGGCGATCCTCACCGAGCTCGAGCGGCAGCTGGACTGCTGGGTCGCCCTCTACGACGCGGCCGGGCAGAGGGTGCACCTGCCCACCCGGCTCGACGTGCCGGCGGAGGAGGCGGTCGCCGCGGCCGCGAGGCACGCCCTGACCCGCGGCAGCCGAGCGGGACTCCGACTCGACGACGGCGGCGGAGTGACGCTGCAGACGATCGGGCGCCGCGACCACCTGCGCGGGGTGCTCGCCGTGGGCACGGGCACGCCGCTGGACCCGGCGGGCAGCGACCTCGTCGCGAGCGTCATCGCCCTGGCGAGCATCGCGCTGGAGCAGCGGCGCGCGCTGGACTCCTCCCGCCGGCAGCTGCGCTCCGGACTGCTCGAGCTGCTGGCCGCGGGAGCCTTCGACGTCGCCGAGAGCACGGCACGGCGCCTGGGGAGCCCGCTGCCCGCCGAGCCCGTGCGGGTGGTCGTGCTGAGCGCGCCCGTGCACGGCGACTCGCTCCTCGACGAGCTGGAGGTCGTGGCGGAGGAGGACGGCGCGCGCCTGTTCTTCGCCGAGAGGGACGGCTCGCTCGTCGCCGTGGCCGCCGCCGACGGACTCGAGCCGCTGACCGCCGTGCTGGAGCGGCACGGCGCGAGCGCCGGCGCCTCCGCCCCGATCGGCTGGTCGGACCTGGACCGGGGCCTCGAGGAGGCGCGGCGCGCCGCCGAGCGGACAGGAGACGGGCCGGTGGTCCGGTTCGAGGACGTCGCCGCCGAGGGGATGATCGGGCTCCTCGCCGCCGCCGGAGCCGCACCGCTCGCCCGCCGGATGCTCGCACCGCTGCTGACCCCCGAGGGAGCCGTGCTGCTCGAGAGCGCCCGCGTCTGGCTCCGCCGCAACGGCGCCTGGGAGCCCGCCGCCCGCGACCTCGGCGTGCACCGTCACACCCTCCGCAACCGCATCACCGCCGTCGAGCGCGCCCTCGGCCTCGACCTCGACGACGTCTCCGCCCGCACCGAGCTCTGGACGGCGCTGCGGCTGCACTCATAGCCGATCTCCTCCTGGCGTCGTCGATCGGCCGCGGTCGGCCTCAGGAGGTGGGGACGATGGGAAGAGCGGGTCGCGTACCGCGCACGACGATCCGCTCCCACGCGGATCGCCGGTTGCGCGGTGCTCAAGAGCCTCTCTCCTCCTGCGTCGTCGATCGGCCGCGGTCGGCCGGGGAGGGTGGTCGCGCTGGGAAGAGCGGGTCGCGTACCGCGACTGCGAGCGATCGACGACGCCAGGAGGAGAGAGCCTCACGAGCACCGCGAAGCGCAACCGGTGATCCGCGTCCCAGCGGATCGACGTGCGCGGAACGCACGACGCTCTGCAATACCCGACCACCCTCCCGAGCCGACTGCGGGCGATCGACGACGCCAGGAGGAGAGAGCCTATGAATGCTGCGGGAACCCGAGGTTGATGCCGCCGTGGGAGGGGTCGAGCCAGCGGCTGGTGATGGCCTTCTGCTGGGTGAAGAAGCGGACGCCTTCTGCTCCGTGGGCCTTGGTGTCGCCGAAGAGGGACGCCTTCCATCCGCCGAAGGAGAATGTGGCGACGGGGACGGGGATGGGGACGTTGATGCCGATCATGCCGACCTCGACCTCGTTCTGGAAGCGGCGTGCCGCTCCTCCGTCGTTGGTGAAGATGGCCGTGCCGTTGCCGAAGGCGCCGTTGTTGATGAGTGCGACGCCCTCCTCGTAGGAGGCGACGCGGACGATGGAGAGCACCGGTCCGAAGATCTCCTCCGTGTACGCGCGGGAGGTCGTGGGGACCTTGTCGAGCAGGGTCGGGCCGAGCCAGAACCCGTTCGGGTCCCCGTCCACCTCGATGCCGCGGCCGTCGATGACGACCTCCGCGCCGTCCTCCTCCGCGATCGCGATGTAGGAGGCGACCTTGTCGCGGTGCACCTGGGTGACCAGCGGGCCCATGTCGCAGCCGCGGCGTCCGTCGCCGATGCGCAGCTTCGCGGCGCGGTCCTGGATCTTCGTGATGAGCTCGTCGGCGACGGGCTCGACCGCGACGACGACCGAGATCGCCATGCACCGCTCCCCCGCCGAGCCGAAGCCGGCGTTGATGGCGGAGTCGGCGACGAGGTCCAGGTCCGCGTCGGGGAGCACCAGCATGTGGTTCTTCGCCCCACCGAGGGCCTGCACCCGCTTGCCGCGCTTCGTGCCCGTCTCGTAGACGTACTGCGCGATCGGGGTCGAGCCGACGAACGAGATCGAGCGGACGTCGGGGTGCTCGAGCAGCCCGTCGACGGCCTGCTTGTCGCCGTTGAGCACCGTGTAGACGCCGTCGGGGAGGCCGGCCTCCTTCCAGAGGGCGCCGAGCCAGATCGCCGGGGACGGGTCCTTCTCGGAGGGCTTCACCACGACGGTGTTGCCGGCGGCGATGGCGATGGGGAAGAACCACATCGGCACCATCGCAGGGAAGTTGAAGGGGGAGATGATGCCGACCACGCCGAGCGGCTGCTTGGTCGAGTAGACGTCGACGCCGGTGGAGACCTGCTCCGAGTACTCGCCCTTGAGGTGGTGCGCGAGACCGGTCGCGAACTCCACGACCTCCTGGCCTCGGGTGATCTCGCCGAGCGCGTCCGAGACGACCTTGCCGTGCTCCGACGTGATCAGCTCGGCGAGCTCCTGCTTCTTCGCCTCGAGGAGCTCGCGGAAGCGGAAGACGATCTGCTGGCGCTTCGCGAGCGACGTGTCGCGCCAGGCGGGGAAGGCGGCCTTCGCGGAGGCGACGGCGGCGTCCACCTCGGCGGAGTCGGCGAGCGCGACCTCCTTGGTCGCGACTCCCAGCGCCGGGTCGTAGACGGGAGCGGTGCGGCCGGACGAGGAGTCGGAGGGAGCCCCGTCGATCCAGTGGCCGACGACGGACAGGGCGGTGGCGGGCTCGGCGATGCTCATGGCGACGACTGTAGGGGCGTGACCACGGCCGCGGGGGTGCCGATCCGTCCAGCGGTGGAGGGGTGGTCTGGACGGATCGGCGCGCTCAGTCGGCGGGACGGGTGGCGTCGGGCGAGGGCGTCGCCGAATCGGGGCTCAAGGCGGCGGGGTCGGCCGCGCTCGGGTCCGCAGCGCCGGGGTCGGCCGCGCTCGGGCCCGCAGCGCCGGGATCCGCAGCCCCGAGGTCGGCGGCGCCGGCGTCGGCAGCGTCCGGCTCCGCGGCGTCCGGCTCCGCGGCGTCCGGCTCCGCACCATCGGGATCGGCACCGGAGTCGGCGGCATCCTGCTCGGCTGTGCCGGTCTCCTCACCGTGCACCTCGGCAGCGGACGCTGCAGCCGCTGCCTCCGCCGCACCCGCCGGGTCGAACCGCGCCAGCGCGGCCGTGATGTTGTCGTGCCCGCCGCGCTCGTTCGCCCAGGCGACCAGCGCCTCCGCGAGCGTGACCGGATCCGCGCCCACCCGCTCCTGCGCCTCGCGCAGCACGCGCGCGAGGTCCTCGGCGGCGGACGCGTAGTTCCACAGCCCGTCGGAGCAGACCAGAACCCAGCCCGGCTCGGTCAGCTCCTCGGAGGCGACCCGCGGCTCCTCGTCGTGCGCGTCGGCGCCGAGCCAGCGGGTGATGGCGTGAGCGTCGGGCGCCGTCTCGGCCTGCTCCCGCGGCACTCCCGAGGCGATCTGCTCCTGCGCCCACGAATCGTCGACCGTGAGCTGCCGCGGCTCGCCCGCGTCCGGCATCCAGTAGCTGCGGCTGTCGCCCACGTTGCCCGTGACGAGCAGCGCGCCGTCCAGCACCGCCGCGGTGAAGGTGCACGAGGGCGGATTCGACCGCTTCTCGGGCACGGCCGCGTCGATCGCTCCGGAGGCGCGCGCGGTGGCCATCTGCAGCAGCGCGCGCCAGCGGTCCGCTCCCGCGCTCTCCCCGCCGACCTCGGCCTGCAGCGCGCTGAGTGCCGCACGGGCCGCGGCGAGCGACGCCTTGTCGGAGTCGGGCGTCGAGGAGACCCCGTCGCAGACCACGAGCAGCGCCGTCCTCAGAGAGCCGTCGGCGCCGGTGGTCGCCCCGAGCGCCATCGCGTCCTCGTTGGCCGGGTGCCGGAGCCCGCGGTCGCAGACGCCGCCGACCAGCGGGTGCGGCGCTTCGGCCCAGTGCTCGCGCTCGGTCGGAGCGGGGCGTCCGCACTGCTCGCAGTAGCCGTCCTCGGCGACCGCTCCCCCGCAGTAGACGCAGGTGGCGGATCCTCCGACGGCGACGGGCGGAGCGGAGGGGGCGGCCGCGACGATCAGCGGCGTCCCGCAGGCCTCGCAGAACGCGTCGCCCGTCGTGACCGGCTCGCCGCAGTTCGGGCAGGGAGTCGACAGCGCGCCGCTCATGTCAGCGTCCAGCGTCGGACCTCGTTGGCCCGGTCGACGAGGCGCAGGCGCTCGTCGCGCTCGCGAGTGGAGGCGGCGAGCGCGCGGTAGGAGGCCTCGAGGCCGTCGCGGATGGCGGCCTCGTTCGCCTCGACCCCGCCGAGGGTCGCTCCCTCGGCCGGGCCGTCGCGCCGCACCAGCTCGAGGGCGGAGGCGAGGACCCGGGTCGTGAGCTCGAGGCGGGTCCGCTGGTCGATCGACACGGAGTCGACGCTCGCGAGGGCGGCCGAGAGCGCGGGCAGCCCGCGGCCCGACTCCGCCAGCAGCTCCGCCCGGCGGCGGCGCGCGTCGGAGTAGGAGGAGCGCGTGGGCGCGACGATGTCGAGCGCGTCGAGCGCCCCGTCGAGGTCGGAGCGCAGCTGCCGCACCCGGGCGAGACCGAAGGCGGCGGGTGCCGTGTAGTTCGCGTCGGCGCGGGCGCAGATCACGTAGAGGGACTCGGCGACCTCGGGCTCACCGCTCGCCTCGCACGCCGCGGCGAGCGCGAGCTTCGGGGCGAGCTCGCCAGGGACCTGCCCGTAGACGGTGTTGAAGGAGGCGCGGGCCCCGATGTCGTCGCCGCGCGCGAGCTGGGCGAGGCCGCTCATCCAGACCGCCCGCCACTCCCACGGGTCCTCCGTGAGTATCTCGCCCGTCGCGCGGGCCGCCTCCTCCCAGCGCTGCGCCTCGATCGCCGCCCGGGCGCGGGCGAGCCGCACCTCGACCGTCACGGTGGGCGCGAGCGCGAGAGCGCGCAGGCGCACGATCGGGTCGGCGACGTTCACGCCCGCGAGCCACGACCGGGCGGGATCGGACTCGTCGCGGCGGAGCGCCGGCAGCGCGTCCCACGGCGGGACGCGGTCGACCACGTCGGCCACGGGCGCCTCGAACAGGGCCGACTCCGTCGAGTGCAGCGCGGGGTGTCCGGGACCGCGGTCGGTCGCGACGACCTCGCGCAGCACTCCGAGCAGCTGGCCGCGCATCTCGTCCACCGTGGCGAAGCGGTCCTGCGGGTCGGGAGCGCACGCCTTCGCGATCAGGCGGTAGAAGGAGTCGTACCGCTGGAACAGCGATGTCTCGGACACCGGCGGCAGCGAGGCGACGAAGGTCGTCTGGTTGCCGCGGAAGTCGAGCACCAGCGAGGCCAGCGTTCGGCCGATCGTGTAGACGTCGGAGGCGACCGAGGGACCGAGGTCGGCGACCTCCGGAGCCTGGTACCCGACGGTGCCGTAGATGGCGGAGTCCTCGTCGTCGATCCGGCGCACTCCGCCGAGGTCGATCAGCTTGACCTGGTCGCCCACCTGGATCATGTTGTCCGGCTTGAAGTCGCAGTAGAGCAGGCCGTGGTCGTGCAGGTAGGCGAAGGCGGGCATGACCTCGAGCACGAAGGCGAGCGCCTGATCCACCGGCAGCGGATCCGCGGCGCCGCCGTTGGCGTCCAGCCGCTCCTTCAGGATCTGCTTGAGGCTCGGCCCGCCGACGTACTCCATCACGATGTAGCCGGCGCCGTCGTGCAGGACGAAGTTGTAGATCTCGACGATCAGCGGGTGCTCGACCTCGGCCAGGAACCGGCGCTCGGTGACGGCCGCCGCGTACGCATCGGGATCGCCGGAGTTGAGCAGGCCCTTGAGCACCACCCAGCGCCCCGAGACGTTCCGGTCGCGCGCGAGGTAGATCCAGCCGAGGCCGCCGTAGGCCAGGCAGCCGACGACCTCGTACTGGCCGCCGACGACGTCGCCCTTCACCAGCTGCGGAGTGAACGAGAACGGCGTGCGGCAGTTGGGGCAGAACCCCTCAGTGCGGCCGGGCCGACCGTCGCGCCCGCGGCCGACGGCCGTGCCGCAGTGCGAGCAGAAGCGCTTGCGCTCGGGGAGGACCGCCTCGGTCATCAGAGCGGCCATCGGGTCGGCGGCCGGGCGGGACGGGACGGTGGTGAGCCCGGCGCCGAGCCTCGGGCCGCGCAGTCGGGTCGAGGTGGTGCCGACGCGGCGGGTGACCTTCGAGCCGGTCTGCGCCGTGCGGGCGGAGCCGAGGGCGGCGGTGGCGAGGCGGGCGGAGGAGGTGCGCGTGCTGCGCGCGGTGGCCGACTCCTCGGCAGGCCCGGGTGCCGTGGCGCCGGGGGTGCCCTCGACGAAGCCGGTGCCGAAGGCGGCGGAGGCGGTGGCCGGCGGGGAGGCCGGAGCGGCGCGGCGCGCGGTCGGCGCGGAGGCGGCGGCGCCCTCCTCGGGCGGGAGGCCGCAGACGTTGCAGTAGCCGTCCTCGATCGTCCCGGTGCAGCCGGGCGTCGCGGTGCAGGGGGCGCCGTTCATGGGGTGGCCTTCCGGTGGTGCGCGGGGTCGGGGTGCGGGAGGTCGCGGGTGACGACGTCGTACTGCTCGACCAGGTGGCGGGCGAGCGGGACGGAGCAGGGCACCGCGCCGAGGGCGGCGCGCACCTCCTCCTCGGCCGCGACGCCGACGGCGGTGGCAGCGCGGCCGTTGCCCTCGGCCCGCTCCCGCAGCGCCCGGAGGCGGAAGCCGAGGGCGGCCCGTTCGCGCAGCGGCGAGGTGTAGGCGGCCTCGACCGCGTCGAACGCGCGGCCGACGGCGGTGAGCCGGGCGAGGTGCGCGTCGAGCGCCTCGCGGTCGGACGGAGGATCGCCCAGCCGGGAGACGTCGGGCACGGCCAGCCGCGGCGGGTCGGCGATCTCGCGGCGGCAGCGGGCCACGAGCTCGCGCAGCGGCGCCTCGCGTCGCTCGGCCGCCTCCGCCAGCTCGCGCGCCCGACGGCGGTCGCGCTCGAGTCCGCGCCGCTCGGACGCGGCGATGATCAGGTCGCGCTCGAGCCGGGCGGAGTCGCTCTCGAGCTGGCCGAGCGGCCCCGACACGTCGGCTCCCCGGCCCGCCCGCTCGGCGAGCGCGTCGAGGCGGGACCGCAGCACGGCGACCCGCTCCGCCCTCTCGCGGTCGACCGTGCCGCCGCCGTCATGGGTGAGGTCGCGGCAGCGCTCGATCTCGGCGCGCACCCCCACGATCCGCCCGGCGACGTCGGTGCCGCTGGGGTCGAGCTCGAGCCGGGAGCGCAGCTGGCCGACGACCGCGTCGCAGAGGCGCACCGCCTCCACCAGCGAGACCGCGCCGCTCCCGGAGGCGTCGAGGCGGCCCCAGATCAGCTGCGACATCCGCTCGCGCGCCACGACGTCGACGCGGCCGGAGTCCCAGACCGCCTCGAGCTCGGCGAGGCGCCTGGTGACCGACTCGCGGAGCGACTGGGCGAGCACCACGTCGGCCGTGTAGTTCTCGGCCTGCGGCGACGCCAGCGCGGCGGCGTCCAGCCGCGAGAGCTCGCGCGTGGTCCGCTGGAGCCAGCGGGTGAGAGCGGCGAGGTACTCGAAGAGCTCGCGCTGCGGCGCGGCCTCCCCGAGCCGGCCCGGAGCGACGGGGGTCCCCTCCGCGAGACCGGTGCTCATCGGCCGTACACCGGGGCCGGCGGCGAGGCCTCGCCGAGGACCCCGAGCCAGCGCTCGTAGATGCTCTGCCAGCGGCCGTCGCTGCGGATGCTCTCGAGCGAGGCGTTGACGAAGCGCACGAAGTCGGGGTCGTCGGCGGGCAGGCCGAGGCCGTAGGGCTCCGAGCTCAGGGCGTCGCCGACGACCTTCGCGTACGGGTCCTGCGCCACGAAGCCCGCGAGGATCGTGTCGTCGCCCGCGATGGCGTCGACCTCTCCTGCCTGGAAGAGGGCGAGGCACTGCGAGTGCGTGGCGGCCTCGACGGCCTCGACCTCCGGGTAGTCGTTCTGCAGGCGGCTGAGCGTCGTGGTGCCGCTGGGCGCGCAGACCCTCTCGCCGTCGAGGTCGCCGATGCCCGTGATCGGGACGCCGTCGGGGTCGTCGGAGACGAGCACCTTGAGGCCGGCGTCGTAGTACTCGGACGAGAAGGCGATCGAGCTCCAGCGATCGCAGGTCATCGTGAGGGTGCGGGCCACCATGTCGACCTGCGGGGCGCCGTCGCCGCCGGTGAGCGCGGGGAGGCGCTGAGCGGAGGTGATCACGACGTAGTCGATGGAGTCGCTGCCGAGGATCGCCCGGGCGACCTCGCGGGCGATGTCGACGTCGAAGCCCTCGATCGCCCCCGTGATCGGGTTGCGGGCGCTCATCAGGAGGGTGTCGGCCGAGACGCCGACGCGCAGGGTCCCGCGCCCGCGGATCTCCGCGAGCCTGGTGCTGTCGGTCACGCCGGTCGGCGCGTAGGAGGTGACCGCCGAGGGCGAGCAGTCCGCCGCGGCCGGAGCGGCGGGAGCGGTCGCGCTCGCCGTCGGAGTCGGGGTCGCCGCGGCGAGGGGCGTGCCGAGGTCGTCCGCCCCCGTCGTGCAGCCGGTGAGGGCGAGTGCCGCGGCGGTGGCCAGGGCGAGGGCGGCGGCGCGCAGGCGGTTCATCGGTACTCCTCCAGTCGCTGGGCGATGCCGCGCCAGGCGAACACGGCTCCGGCGAGACCCGCCGCCAGCAGGATCCACGAGACGAGGGTCGCGAACTCCGTACCTCTGTCGAGCGTGGTGGCGGCGGCCAGTGCCTTCTCCTGCACCACGTCGCGGGCGTCGTCGGAGAAGGTGGTGAAGAGGTCGTTCGGCGTGCCGTTCCCGGTGATCGTGGCGACGCGGACGGCCTGGTCCCAGTTCCCGGCGTCGTCCGCCTGCCGGATCTCCTCGTGGAAGGACTGCCACTGCCCGAACTCGTCGACGAGCCGTGTCCTCGCCAGCTCGTCCTGCAGGTCGCCCGACAGCTTCTCCCGGGCGGAGTCGACGGCCCGGGTGTAGCGCTCCTCGAGGGCGGCGCCGGAGCCGCGCTTGATCAGCGTGAAGCTCTCGAGCGACTTGGCGTCGCTCGCGGCGATGAGCGCGTTCGACACGGTGAGCGCCTCGCGGTAGGACTCGACCCGCGCCGTCCCCGCGTCCGCCGCGACCGATCCGTAGGCGAGCGCCCCGCCGACGCCGACGACCAGCAGGAGGGCGGTCCCCGTGGCGAGAGGGCGGTTGAGGTAGCGGTGCGTGCGGCGGGCGAGCCAGAGCTGCGCCGCCAGGAGGAGGACCAGCATCACGAGCGAGCCGATCATGAGCAGGACGCTCCAGCGGACGGCGTCGTAGGCGGCCGCGACCCGGTCGGCACCGGAGTCGACCAGTCCGTCGAGGTCCTCGAGGATGCCGCCGTCTCCCGAGAGGGCCGTCGACGCCTGGTCGAGGTACGCCGAGGCGACGGGGAAGCCCTGCCGGTTGTTGGCTCGCGCCTGCTCGATCAGCCCGCTGTAGGTCGTGATGCTGCTGGCTACCCGGGCGAGGGCCCGGGTGTCCGCCGAGTCGGCGGCCGAGAGCCCGGCGATCGCGGAGGCGGCGCCGGTGAGGCTCGAGACGTACGACGCCCGCAGCTCGGTCGGCTCCAGTCCGCCGACGAGGAAGGTGTTGGCCGCGATCGCGTTGGCGTCCACCAGCAGTGTGCGGACGTTCTGCACGCCGAGCAGCTGCGCCGACTGCTCCCGGGCCGTCGTCGCGGCGCGCGCCTGCATCGCTCCGGCCTGCTGCGCGAACACGCCGAACAGCACGGCGGCCAGCGCCGTCAGGGCGAGCAGGAGGCGCAGGGTGGCCGGAGTGGTCGCGGTCGCGCGGGCGAGCAGCGACGGCCTCCGCTGCGCCGGCCGGTTGGCGACCTGGACGAGGGGCGGCTCGGGGATCCTCTGCGCGGGCGGCGCGGCGGGTGCGGTGCTCAACGGCTCTCCTCCTCGGAGTCGTCGGTGACGGCGACGGCCGCGCCGCTCGGGGCGGCGTCCGCCTGCCCGCGGGCCTCCTCAGAGCCCTCAGCCGAGCCCTCGTCGTCGTCGCCGGCTGCGTCCGGGCTGCTCGAGGCTTCGGGGCTCTCCACCACGTCCTCGGGGAGCAGGATGCGCAGCTCGTCGAGCGTCGGCTCCTCCACGTCGCGGAGGCGCCAGGCGTGCCGGGCGATCGCCGCGTCGAGGACGTTGCGGACCCAGCGCCCGTTGCCGAACGCCTCCGTGCGCTGCTGCGCCGAGGCGAGGCCCGCGAACGCGGCGAGCGCCTCCTCCGTCGGCTCGAAGTCCGCGGAGGCGGCGAGGCGGCCGAAGATCGCCGAGAGCTCGTCGTCGGAGTAGTCGGCGAAGTCGATCGTGGTCGAGAAGCGGCTGGCGAGACCCGGGTTCGTGTCGAGGAAGCCCTGCATCGGCCCGGAGTAGCCGGCGACGATCACGACGAGGTCGCCGCGGTGGTCCTCCATGTCCTTCACGAGGGTGGTGACCGCCTCCGCGCCGTACTGGTCGAGCGCGAGCGCGTAGGCCTCGTCGATGAAGAGGACGCCGCCGCGCGCGGAGGCGATCACCTCCGCGGTCTTCGTCGCGGTCTGCCCGAGGTAGCCGGCCACCAGCTCCGATCGGTCGACCTCGACGAGCACGCCCTTCGAGAGGATGCCGAGCGAGCGGTAGATCCGCGAGACCAGCCGCGCCACCGTCGTCTTGCCCGTGCCGGGGTTCCCCGTGAAGACGAGGTGGCGGGTGAGCGTGGGCGTGCTGAGTCCGGCGGCCTGGCGCAGGGTGTCGATCCGGAGCAGCTGCGTCTGCCGCTTGATCTCGCTCTTCACCCGGTCGAGGCCGATCAGCGCGTCGAGCTCGGCGAGCAGGTCGTCGATGGACTCCGGCGGGTCGAGCGGCTCCGGCTCGGAGGCGGGCTCCGCGGCGGGAGCGGCGGCGGGCGCCGGCTCGTCCTGCGGACCGTCGTGCTCGGTCCGGCGGAGGCGCTCGAGGATCTCGTCGACCCCGGGCACGCCGGCGGGCAGACCGGTCGGCAGGTCGGCGCTCGCGGCACCGTCCGGCGTCCGGCCGGTCGTGTGCGGTACTCCTCCGCTCGTCGTCGGAGCGGCGCCCCGAGCGCCCGGGACGGCGGAGAGCTGGGCCGCGGCGGTCGCGGAGGCGGAGGCGATGCCGCCGATGCCCGGGTCGCCGAGAGCGCTGGCCGCCGAGACGACCTCGGTCAGGGCGCGGGCGTAAGCGGAGGAGTGGTGAGAGCCCGCGCCGACCAGGGCGGCCAGCTGATCGGTCGGCCCCGACCGCCAGCGCCGGCCGCTCGAGGCGGCGGTGAAGAACGCCTCCAGACCGCCCGTCGCGCCGGTCGCGGCGAGCCAGTCCTGTCCGGCGCCGCGGATCGACTCGGCGACGGCGGCGGCCAGCCGCGCACCCTCGTCGCGGACGGCCGCGGCGTCGAGGCCGGCGGCCGTCCCCGCGAGCACGAGGGCGTCCAGCGCCGGGGCGAGCGCGGTCACGAGGCGCTCGGCGGGGTCAGCGAGCCGGATCCGGACGGCGCTCCCGGCTGCGGAGGCGCGTCGAGACCGCTCGGGGAGAGCGAGGACTCCGTGAACTTCTCGGCCAGGAACTGCCCGTGCGCGATGAGCGCCGAGGCGTCCTGCCGCGAGACGGCGTCCGAGATGCGGTCGAGCGTGCCTCCGAGGAGGTCGAGCTGGTCGCAGAGGATCATCAGCGAGGTCTTCCCCCTGTGCACGGCGCGGCGGTCGGCGAAGTCCCTCGGCAGGCGGAGGTAGCCCTCCACCGCCTCGGGGAGGTAGCTGGTCGCGGTCGCGACGACGGTGTGGCCCTGCCGGCTCATCCCGCCGAGGCGGTCGAGACGGGGCACCATCTCGCGGACCGTCTCGTCGATCCGCTGGATGCGCGCCGCGACGATGCCGGGCACCCGGCCCTCCGTCCGCGTGCCGACCCGGTCGAGCGCCGCGAGGATGTCGTCGCTCGTCGGGACGCTCGGCAGAGCGGGCGCGGTCTCCTCCGGCGCCGCGGGGGCACCCGTGAACAGTCGGGAGAACCAGCCCATCGGCTAGCGGCCGAGATCGAGCGAGGACGTCGCGTCGATGTCCGAGTTGCTGCGGCGGGCCCGCTCGACGTACTCGCCGGCCTTCGCCGTCTCGGTCTGCAGGACTCCGACGGTCTGGGCCATGCTGTCGAGCGCCTTGATCTTGAAGTCCGAGATCGAGTCCATCGTCTGGTAGATGTTCGCGAACGCGGCCTGCAGCTGCGGCAGTCCGACCGTGGCCGAGGCTGCCTGCGACTGGATCGAGGCGGACTGGTCGGCGAGCATGCGCGAGGTGGCCTCGATCATGTTGGACGTCGTGGTGTTCAGCGCCGTGATCTGATCGAGCACGAGGCGCTGGTTGGCGAGCGCCTGCGCCACGATGACCGCCGTCCGCAGCGCCGAGACGGTCGTGGTCGTCGCCCGGTCGACGCCCTTGATCAGCTCGACGTTGTTCTTGATGACGACGTCGATCGCGAGGTAGCCCTGGATCGACACGGCCAGCTGGGTCAGCAGGTCCTGGTGCTTCTGGCGCGCGTAGAAGAGGACGTCCTCACGCAGCGCCTTCGCCCGCTCCGGGTCGGTGGCGTCGAGCTCGGCGATCTTCGCCGAGAGCTTCACGTCGAGCCGCTCGGCGACGTAGATGTACTCGTTGAGACGGGTCATCGTCTCCCAGAGGTTCTGCTTCTCGAGGTTCAGGGCCGCGTTGTCCTTCCGCAGCTCGTCCTGCCCGTCGTACAGGGCCTGGATGATCGCGTTCAGGTGCGACTGGGCGCTCTCGTAGCGGCGGAAGTAGTCGGTGATCTTGTTGCCGAACGGGATGAAGCCCAGGATCTTCTTCTGCAGGTTGTCCTCGGACGGGTCCAGATCCTCCACCGTGCGGCGCAGCTCGAGCAGCGTCCTCCCGATGGTCGACCCCTCGGAGAGCCCGCCCTCCTGGAGGGCGCGCACCGGCGTGCTCAGCAGCCGGTTCGACGAGTCGGCGGCCGAGCGGATGTCGGCGTCCCCCATCGTGCGGATGTCGTTGGCCCTCGTCGCGAACTCGGGGCTGCGGGACTCCGTCGCCAGGAGCGTGTCGAGGTAGCCGTCGACCTTCGCCTCGAGGCCGGGCAGGGCGGCTTCGGGCACCTTCGGCGCGATCGACGGCGCCGAGGTGGTCGGCACCGCTGCCACCGGCTCCGGAGGCGTGAGCGAGAGGGCGTTCTGGACGGGCGGCTGCAGGGCCTCGGTCATCGGGATCCTCACCGTTCCTGGCGCTCGGCGCCGACTGGGATGAACGTCCGCCCAGCATATCCCGGGCCCTCCCGCGGGATCCCCGCGAGCCGCCTCGTCCGAGGACTCGACGCGATCGGGCGGCTGTGGAGGAGCATCCGCCGCCGGTCAGACCGCCTTCGGGCGCCTCCACAGCGTCGCCACCGCGACTCCGGCCAGGGCGAGCGCGCCTCCGAGCAGCGCGGCGAGCGGCGGGGTCTCGCCCAGGACGAGCCAGGACAGCAGCACGACCACCGCGGGCACCGCGTAGGTGGACGCCGCGGTGCGACCCGCGCTGGAGCGCGCGAGGACGTACCCCCACGTCGTGAAGGCGACGGCCGTCGGGAAGATCCCGAGGTAGACCACGGCCAGGATCGAGGAGAGCGGAGCGGCGGCGAGCGCCTCGACGAGCTCCGGGGCGAAGGGCAGGCACGCGACCATGCCGGCGAGGCAGCCGAGCCAGGTCATCGTCGGTGCGTCGATCCGTCCCAGCAGGCGCTTCTGAAGGGTCGCCGCGCTGCCGTAGACGACGGCGGCGACCAGGCCGAGGGCGACGCCGATCACGTCGAACTGCCCGGTGGAGGTGGAGAACGCGATCACCGCGACGCCGGTCAGCGCCACGAGCATCCCGGCGAGGAGACGGCGGGGGAATCCCTCCCCCAGCAGCAGACCGGCGAGCACGGCGGTGATCATCGGCGCGATGTTCACCAGCAGCGCCGCCGTCCCCGCGTCGACGTGCCGCTCCGCAGCGTTCAACGCCAGGTTGTAGACCGCGAACCAGGCGACTCCCCAGCCCAGCACGAGCAGGAGGAGGCGCCCGCGCGGGACCGCTGTGCGCGGATCCGGAGCCGCCTCCGAGCGGCGCCTACGGGCGATGAGGACGACGCGCACCACCGTGAGCGCGAGCGACCCCACCACGATGCGGCCGAGGGTCAGCGCGCCCGGGCCGAAGTCCTCCGTCGTGGCGCGGATGCCGACGAAGGCCGACGCCCAGAGCAGGACGGTGACCGCGATCGCGCCCCACAGCAGGAGGGCGTCCCTCGTGGAGGGCGGGGCGGAGGAGGAGACGTCGGTCATGAGGCCATCGTGGCGCCGCCGGGGATTCAGCACCAGTTCCGTTCACTGTCGGATCGTTCAGCCGAACTGTACGGTCGTCCCATGCTCGACGTGCACCGGCTCCGCATCCTCCGCTCCGTCGTCGCCTCCGGCTCGATCGCGGGAGCCGCCTCCGGCCTCGGCTACACGCCCTCCGCCGTCAGCCAGCACCTCACCGCTCTGCAGCGCGAGACCGGACTGACGCTGCTGGAGCGCGTGGGCCGCGGCGTCCGCCCGACCCCCGCCGGACGCGCCCTCGCCGCCCAGGCGGACCGCGTCCTCGAGCGCCTCGCCGAGGCGGAGGCCGTGGTGGAGGAGCTGCGCGAGGGCCGCTCCGGCCGCCTCTCGGTGACGTACTTCGCCTCCGTCGGCAGCGCCTGGATGCCGGAGGTCGCCCGCCGGCTGACCGCCGCGTTCCCCGGCCTCGCCCTCGATCTGCGCCTGGGAGAGGAGCTCGACGACGACCTCGGAGCGCGCCCCGACGTGCAGCTCCTCGTCGCCTCCTCCGAGCCGACCGCCCCCGGATTCACGGCGCACCACCTCCTCGACGACCCCTACCTCGTCGTCCTGCCCGACGGTCATCCGCTCGCCTCCCGGAGCGAGATCGACCTCGCCGAGCTCGCGAACGAGCGCTGGGTCGACAACGACCTGCCCACCGGCTGGTGCCGCCGGAACGTCGTGGAGGCCTGCGCCGCCGCCGGGTTCGCGCCGCCCTTCCACGTCCAGGCCAACGACCACATCACCGCCGCCGCGTTCGTCGCCGCGGGCATGGGCGTGACGGTCCTGCCGGAGCTCGCGGCCCACCGCCTGCCGGACGGCGTCCGCGCCGTGCCCGTCGTCCGTCCCCGGCCCGTCCGCTCCCTCGAGGCCGTCGTGCGGAACTCCGCCGCCTCCTCCGCACCGGTGGCCCTGGTGCTGGAGACATTGAAGGCCCTCGCCGCGCGCCGCTGAGCGCGCCTGCACGGGCGAGCTCGCAGCACATCGGAGCACGATGGGCGCGTGAGCTCCGTCGAACCCGTCACCCGTTCCGCGCCCGCGCTCGGCGGACCGCGCATCCTGAAGCAGCGCTGGACCGAGGCGACGTTCCTGCACTGGCGGGTCGACCCCGCCCTGGTGGCGCCCCACCTCCCGGCCGGGACGAGGCCCGACGAGCACGACGGCTCCTCCTGGGTGGGCCTGATCCCGTTCCGGCTCTCGCGGACGGCCTTCCTCGGCGGCCCGCGGGCGCCCTGGCTCGGCACCTTCCCCGAGGTGAACGTCCGGCTCTACTCCGTCGACGAGCAGGGACGACGCGGAGTCGTGTTCGTCTCGCTCGACGCCTCCCACCTCCTTCCCGTGCTCACCGCGCAGGCGGTGTTCGGGCTCCCCTACCGCTGGGCCCGGATGAGCATCGAGCACCGCCACGGCGCGGTGATCTACGACACGATCCGGCACTCGGACTCGGCCGCCCGCTCCCGGATCGTCGTCCGCCCGGGCGACCCGATCGACGAGGACCCGCTCGCCTCGTTCCTCACCGCACGCTGGGCCTACCACGAGCGCCACCTGGGCTCCACCTGGTACGGCCGCAACCTGCACCGGCCCTGGCCGCTGCGCCGCGCGCAGCTGCTGGCGCTCGACGACGGGCTGCTCGACGCCGCGGGCTTCCCCGGGCTGGCGACGCGCGCGCCGGACTCGATGCTGTACTCGGCCGGAGTGGAGACCGTGTTCACGGTGCCGCGGAAGGTGTGAGGGGGGGGCGACCCTCGTGGGGGGTGGCGCTGACCGACATTCATCGGAGAGCATTCGTCTGCATCGATGTCAGCTCAGCTTCACCGGGAGTCAACCGTGGAATTCACCGAACGTCTCATCGCCCTGGCCACCAAGGTCCATCAGCAGCGGGAGATCATCCAGACCGAGGAGGCGACCAAGAACGCCTTCATCATGCCCTTCATCTCGACGATCCTCGGATACGACGTCTTCAACCCGCTCGAGGTCGTTCCCGAGTTCATCGCCGACGTCGGAGTGAAGAAGGGCGAGAAGATCGACTACGCGATCGTCCACAACGGCGATGTGCAGATGCTGATCGAATGCAAGAAGTCCACCGAGCCACTCCGCATCGAGCACGCTTCGCAGCTCTTCCGCTACTTCGCCGTCACGAACGCGAGGATCGCGATCCTCACGAACGGCGAGCAGTACCACTTCTACACAGACCTCGACGCGCCCAACCGCATGGACGCGAAGCCGTTCCTGGTACTCGACCTGACGGATATCGACGAGACTCTCATCCCCGAGCTGATGAAGCTCACGAAAGAGGTGTTCGACCTCGATTCGATCATCAACGCGGCCGGCGAGCTCAAGTACATCGGGCAGCTGAAGCGGGAGCTCGGCGCTCAATTCACCGCTCCGAGCGACGAGTGGATCAAGTTCTTCACCACGCGGGTCTACGACGGCGCTTACACGCAGAAGGTGAGGGAGCAGTTCTCCGCACTCGTCTCGAAAGCCTCGAAGCAGTTCCTCAACGAACAGGTCAACGAGCGGCTGAAGACCGCCCTCGGCGCACCCAACTTCCCCCGCACGGAGGCGATTGCAGCGGAGCAGTCGCTGACCAGCCAGGTCGTCGTGGAGGAGGAGCTCGAGGAGCAGAGCGACATCGAGACGACGCTGGAAGAGCTCGAGGGCTACCAGATCATCAAGGCCATCGCCTGCAGCGAAGTGAAGGTGAGCCGGATCGCGCAGCGAGACGCGAAGTCGTACTTCGCCGTCATCCTCGACGACAACAACCGCAAGCCGGTGGCTCGGCTCCATTTCAACCGGAAGCAGAAGTACCTCGGCACGTTCGACGCCGAGAAGGTCGAGACCCGGCACCCGATCGCCTCACTCGACGAGATCTACGAGCACGCCCAGACGATCCGGGAGACAGTGCGCGCCTACGCCTGAAGGCCAGGAGGTAGTCGCTCCTCCACAGGCGGTCGACTCGGCGTTCTTCTCACAGAGCGAGCGGGGAGCCATTCGGGGAAGGCCTGCAATCGTTTCACTGGCGACATGCACATCACGAACGATCCGGAGGCCTCCGGCAGCGACCTGCTGACCTCGGTGGGGACGGTCCGCTCACGGCACGCTGAGCGGTCCGCCGTCGAGGCATCCCGGTACCGGGCAGTCGAGGAGGCACGCCGCCTCGCGATGGCGGCACCCGCGGCGCTCGTCGGCGAGCACGTCCAGGTGCAGGTGGATCGGGCGGAGGCGGCGCACCGGGCGCTGATCGCGGAGCTCGCGACGGGACTCCGGGTCTCGGAGGCGCACGCCTCTGCACTGGTCGACGAGGCACGCCTGCTGGTGAACGACCTCCCGGCGACGTTGCGCGCACTCGCGGACGGAGCGCTCTCCCCCGAGCACGCGCGACTCGTGGTGCGAGGAGCGCTCGACGTCCCCGCCGAGGTCCGTGGGCGCTTCGACGAGGAGGCCGCGACGATCGCGGTCGCCTGCACGCCGCCCCAGCTGCGACGCGCCCTCCGGTCGCTCCGGGAACGGCTGCACCCGCAGACGCTCAGCGAACGTCATCGGGACTGCGCCCGTCGTCGCGCGCTCTGGGTGGAGGGCCTCGACGACGGGATGGCGATCCTGCACCTCTACACCGCAGCTCCCGATGTGCTCGGCGCGATGGACAGGATCGACCGGGCCGCCCGCTCCCTCGCGGATCTGCCGGACGAGGAGCGGACGCTGGGCCAGCTCCGCGCGGACATCGCCGCTGCGCTGCTGGTCGACGGGGAGACATCGGCCGAGGGAGACGGCACGTCGATGCCGGCGGGAGTGCGCGCCGAAGTCGCGGTGACCGTGCCTGCACTGACCCTCCTCGGGCGCTCCGACCAGCCCGCCGTCCTCGACGGATACGGACCCGTCGATCCGGAGACCGCGCGGCGTCTCGCAGCAGGTGCTCCCTCGTTCACGCGGCTGCTCACCCATCCGGAGAGCGGAGCGGTCCTCTCCGTCGGACGCGACTCCTACCGAGTGCCGGCGGACCTGCGTCGCCACCTCCAGCACCGCGACGGGACCTGCCGGTTCCCGGGATGCACCCGCAGCACCCGCCACGCGGACGTCGACCACACGAACGACTGGCAGCACGGAGGCAGCACGTCGGCCGACAACCTCGCGCACCTCTGCCGACACCACCACCGGCTCCGCCACACCACGGGGTGGACCCACCGGCAGGAGCCGGACGGCACGCTGCACTGGACGAGCCCGACGGGACGGCAGCATGTCACCCGGCCCGGGGAGCCAGGGAACGGGACGGAGGGCGGACACGATCCGACCGGGACCGGCGGGCCGTGACAAGGGGCAGGTCGGGTGGCGTGGACGGGCAGGTCAAGGGGCGGGCCCGCTTCGGCGCGCCCGCGTAGCGTGGACGCACGGGCCGATCGGCGTGGAAGCGACAAGAGGGGCAGCGACATGGCAGGAACGAAGGACAGGAAAGACGCGACGACGGGGACCTCGGCGGTGCTCTTCGACATCGACGGGACCCTCGCCGACACGAACTTCCTCCACGTCGAGGCGTGGTCGCGCGCCTTCTGGCAGGCCGACCTCGTCGTGCCCGCCTGGCGCATCCAACGAGCGATCGGCGCAGACTCGTCGGAGCTGCTCGACATGCTCCTCGAGGACGACGTGAAGGAGGAGCAGCGCGCACTGGTGAAGTCGCTGCACACCAAGAACTACGCCGAGACGACAGCACGCATCGTTCCACTCCCGGGAGCTCGCGAGCTCGTCGCGACGCTCGTCGGTCGAGGCGTCCACGTCGTCCTCGCCACCTCGGCACCGCAGAACGAGCTGGACGTGCTTCTCGACGTCCTCGACTTCGGCGGCTCCGTTCACGCTGTCACCAGCGGCGCAGACGTCTCCACCGCCAAGCCAGCACCCGACCTGATCTCGATCGCGCTCGACCGCGCGGGCGTCTCCGTCGACCGCGCCATCATGGTCGGCGACGCGACCTGGGACGTCCTGGCCGCCGAACGCGCAGGCCTGGCAACAGTCGGAGTCCTCTCCGGCGGAACCTCGGAGCACGAACTCCGCGAGGCCGGAGCCGTCGCCGTCTACGAGGACGCGGCGGCCGTCCTCACCGGTCTCGGTGAAGGGCCCCTCGCGAGCCTCCTGAACTGACCGACCGCCACCCCAGGAGGCTCACGAGCCTCAGTCGCGGGGTCGCCGTCGCAGCACGAGGAGCGTCACTCCGATGGCGGCGGCGACCGCGGCGAGAGCGCCGCCGATCCACAGGACGTCGCCGAGGAGTGCCGGGTCCGATCCGGACGTCGCCTGCGCCCCGTCGGCGGACTCGGCCTGTCCTCCTGAGACCGCGACGGTGCCGTTGCAGTCCGGGACCGAGCCCGACCCGTCGGCGAGCGCGGTCCCGTCGGCCGGCGCCCAGTCGAACGCGTACTGGCCCGACACGGGGTGCCCGTCGGTGGACAC
This sequence comes from Rathayibacter sp. AY1E2, assembly GCF_002932325.1. Classification (NCBI taxonomy): domain Bacteria; kingdom Bacillati; phylum Actinomycetota; class Actinomycetes; order Micrococcales; family Microbacteriaceae; genus Rathayibacter; species Rathayibacter sp. AY1E2. Next base: position 60,874 of record NZ_PSVO01000004.1, read on the forward strand.
GACCTGCCAGGTCACCTCGTACTCCCCCGCCGCGCCGAGCTCGAGCGGCATCGACGCTTCCGGCCCCACGACGCTGACGCAGCCGTCGCCGTAGTAGAGCCCGTCCGGCCCGACGACGCGCAGAGCCGCCGCCGTCCCGTCCGTCCCGAGGACGAGCAGGTCGTCGTTCGTCGTCAGCACCAGCGTTCCCGGCTGCTCCGTCACGGTCGAGTCCGCAGCGGGAGTCGTCGAGACGAGGTAGTTGTGCGCGCTGGCGGGCGCCGCCACCGCGATCGAACCGAGCAGCCCGATCGCGGTCGCGGCGACGAGGACCTTCCGACGGGTCACGCCGACGCCCGGGGTCCGCGGCGGCGGGAGGCGAGCCCGACGGCCACGCCGACCGCGCCGACGACGAGCCCGCCGACTCCGAGGATGCGGGCGAGCACGTCGTCGCCGCGCGTGGCCGTCGTCGCCGAGGCGGTGGTCGCGACCGCGTCGTCACCGTCGCCGTCGTCGTCGTGTCCGCCCCCGTGGCTGGACCCCGCTTCCGCCGCGGTCACCGCGACGGTGGGAGCGGGCAGCTCGGGCTCGTCCTGGCCGTCGACGGTCGGCTGGTCCCAGGCGGTGCTGCCGGTCTCGCACGTCTGCAGCACGGGGAACTCCAGCGTGGAGCCCGCTGCGTCCTCGGGGAGCTGAAGCTGGAGGGCGACGGTGTCGCGGTAGCCGTCGGCGAGGGGCGTCTTCGCCGTGTAGACCACGTCCGAGACCCGCTTGGTCGCGGTGTTCCCGTGGGAGTCGGTGACCGGGTCGGCGATCGCGACCTCGTTCTTCACGACGTCCCAGTTCGGGTTGATCGTCGGGCTGACCGAGTTGATGCCGTCGGGCATCGTGATCGTGAGTCCCGTCGTCGGCGAGCCCTCGCAGCCGTGGGCCAGCGAGAACGTCACCACCGTGTACGAGCCGGCGGCGGTGCTGCTCGCCGCCGCGGTCACGTGGGCGCTGGCCGCCGTGGGCGCGGCGACAGCGAGCGCGATCGATCCGGCGGCGACGAGTGCGCCGCTGCCGACGAGGCGGAGCCGCGAGAAGGAAGAAGAAGAAGAAGAACGGGTCATGACGGTCGTGTCCTCGGGGGAGATCCGGCGCGGGGCCGAGAATTCTGGACGCAGCGCGGGTCCGCGGTGCGTGCGGGGCGCCGACCGGAGCCACTCCCGCACGGGAGGGGCGTCAGGCGGCGCGGAGGACCCGCAGCGGCGGCCCGCGGTGCCGGAGGATCGAGAGGACCGCGTCGAGGGATCGGGGCGCCCGCGGCTCGGGGGTGCCCGTCATCGAGACGCCGGGTGCCGACGGGAGCGCGACCGCGGACGCGCGGGCGACGATCCGTACGACGACGCGGTGGAGGCCTGCTCCCAGCGTCCAGAAGAGGCGCTCGCCGTACCGGAACGCCGCGATCGTGAAGGCAGCCGCAGCGAGGTGGGCGAGGAGCATCACCGGAGCGTGAGCCGCGTGTCCGCCTCCGCCGGCGATCAGCTCGATGGTCGACCCGTCGTGGAAGTGCGCGCCGGTGCCCGTCGTCCCGACCACGCTCACCTCCCCACCGCTGCCCGTGATGAGGAAGAGGCCGTGGTACGCGATCTGGCTGAGGAGCACGGAGAGCGTCAGCCGGGGAAGGGACGGACGGCGCCCCGAGAGGAGGACGCAGACGACGACGGCGAACGCCGCGGCGAGGGCGAGCACGGCAGGAGTGGGGGTCTCGGCGCCCGCGACCGTGTGGGAGGCGGCGGCCGTGGCGGTCGCGGCGAGAGCGGCGGCGACGCCGCGAGCCACTCGTGCACCTCGGGTCTGCACTCGCCCGTCCTCTCGTCGTCGTGTCGACGCGTGCGCGCGACGTCTCCAGGGTAATCGACGCGGCGAAGCAGCTCCCCGCCGTCCCGGTTCCCTGCCGTTACGAAGCCGTTACCTAGATCACCGAAAGAAACCCAAACCCCCGCAGGGAGGGCTCCGAACACATGTCAACGGCCGCGACACGGTCCACACAGAACAGGTCCTCCGCATCACGTGGGGGCCGTCTCACGAAGGAGTAATCCCATGCGATCCACCAAGCGTTCCGCCCTCGCCGCATTCGCCCTGCTGGGCACCGCCGCCCTCGGCCTCACCGCCTGCTCGAGCGGAAGCGGCTCGACCACCGCCGCCAGCGACGCGGCGACCGAGATGTCGACCCCGATGGCCACCTCGTCGGCTTCCGCCTCCTCGACCCCCATGGCGACCATGGACCCGGCCGCGAACCTCGTCGGTCCCGGCTGTGCCGCGTACGCCGAGCAGGTCCCGGACGGCGCCGGCTCGGTCGAGGGCATGTCGCTCGACCCCGTCGCGACCGCCGCGTCGAACAACCCGCTGCTCACCACCCTGACCGCTGCGGTCTCCGGTGGCCTCAACCCCGACGTCAACCTCGTCGACACGCTGAACAGCGGCGAGTTCACCGTCTTCGCCCCGGTCGACGACGCGTTCGCCAAGCTCGACGCCGCGACCGTCGACTCCCTCAAGACCCCCGAGGGCGCCGCCACGCTGTCCTCGATCCTGACCTACCACGTCGTCCCCGGCCAGATCGCCCCTGACGCGATCGCCGGCGACCACGCCACCGTCCAGGGTGGCAACCTCACCGTCACCGGTTCCGGCGACGACCTGAAGGTCAACGACGCGTCCGTCATCTGCGGTGGCGTCCAGACCGCCAACGCGACCGTCTACCTCATCGACACCGTGCTGACCCCCCCGGCCAGCTAATTCCCCTCACCGGCTCCGGCCGGTGAGCACGCCGAAGGGCGGGCACCTCGCGGTGTCCGCCCTTCGGCGTTCGTGCGTGCAGAAGCCCTCCGCGAAGCCGGACACTGCAGAGTCGTCCAGCACAGAGTCGTCCAGCACAGAGTCGCGCAACGCAGCGCCGCCCCACGGGAAGCCGCACAGCGCGGAGCCCTGCGCAGTGCGGAGTCGGAGGGTCACCACGATCCGGCATTCGCCGTCACGCCGCACCACAGAACCCACCACGAACGACACGAGGCGCGGACCCCGATGCAGGGGTCCGCGCCTCGTCGTCGTGCGGTCGGCGGCTACTCGGCCGGGGCGCTGATCTCGCGCAGGACGCGGTCGCCGGGGCGGGCCTCGATCATCTCGGCCTCGATCTCGGCACGGTCGAGCAGCTCCTCCATGCGGCGGCGGCGGTTGCGCGTGATGAGCGTCACGACCGTGCCCGTCTTGCCCGCGCGGCCGGTGCGGCCGGAGCGGTGGAGGTACGTCTTGTACTCGTCGGGAGCGTCGGCCTGGATCACCAGGTCGATGTCGTCGACGTGGATGCCGCGCGCGGCCACATCGGTCGCGACCAGCACGTCGACGCGTCCACTGGTGAGCAGCGCGAGGTTGCGGGTGCGGCGCGACTGGTTGAGGTCGCCGTGGAGGCTCGTCGCCGGGATGTCCGCGTGGTCGAGCTGCTCCGCGAGCTGCTCCGCGAACGCGCGGGTCCGGGCGAAGATCAGCGTCTTGCCCTGGCGGGCGGCGAGCTGCTCGATGATCTCGGCCTTGTCGCGGTGCTCGATCAGGAGCACGCGGTGGTCGATGGTCGAGGACGCCTGGTCCTCGCCGGCGACCTCGTGGACGCTCGGCTCGACCAGGAACTCGTCCACGAGCGTCGCGACGCCCTTGTCGAGCGTGGCCGAGAACAGCAGCCGCTGGCCGCCGTCGGCGGTCTGGCGGAGGATGCGCTGCACGGGCTCGAGGAAGCCGAGGTCGCACATGTGGTCGGCCTCGTCGAGCACCGTGATGGTGATGTTCGAGAGGTCGAGGCGGCCCTGCTCGACGAGGTCCTCGAGGCGGCCCGGCGTCGCGATGACGATGTCGACTCCGCGCTGGAGGGCTCCGACCTGCTTGTACTGGGGGACGCCGCCGTAGATGGTCGTCGTGAACAGGCCGACGGAGCGGGCGATCGGCTGGATCGTCCGGTCGATCTGCATGGCGAGCTCGCGGGTCGGCGCGAGGATGAGCGCCCGCGGAGCGCGGCCCGGCTTGCGGCCCTTCGCTCCGTTGTTCTCCATCAGCCGCTCGACGACGGGGGCGCCGAAGGCGATGGTCTTGCCGGAGCCGGTCTTGCCGCGTCCGAGGACGTCCTTGCCGGCGAGCACCTCGGGGATGGTCGCGGCCTGGATCGGGAACGGCGCGGCCGCTCCGAGCTCGGTCAGCATCCGGACGATGTTCCCGCCCAGGCCGAGGTCGCCGAAGGTGACGCCCTCGACGTCGACGGCGAGCGTGGCCGTCGCCTCGAGGCGCTCGAGCACGACATCGTCGGCCTGGTGCGGCGCACGGGCGTCGCGGCTGGGGTAGAAGTCCGAGCCGGAGTCGCGGCGCGAGGGCCGGGAGTCGCGGTCGAACGAGCGGGTCGGGCGGTCGCCGCGGTCGTGGCCGCGCGAGGGACGCGCGTCCCGGTCGAAGAAGCGAGCCGGACGGTCGCTGCGGTCGAACGAGCGGGCGGGACGCTCGGTGCGGTCGTAGCCGCGCGAGGGGCGCTCGTCGCGGTCGCCGGTGCGGGCCGGACGGTCGTCGCGTCCGTAGGAGCGGGCCGGACGATCGTCGCGGTCGTTCGAGCGGGCCGGACGCGCATCGCGGTCGAAGGAACGGGCCGGGCGGTCGCTCCGGTCGAAGGAACGCGCAGGACGGTCGTCGCGCCCGTAGGAACGCGCCGGACGATCGTCGCGGTCGTTCGAGCGGGCCGGACGCGCATCGCGGTCGAAGGAACGGGCCGGACGGTCGCTCCGGTCGAAGGAACGCGCCGGACGCTCATCGCGCCCGTAGGAACGCGCCGGACGATCGTCGCGGTCGTTCGAGCGGGCCGGACGCGCATCGCGGTCGAAGGAACGGGCCGGACGGTCACTGCGATCGAAGGAACGCGCCGGACGCTCGTCGCGGTCGTTCGGGCGGGCCGGGCGTGCGTCGCGGTCGTACCCGCGGGCCGGACGCTCGTCGCGGTCGTTCGAGCGGGCCGGACGCGCGTCGCGGTCGTAGCCGCGAGAGGGCCGCTCGTCGCGGTCGTTCCCGCGGGCGGGCCGATCGGCGCGCTCGGTGGCCCGCTCGGCGCGCTCGTCGGCGTTCCAGCGCGCCTTCTTGGGGGCGTTCTCGTCGACGGCGCGGAATCCGCGGTGGCCCTCGCTGCGCGAGCCCGGCTTGGCGCCGGGGAAGCGCGAGCGGCCGCCGAGCTGGGACTTGCCGCTCGAGGCGCCGAAGCGGTTGGGCTCGAAGTTCTTGGCCGGACGTCCGCCGGCGGGCTTCTTGTTCTTGGGCATGGCAGTTCTTCCTGGGTTCAGGTCGTGCGCGAGGAGGCGACGCCGGAGGAGCCCCGTCGTGAGGGGCGTCCGTGCGCTGGACTGCTGCGGGGCAGCAGGGGGAGAACCCGGGCGAGTCATTGACCGGGGCCGATTCACACATGTGATTCGTCTCACGACGACTGTCGGAGACTCGGCCCACTTGACTAACAAACCCATCCGCACGAGAACGCACGGTGTCAAGAGCCGACCGAGCGAGTCTACACGCGGCCCCGGAGCCTGGCTAGGGCGGGGAGACGTGCGGCCAGGAGCCGCTCAGGTCGGGGGCCGCGAAAGCCGGGAGCCGCGAAGCCCGGGAGCCGCGAAGCCCGGGAGTCGCGCACCTCCGCAACCGGTCCCCCGCGGAGTCGCCCCGCATACAGCCCCCCGGCCCCGAGCCGCAGCACGATCGACGCGCGCCCGCGCGCAACGACCGCCCGTCCGCTACTGCGACGCCCGCCGAGCCCGGTACGCGGCCACGTTCGCGCGATTGCCGCAGTTGCCCGTGTCGCAGTAGCGCTTCGAGCGGTTGCGGGAGAAGTCCACGAGCACCGCCTCGCAGTCCTCCGCCGCGCAGACGCGGATCCGCTCGCGCTCGTCGCCGCGGATCACGTCGACGAACGCCATGGCGGCCTCGACCAGGATGCGCGTGGCGAGCGGGCTCTCGTCGCGCGTCGCGTGGAGGTGCCAGCCGTAGGGTCCGTGCCGGACCAGCTGCGGGAGCGCGCGGCCGGAGTCGAGCATCCCGTTGACGACGGGGACGAGGTCCTCCTCGGCCCGCGTGAGCCAGAGGGTGCGGAGGGAGGAGCGGATCGCCCGCACGGCCTCCAGCTCCTCGGCCGATCCGTCGCGGCTGCCCGTGTACCGGTTCTCGAGGAGGAAGTCGTCCAGCTGCTCGATCGTCGCCATCTCGTCCTCGCCGGACGGCGACAGCTCGGGGAGCGTGTTGACGAGGGTGGCGGTGGAGGTGAGCGACGCCTCGACGTCATAGGCGAACACCATGTTGACTCCTGACAGTGCGGCTCAGTAGTGTGCGATCAGCTCGCTGTCACGAGTGTAATCCTTTTGACTCCTGAAGGAGCCGGCCATGACCGCCGAGAGCACTGCTGCCGTCACCCTCCCCGCCGCGAGCGCGCCGGCACGGCGCCTCGGCTCCGGCCTCGTCGCGGCGCTGGCCGCGTCGGCGGCGTTCGGTCTGGGCGGGCCGTTCGTGAAGCCGCTCCTCGAGGCGGGCTGGACGCCGGCGTCCGCGGTCCTCTGGCGCGCGGGCGGCGCGGCCCTGATCCTCGCGATCCCGGCGATCCTGTCCCTCCGCGGCCGCTGGCCCGTGCTCCGCCGCAACCTCGGCACGATCGCCCTCTACGGAGTCTTCGCCGTGATCGCCGCGCAGCTCTGCTTCTACAGCGCGATCGAGCACATGTCGGTCGGCGTCGCCCTGCTGATCGAGTACCTCGCGCCGGTGTTCCTCGTCCTCTTCGCCTGGGCGCGCACGCGCCGGCACCCCGGCCGCTTCACCCTCGCCGGCTCCGCGCTCGCGCTCGGCGGCCTGGTGCTCGTGCTCGACCTGTCCGGCGAGTCGACCCCCGAGCTGGTCGGCATCGCCTGGGCGCTGACCGCCTCGCTCGGCCTGTGCGTCTACTACGTCATCGCCGGCCGAGTGGATCCGGAGCTGCCGCCGATCGCGCTCACTGCGGGGGCGATGACGGTCGGCGCCGCGATCCTGCTGGCACTCGGGGCGCTCGGCGTCACACCGCTGCGCGCGACCTTCGGAGAGGTGGTGTTCGTCGGAGCGGAGGTCAGCTGGCTCCTCCCCGCGGGCGTGATCCTCGGCATGTCGACGGTGCTGGCGTATCTGCTCGGGATCGAGGGCGGACGCCGTCTCGGCACGCGGATCGCCTCCTTCGTCGGCCTGACGGAGGTGCTGTTCTCGATCGCGGCCGCGTGGCTGATCCTCGGCGAGCTGCCCGCGCCGATCCAGTTCGGCGGCGGCGCGCTGATCCTCGCGGGGGTCGTCCTGGTCCGGCTGCAGCGCGAGCCCGGCACCCCCTGATCGCGGGGGTGCCGCATCCGGGGCGCCGGGCACCCCGTACGCTGATCGCACTCATGCGCGAGCCCACCCGATCCCCGCGACGCGTCGCCGCGGTCCTGGCCGCCCTCGCACTGCTCCTCTCGGGCTGCGCGAGCACCACTCCCGTCTCGGAGCCGGTGGCGCAGGCGCTCGGAGCGGCACCCGCACCCGACTGGTCCGGCGTGAGCGTGACGGCCGGCGTCGTCTACGACGCGAGCACCGGGCAGAGCGTCGACGTCTGCTCCTCCCCTGCCCCGTCGGCGGAGCCGCGGCCCGCCGTCCTCGTCGTGCACGGCGGCAGCTGGGCCCGTGGAGGCAAGGCCGACGCGAACTGGCGCCCGATCTGCCAGTGGCTCGGATCGGAGGGATTCGTCGCCGTCTCGGTCGACTACCGCCTCGCGCCCGCCGCCGTGTTCCCCGCGCAGCTCGACGACGTGACGGCCGCCCTCGACTGGCTGCTCGAGCCGGAGCAGACCGCGCGCTTCGGCATCGATCCGGAGCAGGTGGCGGCCTTCGGCGGCTCGGCCGGCGGCACCCTCGCCTCTCTGCTCGGCACACTGCCTGCGACCTCGTCGCGCCTGGCCGCCGTGGTCGACCTGAGCGGCCCCTCCGATCTCAGCGCCGCCGGCCTCGCCGACGACGACCCGGTGGTCGGAGTCGCGGCCGCCGTGCGCAGCTACCTCGACTGCGCGGACCTCGCCTCCTGCCCCGCTGCGACCGCCGCCTCGCCCCTCGCGCAGGTGGACGGCTCCGAGCCGCCGTTCCTCATCGCGCACGCGGCGCACGAACGGGTCGCGCTCAGCCAGTCGACCCGCTTCGCCGAGGCGCTGCGCGGAGCGGGCTCGAGCGTCGACCTCCTCGTCCTCCCCGGCTCGCTGCACTCGATCGCGCTGCTCGACGACGCTCTGCGTGCTCGAGTCGTCGAGTTCCTCCGCGCCCACCTGGGCTCGTGAGCGGAGTCGTCGTCCGCCTCGAGGACGCAGCCGCAGCGGAGGGCCTCCTCGCCGCGGTCCCGCCCCCGCACGCCCGCGTCCTGATCGCCCGGATCGACGGGGCGGCGTCCGGCGTGCTGGTGCTCGCTCCCGGCCCGGACGACTTCGCCGAGGTGCTGGAGCTCGTGGTCGCCTCCGTCCACCGGCGCACGGGAGTCGCCCGACGGCTCGTCGCGGCGGCGGAGTCGTGGGCGCGGGTGCAGCGGATCCGCACGCTGCGCCTGGCCGCCGCCCCGGAGCTCGCCGCAGCGGCCGAGGCGCTCGGCTTCACGGCGATCGACGGCTTCGGAGCCCACGTCGGCGACGACGCGGTGCTCTGCTTCGCGCGTCCGGTCTGAGCAGCGCCCGCTCCGAGGCGAGCCTGGTCCGAGGAGCCCGGCCCGAGGGCCCGTCCGGTCGAAGGCCGACACGGCAGGACGCCCGCTCCGATCCGAGCCGCTCCCGGGAGGCGGCCCCGCCCTCGTCCGGCGCGCACCCCCGCCGTCAGTCGATCGAGCAGCCCGGCTCGTCCGACAGCGCCCGCTCGATCCGGGCGCGGTGCTCGTCCGACATCGGCGGCAGCGCGTCGGGCGCGAACCAGCCGACCTCGGTCGACTCGTCGTCCGCGACGTGGGCCTCCCCCGAGATCCAGCGGCAGCGCACCACGTGGTCGAGGTACTGCGAGCGGTCCCCGTTGGGGTACTGCATCGGCGGCAGGGTGTGCACCTGCACGAGGCGCTCGACCTCGATCTCGACGCCCGCCTCCTCCTGCGCCTCGCGGCGGGCGGTGCCGGCGACGGTCTCGCCCGGGTCGATGATCCCGGTGACGGCCGTCCAGGCGCCGGTGTCGGCGCGCCGGACGAGCAGGACCTCGAGCGCCGGCTCCTCGCGGAGGATCACCGCGGTCACGCCGGTGAGCCAGAGCAGCTCGGTCCCGATCCGGTCGCGCAGCCGCAGCACGAACTCGGGAGTCGCCATCAGTGCGCTTCGGGTCGGAAGTCGAACGCGACGATGCCGGCCGTGTCGACGAACGGCCCGACGAACTCCTTGAACGCGTCGTGCGCCGGATCCCAGTGCGCGGGGTCCTCGACGGCCGGCCGGCCCAGGTAGTAGTGCAGGTCGCCCTCGGAGGAGAAGGTCAGCAGGAACGCGCGGTCGAACCCCTCGCCCGCGCCCTCGATGCTCAGCTGCGGCCCGGTCTCGATCGACTCGATGTAGGGCCGTCCGTCGCGGACGCACTCGTCGGCCAGAGCGAGGAAGCGGCGGGTGACCTCGTCCGCCTCGGCGACCAGCGCCGTCGGGCGGAAGCGGATCAGGACGAGGTGCCGGAGCGTGCCCGGGCGGAAGTCGCGGGCGACGAAGCGCTCCGGACCGATCTCGTCGAGGACCGCGGTGGCGCGCTCTGGGCCGCTGCGCCAGCGCGAGCCGACCGTCTCGGCCGCATCCCTGATGTCCGTCATGCCGACGCCTTCCCGGCGCGGGCGGCACGCCGCCGCTCACGATACCCCTCGACCAGGTTGTAGACGACGGGCAGGACCACGAGGGTCAGCACCGTCGAGGACACCAGGCCGCCGATCACGACGATCGCCAGCGGCTGCGAGATGAAGCCGCCGTGGCCCGTGATCCCCAGCGCCATCGGCAGCAGGGCGAAGATCGTCGCGAGGGCGGTCATCAGGATGGGCCGGAGCCGCCGCTCGGTGCCGTGCAGCAGCGCCTCCCGAACCGGCATCCCGCGGTCGCGGTACTGGTTCACCAGGTCCACGAGCACGATCGCGTTCGTGACGACGATGCCGATCAGCATCAGCACGCCGATCAGGGACGGCACGCCCAGCGGCACGCCGGTGATCACCTGCAGGAGGATCGCGCCGGTCGCCGCGAACGGCACCGACACGAGCAGGAGCAGCGGCTGCAGGAGCGAGCGGAACGTCGCCACCATCACGACGTAGACGATCAGGATCGCGACGAGCAGTGCGATGCCCAGCTGCGAGAACGCGTCGGCCTGGTCGGCGGTCACTCCGCCGAGGGAGGCGTCGACACCGGCCGGAAGCGCCGTCGCGTCGATCGCATTCTGCACGGCGACGTTGGCCGAGGCGAGGTCGTCGCCCTCCGGGGTGACGGTGATGGTCGCGGTGCGCTGGCCACGCTCGGTGGTGATGCTCGCCGGACCGTCCGTCTGCTCGACCGCCGCGAGGGTGGAGAGCGCGACGGTGCCGGTGAGGGTCGGCACCTCGAGGTTCCGCAGCTCGTCCACGGTGGCCGGCGGCTGCCCGTCGGCCAGGTAGATCGAGAGGGTGCGGTCGTCGATCACGACGCTGCCGACCTGGCTGGGCTGGAGCGCCTGGCTGACGATCGTGCCCACGGCGACCTCGCTGAGACCCGCCCGGGCCGCGGCGTCGCGGTCGACCCGCACCGCGATGTAGGGCAGCGAGGAGGAGAGGTTGCTCTCGGCCTGGCTGATCCCGTCGGTCCCGCGCAGGGCTTCGAGGAGCTGGTCGCTCGCGCTCTGGAGGTCGCTCTGCGAGGCGGTCGAGAGGTCGACCTCGATGTCCGAGGAGGCGCCGAAGCCGGAGGAGGCGGCGACGCTGATGTCCTCGGCCGAGGCGACGCCCGACAGCGCGTCGCGGACGTCCGCCTGCACGGCCTCCTGGTCGGCCGACTCGTCGGTGGTGACGGAGTAGCGGATCGAGGTACCGCCGCCGCCTCCCCCGCCGAACGCGCTCTGCAGGCCGCCGGAGGAGCCGACGGTGAGCTGGACGGTCTCGACGCCGTCGACGCCGAGGATCGCCGTGCTCGCCTGCTGCGCCGTCGCGTCCTGCGCGTCGAGGCTCTGGCCGACGGAGACCGTCTGGGTGACGGTGAAGGTGTCCTGCCCGCTGGAGCCGAGGAAGTTCGTCTTCATCAGCGGGTACAGCGCACCGGTCCCGACGAGCACGAGCAGCGCCAGGAGGACGGTGACGACCGAGTGCTTCAGCGTCCAGTGGATGATCGGGCCGTAGACCGACTGCAGCCCGCGCGCCCGGCGGGGAGCGGCGTGGGCGCCGTGGTGCGGGGCCTCCTCGACCGGCGCGGCGGTGTCGGCCGGGACGCCCGAGGCGGGTGCCCCTCCGGCCGCCGCGCGCTCCTCCGCGAGCGCCGCCTGCGCGGCCTGGCGCACCGCCGGCCGCTTCGAGGGGCGGAGGAACCAGTAGGCGAGCACCGGCACGATCGTCAGCGCCACCACGAGGGAGGCGAGCAGGGCGATCGACACGGTCAGCGCGAAGGGCCGGAACAGCTCGCCCGTGGTGCCGCCGACGAACGAGATCGGCAGGAACACCGCGACCGTGGTGATCGTGGAGGCGGTGATCGCGCCGGCGACCTCGCGGACGGCGACCGCGATGGTCCGGGCCCGGTCCTCGCCCGCGTCGAGGTGCCGCTTGATGTTCTCGATCACGACGATGGAGTCGTCGACCACACGCCCGATCGCGATGGTGAGCGCGCCGAGGGTCAGGATGTTGAGGGTGTAGCCGGCCGTCTGCAGGCCGATGAACGTGATCAGCACCGACGTCGGGATCGAGATGGCCGTGACCAGGGTCGAGCGCACCGAGAGCAGGAACAGCAGGATCACCAGCACGGCGAAGACGAGGCCGAGCGCCCCCTCCTGCGCGAGCGACGCGATCGACTCCTGGATGTAGGGCGCCTGGTCGAAGACCGGGGTGAAGGCGGCGTTGTCGCCGATCGACTCCTCGAGGTCCGGGAGCAGCGCGGCCACGCCGGTCGACACGTCGACGGTGTTCGCGGCCGGGAGCTTGGTGATCGAGAGGGTCAGGGCGGGCTGGCCGTTGACGCGCGAGATCGAGGTGACGGGGGCGTCGGTGACGGCGACCGTCGCGACGGAGCCGAGGGTGGTGACGGTCGGCTCCGCGGTCGCGGCTGCGCCTCCCGCCGCCGCTCCGGCGTCGGAGCCGCCGGCTGAAGCGCCGGAGCCCGCGGAGGCACCCGCGCCCGCTGACGCACCGGCGCCGCCCGCACCCGCGGAGGCACCTGCGGACGGCAGCAGCGGCAGCGCCGCGATCGCGTCGGTCGAGTCGAGCTTGACGCCCGACTGCACCGAGAAGGTCGAGCCGTCCTGGGTGATCTGTCCGCCCGCGACGAGCACGCCGTTCTGCTGCAGGGCCGAGCGGATGTCGCCGGTCGAGAGGCCGGCCGCGGCGAGCGCCGCGTCGTCCGGGGTGATCGTGACGCGTTGAGCGGTCTCGCCGACGAGCGCCGCCTCGCGCACGCCCTCGACCTTCTCCAGGTCCGGGATGACCGTGGTGCGCAGGCGCTCGGCCAGCGCGTCCGCGTCGCCGTCGCTCGACACGGCGAGCTGCAGCACCGGCAGGTCGTCGAGGGAGCCGGTGACCACCTGCGGGTCGACGCCGTCCGGGAGCGTGCTCTTGATCCGGTTGATCGCCTGCAGGATCTTCTGCTCGGCGGTGGCGAGGTCGGTGCCGTAGGTGAAGGACGCCGAGATGAGGGAGGAGTCCGTGGAGGACGTCGCGCTGGTCGTCTCGAGCCCCGGCACCCCCTGGATGGCGGTCTCGATCGGCGTCGAGACGTCGTCGTTGACCACCTCCGGAGCGGCGCCCGGGTAGGACGTGACGACGGCGAGCTGCGGGAAGGAGATCGACGGCGCGAGCTCCTGCTTGAGCCCGGTCAGGGCGACTCCGCCGAAGACGGCGATGACGACGGTGACGAGCGCGATGAGCGCCCGGTTCTTCATGCTGAGGACCGCGAGGAGATGCACCCTCCGAGTCTTCCATCAGCCGACTGAGTGTTGGGAGGGACGCGGCGTTCCGGGGCGCGCGACGGGGCGACCGGCGCCACCGGCCGGCCCCGGACGCCCTCAGCCCAGGCGGACCTCCGCCGTCGACGACCCGACGGGGAGGCTCACTGCAGCGCCCGCCCCCGCGCTCGAGAGCGCGAAGTCCCCGGCGAAGGCCCGCACGCCGACGCGCCCATCGGCGTCCGTCCGGAGCACCGTCGGCTCGAGCCACCAGTCCCCGCGGATCCGCGAGCGCAGCGCCTCGTAGGCCGGCTTCGGGCTCCCGTCGCGGCGGAGGAACCCGCCCGGCGCTCCGAGCCAGGCGCCGGCGTCGTCGAAGCCCCAGTAGGTGATCGCCTCGACCGCCGGATGCGCGACCAGCGTCTCGTAGTGCCGCACCATCTCGTCCGCCTGCCGCGCCTCCCCCTCCGGGGTGGTCGGCCAGTCCTCGACCACGTGGTCGTTGAGGTCCTCGATCTCGGCGGGCATCAGCTCGCCTGAGACGAGGGTGGTCTCGGTCCAGTGCAGCGGCAGGCCGAAGCGCGCGAACCTGTCGCAGATCGCCGTGATCTGCTCCTCCCCGCGGAACCCCTGGTGCATGTGCGACTGCAGGCCGATCGCGTCGGGCCGGATCCCGGCCTCGAGCACGTCCTCGATCAGCCGCTCGTACTCGGGCCCGAGGTCGAAGTCGTTCAGCACGAGCACCGGTCCGGTGCCGAGGCTGCGCGCCTCCGAGAAGGCCAGCTCGACCATGCCGACGCGTCCCTTCTCGCGGGCGAGGCGGGTGACGGCGTTCGTCACGCCGTCCGGCTCGTTCGCGAAGCGCGGCATGATGACGACCTCGTTGATCGCGTCCCAGGTGTCGATCAGCCCGGCGAAGGCGCCCACCTCCCGGCGGATGCGCGCGCGGAGGAGCTGCTCGGCCTCGTCCAGCGGCAGCGCGTCGAGCCACTCCGGCTTCACGTAGTGCCAGACCAGCGGGTGCCCCTTCAGCCGGACGCCGTCCGCGGCGAGCGCGCGCGCCTCGGCGAGCACCTCCTCCGTCGCGGTGCGGCCGCGCTCCGGCTCGAAGCGGCCCCAGTAGACGGGGAGCGTCGCCGTGTCGAACAGGTCGAGCCAGAGCCGGCGCTCCTCGGCGCGCGCGGGGTCGGTGCTCGGAGGGGTGCAGCCGAAGGCGAAGGCGTGGCGGCGCTGCTCGACCGTCACGTCGGCGTGGGCGAGCGGAGCGCCGTCGGCACCGATGACGGTGACGAGGGCGTCGGCGAGACGGGGGCTGAAGTCGGTCATGCGGGGCCTCTCAGGCGGGGTGGCGCTCGTCGAGCGCCGTGTACTCGGATCGGGTGAGCGGGAGGACCGCTCCGTGCTTGGTGTCCTCGGGCAGGTCGAACTCCTCCGCGAGCTCCCAGCGGCCCGAGGCCGGGTCGGTGCTCGTGTAGGCGCGGTAGCCGTAGGGGCGGAGGGCGTACTGGTCGACCCAGAGCGACCAGCGCTCCTCGCGGTGGTGCCGGAAGACCAGCGGCCCCTCGATGCTCGGGCCGAGCTCCTGCCCGATCCCCCGCGCGACGGTGGCGAAGTCGTCCGCGAAGAGGGAGGAGCCGACCTGCTGGAACACCTGCATCGTGTCGGGGGCCTCGTCGTGCTGCTTGGCGAAGCGGTGGACGGCCGTGCCCTCGATCAGCAGCGTCATGTCGATCACTCCGCCGGGCAGCCGCAGGTAGGTCTCGAACTCGGTGAACGTGAGGAAGTCGCGCGTGCGGGACATCAGGATGCGGCTGTCGCCCGTCTCGCCGGTGGCGGGGTCGCCGTCCTCGGCCAGGCCGGAGGACCAGTGCACGAGGAAGTCGCCCGAGACCGGGTCGTAGACCGACTCCGGCGCCCAGGCCATGCCCGCGCCCGCGGGAGCGACGGCGACCGCGCGCGGCTCGGACCACTCGAGGAGGTCCGGGGAGTCCCAGACCACGAGGTCGCGGCTCCCCCGGTGCCGGTAGAGGTCCCAGTCCGGGCCCTCGGGCCGCCAGACGCGGAGGTCGGTGGCGACGAGGTGGAAGCCCCGCGGACCGCGGACGATGTGGGGGTCGCGGACGCCGCCCGTGCCGCCGGTCCACTCCAGCACCGGCCCGAGCGCGCGCCAGCGCAGCGGATCGTCGCCCCGGCTGAGCGAGAGGAAGATCTTCTCGCTGTGGCCGGTCCGGTCCTCCACGAAGTGGACCAGCAGGTAGCCGTACCCGTCGCTCATGAGAGAACGATCTCACACGCCCGGCGGGCACTCCACCTCAGACCACGTCGGCGAGGTACCCCGGGTCGGCCGCCGGGTGCCGGGCGACCTGCGCCCACGCCGTCGCGAGCGCCTCCACGGCCCGGTCGGTCGCCTCGGGCGAGTAGCCGATCGGGATGCGGAGGAAGCGCTCGAAGGCGCCGTCGATCCCGAAGCGCGGGCCCGCGGTGATCAGCAGTCCCGCCGTCCGGGCGGCGAGCGCCAGCTGCGAGCTCGCCGGCCGGCCCAGGCCCACCCAGGTGGAGAGACCGCCCGAGACCCGCGGCACGCTCCACTCCGGGATCGCGCGCGCCAGGGCCGCCTCGAGGTGGTCGCGGCCCGCGCGCAGCTGCGAGCGCCGCAGCTCCAGCACGCCGTCCATCCGGCCGAGCATGTCCGCGACCAGGAGCTGCTCCAGGATCGGCGTGCCGAGGTCGCTCGCCGAGCGCGCCAGCGCCAGCTTGCGGATCACCGCCCGCTCGGCGCGGATCCAGCCGATCCGGATGCCGCCCCACAGCGTCTTGCCGACGGAGCCGATCGAGAGCACCGTCCCCTCGGGCCCGTAGGCGGCGAACGGCAGCGGCGACATCCGCCGGTCGATGTCGAGCTCGGCCGTCGTCTCGTCGGCGATGATCAGGGTCCCCTGCCGGGCCGCGGCGGCGATCGCCCGCTCCCGCAGCTCGGGGGCCATGGAGCGGCCGGTCGGGTTGTGGAAGTCGGGCATCAGGTAGGCCAGGCTCGGGCTCGTGCCGCGCAGCGCGGCGATCAGGCCCTCTCCGTCCCAGCCGTCCGCCCCGTCGACGTTCACCGGCACGAGCCGCGCGCCGGCCAGCCGGAGGGCCTCGTAGGCGTGCGGGTAGGTCGGGGCCTCGATCAGCGCCCGGTCACCCCGCGCGAGCAGGGTGCGGGCGACGAGCGCGATCGCGTGCTGCGCGCCGATGGTCACCATGATCTGGCCGGGCTCGGTGCGCAGACCCCGCGCGGTGTAGCGCTCGGCGATCGCGCGGCGCAGCACCGGCAGGCCGACGGTGTCGTAGGAGCCGGAGTCGAAGTGCTCGGGGGCCGCCTGCGCCGCGCGGGTGTACGCCTCGGCCAGCTCGGGGACGGCGGGCAGGGCCGCCTTGGTGAAGTCGAGGAAGTCCGGCGCGAGCGAGGGCACCGCGTGCACGGCCGCTCCCGGCAGGCGGGTGACGCTGCCGGAGCCGCGCACGCTGACGAGGTAGCCGCTGTCGCGCAGCTCGCGGTACGCGGCGGCCACGGTCGTGCGGCTGACGCCGAGGCGGGCCGAGAGCTCGCGCTCGGCGGGCAGGCGGCTGCCCGCGGGGATGCGGCCGTCGATCCCGAGGAGGCGGATCCGGTCGGCCAGAGCGAGGTAGGCGGGCCGGGTGCCGCGCTGCTCGCGCCAGTCGCCGAGGAGGGTCTGCAGGGCGCGCGCGCCGAAGTGGACATCAGCCATGCGTCCAAGGTAGCCGGATTGGACCGCGCGAAGAAGGCCAATGTCGCGCTGTGATGAGTCCATGACCCTCACCGCTCCCGTTGCCGCCGCCGCTCCCCCAGCGGGCCAGTGGCGCCTCCGACCCGTGCCGCGCCTGCTGGTGGGCCTGATCCTCTACGGATTCGCCGACGCGATGATGATCCGCGCGGCGATCGGCGTGGACCCGTGGACCGTCTTCGCCCAGGGGGTCGCGCACCAGACCGGGCTCGGGATCGGACTGCTCACGAACGTGATCGGCCTGCTCGTCCTGCTGCTGTGGATCCCCCTCCGACAGCGGCCCGGTCTCGGCACCGTGCTGAACGTGCTCGTGGTCGGCACGATGATCGACGTCGGGCTGCGCGTGCTGGCGACGCCGGAGGAGTGGTGGGCCCGTGGCCTGCTCTTCGCCGGAGGCCTCGTGCTTCTGGCGGTCGCGAGCGGGATCTACATCGGCGCCCACCTCGGTCCGGGGCCCCGCGACGGTCTGATGCTGGGCCTGCACACCCGCACGGGCCTGCCGATCTGGGTGGCGCGCTCGGGCGTCGAGCTCACGGTGCTGCTCATCGGCTGGGCCCTCGGCGGCGACGCCGGCCTCGGCACCCTCCTCTTCGCGGTGCTGATCGGGCCGCTCTGCTCGGTGACCCTGCCTCTGCTCGGGGTGCGGAGGCACTGACCCGCGCACGACGGAGGCCCCGCCTCCCGGACCGGTTCCGGGAGGCGGGGCCTTCGCGATCGGATCGGCTAGCGCTTGGCCGCGATCTCCGCACGCATCCGCGACGCCTCATCGGAGTCCTGGATCGAGGCGATCCCCTCGGTGATCGAGGTGCCCGACGCGGGGGCCTCGTGCTCGTCCGCTCCGAGCGTGGTCTCGTCGAAGGGCGAGCGCCCGCCGAGGACCTCGCGGACCTGCACCATGTCGATCTGCTTGGTCCAGGTGCCCACGAGAAGGGTGGCGACCGCGTTGCCGGTGAAGTTGGTGACCGCGCGGGCCTCGGACATGAAGCGGTCGATGCCGACGATCACGCCGACGCCGTTGACCAGGTCGGGGCGGAAGGACTGGAGGCCGCCGGCCAGCGTGGCCAGGCCCGCTCCGGTGACGCCCGCGGCGCCCTTCGAGGCGATCATCATGAAGAGGAGGAGGCCGATCTGCTCCGGGATCGACATCGGCGCTCCGGTGGCCGAGGCGATGAACAGCGACGCCATCGTGAGGTAGATCGCCGTGCCGTCGAGGTTGAAGGAGTAGCCGGTGGGCACGGTGATGCCGACGACGGGCTTGGAGACGCCGAGGTGCTCCATCTTCGCGATCAGGCGGGGCAGCGCCGCCTCCGAGGAGGAGGTGCCGACGATCAGCAGGTACTCGCGGGCCAGGTACTTCATCAGCGAGAAGATGCTGACGCCGGTCACCAGGCGCAGCAGCAGGCCGAGGACGACGACCACGAAGATCGCGCAGGTGATGTAGAAGCCGATCATCAGGGTGGCGAGAGCGACGACCGCTCCCCAGCCGGTCTTGCCGACGACCGCGGCGATGGCGCCGAACGCGCCGATCGGGGCGACCCAGAGCACCATCGAGAGGATGCGGAAGACCAGGACCTGGAGCTGCTTGATCGCTCCGAGGATCGGCTGGCCCTTGGCGCCCATCTTCTGCAGCGCGAAGCCGACGAGCAGCGCGACGAAGAGGGTCTGCAGGATGCTGCCGTCCACGAGCGAGGAGAACAGCGAGACGGGGATGATCCCGAGGACGAAGTCGCTGGTGCTCTCGGCCTTGAGGTCGCTGGTGTCGTAGGTGGCGCTCGAGATGTCGAGGCCCTCGCCCGGGTGCAGGATGTTGCCGACGACGAGGCCGATCGCCAGGGCGAAGGTCGACATCACGATGAAGTAGCCCAGCGCGAGTCCGCCGACCTTGCCGACCGTGGCGGCCTTCGCGATGGAGCCGATGCCGATGACGATGGTGCAGAAGATGATCGGCGCGATCATCATCTTGATCAGTCCGACGAAGGCCTTGCCGACGGGCTCGAGCGTCGCCGCGAAGGCGGGAGCGACGAGTCCGACCACGACGCCGGCGACCACGGCGATGATGACGGCGATGTAGAGCCAGTGGTTCCGGTCGATGCGCCGCCGCGTCTTCGGAGGGGTGACCGCGGGGATCAGCCGGTCGGACGGCGTCTGAGGCGTCTTCGCCATGGGGGTGTCCTTCTCTTCGTCGAGGTGAGGGGGTAGGACGATGGTGGCCCCGCCTCGGGAGCCCGGCACGGTTGCGTTCATACTGTTCACGGCGGGGCGCCCCGAGCGCTCGCTCACGAGGGAGTGGCATGGTCAGGACGCCGAGCGCACGCGGACCGCGCGGCAGCATCGCCGCGCGCCTGTTCGCCGTGCAGCTGCTGAGCATCCTGCTGATCGCCGCGGCGGCCGTCGCGGTGCTGGCCCTCGACGCGCGGAGCCGCGCGGGCGACGAGGCCGCCCAGCGGAGCCTCGTCGTGGCGCGGACGGTGGCCGACAATCCGTTCGTCCTCGAGTCGACGGCCGGCGCGGATCCCTCCGCGAGCCTGCAGCCGTACGCCGAGGAGGTCATGCGGGACACCGGCGTCGACTTCCTCACGATCATGGCCCCCGACCGCACCCGGTACACCCACCGCGACCGCGACCGGATCGGCCTGCCGTTCCAGGGCACGATCGAGCCCGCGCTGGAGGGGCGGACCTTCACCGAGACGTACACCGGCACGCTCGGGCCCTCCGTCCGCGCCGTCGCGCCGATCGAGGACGCCGACGGGGCGGTCGTCGCGCTCGTGTCGGCGGGCGTCACGCTCTCGGCCGTGGACGCCTCCTTCGCCGCCCGCGTGCAGGTCGTCGCGTGGGGCGCGCTCGGGGCGGTCGCGCTCGGCGCGCTCGGCTCGTGGCTCCTCGCCCGCTACCTGCGCCGCGTCACGGGCGGGCGGGGCCCGGAGCAGATGAGCCAGGTCTTCGCCTACTACGAGTCCGTCCTGCACTCGGTGCGGGAGGGGCTGCTGCTGGTCGACGACCGCGGCCGGCTGGTGCTCGCCAACGACCACGCGCTGGAGCTGCTCGGGCTCGAGGGCGTGCGGACGCCGGTGCCGGTCGCCGAGCTCGACCTCCCCGACGCCCTGCGCGAGCTGCTGCAGGACGACGAGCCCGTCTCGGACCGCCTGGTCGTGGCCCGGGAGCGGATCCTCGTGGTGAACGAGCGGCCCGCCGCCTCCCCCGGCGCCCGCCCCCTGGGCACGGTCGTCACGCTCCGGGACCGCACCGAGCTGCAGCGGGTGAGCGGCGAGCTGGAGTCGCTGCGCACCCTCTCGGACGCGCTGCGCTCGCAGACCCACGAGTTCTCGAACCGCCTGCACACCATCGCGTCGCTGATCGAGCTCGGCCGGCCCGACGAGGCGCTCGCGTTCGCCGCCGGCGAGCTGAACCTCAGCCAGCGCCTGGCCGACCGGGTCCTCGGCTCCGTGCAGGAGCCGGTGATCGCCGCCCTGCTGCTGGGCAAGGCCGCGCAGGCCCGCGAGCGCGGCGTCGAGCTGCACTTCGAG
This sequence comes from Rathayibacter sp. AY1E2, assembly GCF_002932325.1. Lineage (NCBI taxonomy): Bacteria > Bacillati > Actinomycetota > Actinomycetes > Micrococcales > Microbacteriaceae > Rathayibacter > Rathayibacter sp. AY1E2. The sequence continues at coordinate 81,284 of NZ_PSVO01000004.1, forward strand.
ACGCACCTCGAGCCCGGCACGCAGGGGCTGGAGCCCGGGGACCTCGTGACGGTGCTGGGCAATCTGATCGACAACGCCCTCGACGCGACCGCCTCCTCCGCTCCGGACCGCGAGCCGTGGGTGGAGGTCTACCTCGGCCTCGCCGAGGGCGAGCTGGTGGTGCAGGTTTCGGACAGCGGCCCCGGAGTCGCCGGCACCGCCGACGTCTTCGCGCGCGGCTACTCGACGAAGGAGTCGGACGGCTTCGGCCGCGGCATCGGCCTGGCGCTGGTGCAGCAGGTGGTGGAGCGGCTCGGCGGCTCGATCGAGGTCTCGCGCCACGTCGGCGCGGTGTTCACGGTGCAGCTGCCGCTGCCCGCGCGGGTGGCGTCGTGATCCGGGTGCTCGTCGTCGAGGACGAGCCGCTGACCGCGAGCGCCCACGCCGACTACGTCCGACGGGTCGACGGCTTCGAGGTGGCCGCGGTCGCCGGCAGCGGGGCGGAGGCGATCCGGGCGCTGCGCGCGGACCCGGGCATCGCGCTGATCCTGCTCGACATGAACCTGCCGGACATGGGCGGCCTCGACCTCTGCCGGGCCGTCCGGGCGGCGGGCCTGGACGTCGACGTCATCGCGATCACCGCCGTCCGCGACGCCGCGAACGTGCGCGCCTCCGTCGCCGCCGGCATCGTGCAGTACCTGATCAAGCCGTTCGTCTTCAGCGCGTTCGCCGCCAAGCTCGCCAGCTACCGGTCTTACCGCGAGCGGATGCACGGCGCCGACGTCGCCAGCCAGCACGAGGTGGACGGGGCCTTCGCGGCGCTCCGCACCTCCAACGCCCCGGGTCTGGCCAAGGGGCTCTCGGCCCAGACCCTCGAGGCCGTCACCGCGCTGCTGGGTCCCGTCGGCCTCTCGGCGGCCGAGCTCGCCACCCGCCTCGACATCTCGCGGGTGACGGCCCGCCGCTACCTCGAGCATCTCGCCGACTCCGGAGTCGCGGACCGCGCGCCCCGCTACGGCTCCCCCGGCCGCCCGGAGCTGGAGTACCGCCGCCGCTGAGCGCGCGTCAGGCGGCCCGCAGCGCGGCGGCGATCTCCTCCTCGATCAGGTCGTGGTTGATCGCCGCGCCCACGCGCAGCCCGTCGGCGGACGAGGCGACGACCTGCGCCATCGGCTCGACCAGCGAGCCCGCGGCGAAGACCCCGGCGACGCCGGTCCGGCCCATCGGATCGACGGCGAGGTGCCGCGCGACTCCCGACGGGTGGTCGGCGAGCTCGAGGCCGAGCCCCTCGGGGAGCCGCCCCTCGACCCGCGGGCCGACGACGAGCGCGTCGAGCTCGTGCCGTCGACCGTCGATCACCACGCCGACCAGGCGGTCGTCCTCGACGAGGACCTTCTCGACGCGACCCGGCACGAGAGCGATCCCGCGGGCGGCCAGCGCCGCCGCCTCGTCGCCGGCGGGCGCGGGTGCGCCGTGGAGCAGGATCGACGTCCGGTCGCTGAGCTGTCGGAACATCTGCGCCTGGTGCCCGGCGAACGAGCTGCCGAGCACGCCGATCCGCCGGCCGCGCACCTCGAAGCCGTGGCAGTAGGGGCAGTGCAGGACGTCCCGTCCCCAGCGGGCGCCGAGCCCGGGGATCTCCGGCAGCAGGTCGCGGACGCCGGTCGCGAGCAGGAGGCGGCGCGCGCGGAGGACCGTGCCGTCGGCGAGGGTCGCGGTCACGCCCTCGGCACCCGCGGAGGCGCGGACCGCCTCGCCCTCGACCACCCGGGCTCCGTAGCCCTCGGCCTCGGCGCGCGCCAGGCGCACCAGCTCCGTGGGCGGCACGCCGTCGCGGGTCAGCACGTTGTGGGCACCGGGCGAGGGTGCGTTGCGCGGAGGTCCGCCGTCGACGACGAGGACGTCGCGGAGACTGCGGCCGAGGGCGGTGGCGGCGGCGAGGCCGGCGAAGGAGGCGCCGAGGATCAGGACGTCGGCGGGGGCGGGGACGGACGGGCCGGTGGGGGCGTCGGTGGAGGTCATGGGTCGATGCTCCGCCGCCCCGGGCTGGGCCGCGAGGATCCGTGCCGTTCCGGCATGCGGCGCGACCGCCCGTGCCAGGATGGCGTCGTGCCCGAGACCCCGCCCGCCCCGTCCGACGACGAGATCGTCGCCGCCGTCGGACCACGGCTCCGGCGCCTGCGCACCCGCCGCGACCGCACGCTCGCGTCCCTCGGGGCCGAGACCGGCATCTCGGCGAGCACCCTCTCGCGCCTCGAGAGCGGAGGCCGTCGCGCGACGCTGGAGCTGCTCCTCCCGATCGCCCGCGCCCTCGGGGCGCCGCTCGACGAGCTCGTCGGCGCCGCGCCGGAGGATCCCCGCGTGCACGGCCGGCCGGTGCGCCGGAACGGCATGCTCATCCAGCCGCTCAGCCGCGACGCGGGCGCGCTCCAGGCGTTCAAGCACACGCTCCCGGCCGGGCCGGTGACGGAGCCGGCGGAGCAGCGCGCGCACGAGGGCTTCGAGTGGCTCTACGTGCTGAGCGGGCGGCTCCGCCTGCGGCTCGGCGAGCACGATCTGGTGCTGCCGGCCGGCGAGTCCGCCGAGTTCGACACCCGGGTGCCGCACTGGTTCGGCCGCGCCGACGAGCAGCAGGTCGAGTTCCTCAGCCTCTTCGGCCGCCAGGGCGAGCGGATGCACGTGCGCGCGTCAACGCGCCGCTGAGCGCGGTCACGCCTCGCCGAGCACCTCGCGCGCGAAGCCCTCGGTGCGCGCCCGCAGAGTCGCGATCCGCTGCGCTCGCGCCGCCTCGAGGTCGAAGCCGATGTAGGCCACCGATGGGCGCCGCCGCACGTTCACCGAGCACTCGAAGCGGGAGCAGACGAGCGTGCCGAGCGAGTCCCCCGCCCGCCCGGCCGCTCCGGCCTTCCGCGCCCCGAAGAAGACGACGTCGTTCGGGAGCTGCACGTCGCGGCACCACGAGCACTGCGCCCGCGAGCGCGGCAGGGCGTCGGCCTGGGTGAGCAGGACCCCGACGAGGCGCTCCTCCAGCGGCACGACGACGTAGGCGCGGCGGCCCATCCTCCGGTCGCGCCAGCCGAGATGGTCGATGACCGACCAGTCCAGCGCGTCGAAGTCCTTCGGCAGCGCGAGGTCGGCGACCTCCTTGCGGGAGGCGTTGACGAAGGACTCGCGGATCTCGGTCTCGGTCAGTGGCTGCATGGCGCTTCCGAGCCTAGGCCGGGATCAGCCCAGGTGGGCGACGGCCTCCTTCGGAGCCTGGGCGAGGAACTCCTCCTTCTTCACCCGGATCATCGCGACGGCGACGACGGAGGCGACGACCAGCCCGATCGCGGCCGCGACGAAGACCGCGGAGTAGCCGTCGACGAAGGCGACCGGCGACTGCTGCTCGCCCGCGACTCCCGCGTAGAGGGTCGTGAAGATCGACAGCCCGATCGAGCCGCCGATCTGCATGGCGGCGTTCGCGGTCGCTCCGGCGGCACCGGCGTCGTGGGCCGCGACTCCGGTGAGCGCGAGGTTCTGCAGCGGCACGAAGACCATCGCCATGCCGATGCCCAGGAGGATCAGCGCGGGCAGCACCTCGAGGAGGTAGCCGCCGTCGGGGGTGATGCGGCTCAGGTAGAGGAGCCCGGCCGCCGCGATCAGCGGGCCGACGATCATCAGCACGCGCGGGCCGGTGCGCGGCAGCAGCTTGGCGGCGACTCCCGCGACGATCATGATCGTCACCGTCATCGGCAGGTTGGCCAGGCCCGCCTCGAGCGGCGGCAGGCCCAAGACCAGCTGCAGGTGCAGGGTCAGGTAGAGGGTGGAGCCGATCATCACGCTGCCGACGATCGCCTGGACCAGGAAGGCTCCGCCGCGGACGCGGTCGGCGACGATGCGCAGCGGCAGCGACGGGTGGTCGGAGCGGGCCTGGATCCGCACGAAGAGGGCCAGCAGCAGCACGCCGACGAGGAGGAAGCCGAGGGTGTCGACGCGGAGCCAGCCCTGCTCGGCGAGGGTGAAGCCGTAGACGACGCTCGCGAGCCCGAGCGCGACGGTGATCGTCCCGGCGACGTCGAAGCGGTTGCGCCCCTCCGCGCGGCTCTCGGTGACGAGCAGCTGGCCGGCGATCGCGCCGACCACGACGACGGGGACGTTGACGAGGAGGCACCAGCGCCAGTCGGCGAACTCGGTGAGCAGCCCGCCCAGCACGAGGCCGACGGCGGCGCCCGCTCCGGCGACCGCTCCGAAGACGGCGAAGGCCGTGCCCCGCTCGCGGCCGGAGGGGAAGGAGACGGTGAGGAGGGCCAGAGCGGCCGGGGCGAGCAGCGCGGCGAAGGCGCCCTGCAGCCCGCGGGCGGCGATCAGCTCCGTGCCGGAGGTGGCGAGGCCGCCCCAGGCGGAGGCGGCGCCGAAGCCGATCATGCCGATCAGGTAGGTGCGCTTGCGGCCGGTGTAGTCGGCGATGCGGCCGCCCAGGAGCAGGAGCGCGCCGAACGCGAGGGCGTAGGCGGTGACGACCCACTGGCGCTCGACGTCGGTGAGGCCGAGGTCGGCCTGCGCGGCGGGGAGGGCGATCGTGACGATGGTGCCGTCGAGCACGACGACGAGCTGCGTGAGCGCGAGGATCACGAGCACCCACCAGCGGCGGGCGGAGGAGGGAGCGGACGGGGAGGGCATGGCGGCCTTTCACACGGAGCGGAGCGGGACCGGCGGGTCCGGATCCGAGCCGCGTCATCGGGGCCGAACCAACCCAACCAGTTGGTTGGGCGAAGAAGAGTGTATCGTTCGAGCGCCCGGAGGTGAACCATGGAGCCGACATCCGATGCGGCGCTGCCCGCACGCGAGCGGATCCTCCGCGCGGCCTCCGTCGAGTTCGCCGCCCACGGCTTCGCGGGCGCCCGGGTCGACCGCGTGGCCGCGGCCGCGGGTCTGAACAAGGAGCGGCTCTACGCCTACTACGGCGGCAAGCGCGGCCTGTTCGTCGCGACCGTCGTCGAGGCGCTCGGCGCTCTCGACGAGACGCTCCTCGCCGAGGCGGCGGACCTCCCCGACCTCGCGGGCCGCATGTTCGACCATGTGTGGGAGCACCCGGAGTTCCTGCGCCTGCTCACGTGGGCGCGCCTGGAGGGAGCCGGCGTCTGGGAGGAGGCCGGCGAGCAGCTCGGCGGGGTCCCCGCCCCCGAGGCCCGGGTCCTCGAGTGGCAGCGCACCGGCGTCGTCGACGCGAGCTGGTCGGCCGACGACCTCTTCATCGCCCTCCTCGGCCTGTGCGAGATCTGGCACCTCACCCCCTTCGCCTCCCGGGGCGGGGAGGAGACGCGCGACCGCCGCCGCGCCTTCGTCGTGCACGTCGCGCAGCTGGTGGGCGCACCGCGCTGAGGCCGACCCCTCCCCCGGCAACGGAAGCGACGTCGGCATCTCCGATCCGGACGCGGTGGACGGGGCGGCTCATCCCTCCGAGCCGGAACCCGACGGATCGGACTGGAGTGGGAGGTCCCACGGATCCGGCTTCGGGACGACCCCTTCATCACCCGGAAGGACCGCACCCGCCGCGCGCTGAGCCTCGTCCTCGAGGAGGAGTGATTCGAAATCGCCGGGCGCGCACGGCATCTCCGCCCCGATCATGTACATCTCCTCGACAGCGCCGGTGACGAAGCTCGCCCGCAGCACCGGTCCGCCCTGCCCGTAGACCGTCGGGCGCGGAGTCGAATCGGTCACTCTCACCGTCATCCCCAGCGACTCCCAGTAGTCCGCGACCTTCCGCGCATCCCCCTCGACATCGGTGCCCGCCGGGGCCCACCAGGCGTAGCTGTAGCTCGCACCGCTCACCCGGTCGCCGGGGCCGCACACATCGGGCCTGGCCGCGCCGCTCCGCGGCCACCACCCCTCCACATCGAGCCGCCCCGCGGAGTCCTGCACGAACTCCACCACCCGATCCCGACCCTCCCGAGGACTCATCGTGCTCACCGGTCTCGCCTCCTTCTCCGTTGCACAAGCGGTCATCGACATCACGAGCAGAGCGGCGACGGTCAGCGCGACGCCCGTCCACTGAGGAGAGCCTCTACCCGCCATGGGAGGCTCCCACGACCGCCTTCTGGAAGGCGGTCGGTCCGAGCGGCCGGTTCTCGGTCAGCAGGTCGAGTCGCCGGGAGACGGCCCACGCCGCGTTCTGCAGGGACTCGGTGTTCGTGTCGAGATACCCCGCGAGATCGCCGTCGTCGCTCTTCAGCGCAGCGTGATCCGTCACGATCCTCCCGGCGTCGCCTCCGGTCTCCACACCGAAGACGCGCGCGCCGAAGTCCTCGTCAGCGGGATCCGTGTGGTGGTTCCAGCTGAAGGCGCGGCCCATCCACGCGGCCTCGTCGCCGCTCTCGGTCTCGCCGAGGTACTTGTCCCGCGCCTGCCCCGCGAAGACGGATTCCGCGTGCAGGTCGCTCGCCTCGTCGACGCTGTCCGGGAGGCCGGCCGAGCCCAGCGTCACGACGACCCCGAGCTCGACGTCCGAGCGCGAGGCGGCGACGGCCATGACGGTGCTGCCGTAGGAGTGGGCGACGACGTTCGGCTTCGGCAGGTCGTCGCCCCGGACCGCGGAGAGCCCCTGGACAGCCGAGGCGAGTGCGGCGCCGCCGGCGACCGCCTGGTTCGAGGTGAGGACGTCCATGCCGTTCCCGCCGAGCCGCGCCATCGGCGGGGTCTCGTAGCCGATCCAGGAGACGACGGCGCTGCCGGGCGGGAGGAGCGACTGCAGATTCTGCGACGCCTTCGTCCATCGGGTCATGCTCTCCGTCGTCTGTCCCATCCCGGGGACGGCGTAGGTGACGTTCGTGGCGGTGTCGGGATCGCCGATCGAGACGGCGGCGAGCGGAGGCTCGTCGGCGGTCAGGGAGACGAGGAAGCGCGGATCCTGACCGAGACCGCGCCGGAGCGATGCCCGCACGTCCCTCAGCGCCACCAGCTGCGACTCCACCGCCGCGAGTCGCTCCCCGTCGCCCGCCTTCCCGCGCAGGCCCGCCGCCTCGCTCCTCAGCGCCGCGATCCGCGCCCTCAGCGCCCTCTCGTTCGCCCTCACCCGGGCGCGGTAGGGAACACCCTCCAGATTCCCGATCACCCCGGGCAGACCGGCGACCAGCGCCTCCTGCTGCGGCGAGAAGCGCGCGCCGTCCGTGGAGTCGAGGCTCCGCCACCAGTCGTTCACGAGGGTCGGAGCCAGTCGCCCGAGGCGCGCCGCGAGGTCGGGCGACGCCGCCAGGAGTGTCGCGAGATCGTCGGACGAGAGCGCCGCGAGGGAGTCGAGCAGGCTCCGGCCGCCCCGGGGCCGCGCCAGGGTGCCGACGGCGTCGAGGACCGGAACGGAGAGCGCCGCTCCCCCCGCGGCGGTGAAGGCCAGGGAGATCTGCTCGACCCAGGTCGCGTCGGCCGCACCGATCGACAGCAGCTCGCGGAAGCCCCGGAGCACCGAGAAGGACTCGACCGGCGCCCACGAGCAGCGGTTGCCGAAGGCTCCCCAGGCGGCCATCAGATCCTGGAGCCGGGAGCGCATCGCCTCGTCCGCCTGCCGGGTCTGCGAGACGAAGACGTCGAGGCGCTCGGGGTCGGCGGAGGTCGTGCCTCCCGCGGCGGGGCCGCCCGGGGACGTGCGGGGCACCGACCGGGGGGAGAACTGCGCACGGATCGGCGGAGGCACGACCGGCCGATCGGACGGCGGCCGGTCGACGACCTTATCGACGCCCGCCGCGAGGGCCGCGACCGGATCGAGGCGGCGCTGCTGCTCGCGCTCGTCCGCCCGCCGCTCCCAGGCCGCATACTCCTCCCGGCGCCGACGCTCCTCCTCGGCCTTCCGCACCACGAGCCGCACCGTGTCGGCGAGCTCGCGCAGCTCGGCGCTCAGCCGACCGCGGTTCTCCCTGTCGCAGAGGCGGACCCGGCGGAACAGCTCGGCGTACGCGCCGCGGAACTCGCCAAGCGCGTACTCGGCAGCGACGGACCTCAGCAGCTCCTGGGAGGCGAGCGCCTCCGCCGCCTCGTCCGAGGCGCGGACCAGCTCCGCCGCTGCTGCATGGTCGAAAGAGAACAGGGTCATCGCCTCCTGAGTGAGAACTTCTCAGGAAATGTAGAACGACCACGATGGCGTCGGCACCGGGTGGCGCGAGACGGCACGCGGTCAGCGCGCCCGCGCCGCGTCCGGCGGCCCGCACGCAGAAGTGGCGCGGACCCCGTCGGTCCGCGCCACTCGTTCAGATCAATCGACTCACTCCGCCGCGGTCAGCCGCTCCAGGTATCCCGCGAACGCGCGCAGGTCCTCCTCGGGCCAGGCGCTCAGCGCCTCCTGCATCCGCTGCCGCTGACGGCCGCCGAGGTCGCGCATCCGCTCGCATCCGGCCGCGCTGAGCGAGAGGAACCGCGCTCGGCCGTCGGCGGGATCGGAGGTCATCTCGACCAGGCCCAGCTCGGCGAGCTGGCGGGCCTGGCGGCTGATCGCGCTGCGGTCGACCCCGAGCCGCTCCGCCGCGGCGCCGGAGTGGACCGGACCGCAGCGCTCGAGGATCCGCAGCAGCCGCAGTCCGAAGGGCGGCAGCGCCGGGTCGATCGACGCCGCCGCGTCCCGGACGGCGAGGCGCACCTGGACGGCGAGCACGGTGATCTGCTCCTCGACCTCGTGCAGCGCCTCGGCCGAGGGCGCGGCGGCGGGCATCAGGAGCGCTCGATCACGTCGACGGAGCCGGTGGGAGCGGCGTGGCGGGCATGCCCGACCGGCTCCTCCTGCCGCTCCTCGTCGGCGTGGCGACCGTGTCCGGCGGGAGTGGCCTCGCGACCCTCCCGGGCGTGCGTCGCGTCGTCCGTCCGCCGGGCCTGGCCGACGGGGCGGAGCGCCGCCTGGCCGTCCGAGGCGGCGATGAGGGCGTCCTCCGCGGCCTGCAGCGGAGTGGTCGGCTCCGCCTTGAGCTGCACCGCGTTCTTCGAGCCGAGGCTCACGTTGGGCAGGAGGACGACGGCGATCAGCGTGACCACGGCGAGCGGGATGCTGTAGAGGAACACGTCGCCCACGCCGATCCCGTAGGCGCTCTCGACCACGACGCGCACGGCGTCGGGCAGGGTCGCCGGCTGCGGGATCGTGCCGCTGCCCAGCGCCTGCGCGGCGAGAGCCTGGTCGGCGGGAGCGAGACCCGCGATGCCGGTCTTGATGCGGTCGGCGATCACGGTGCCGAGCATCGAGCCCAGGACCGAGACTCCGACGGTGCCGCCGAGGCTGCGGAAGAACGTGACCGCGCTGGTCGCGACGCCGAGGTTCTTCACCTCGATCGAGTTCTGCACCACCAGGACGAGGTTCTGCATCAGCATGCCCAGGCCGGCACCGAGGACGGCCATGTAGATCCCGACGAGGACCAGGTCCGTGTCGTAGCGGAGGGTGCTGAGGAGGGAGGTGCCGATCACGGCGAGCACGCCGCCGCTGATCATGATCGCCTTCCACTTGCCGGTGCGCGAGATGATCCCGCCGAAGATCGTCGAGGCGATCAGCAGGCCGGCCATCATCGGGATGGTGAGCAGGCCCGACTGGGTCGGCGTGGCTCCGCGGGCCAGCTGCATGTACTGCGCGAGGAAGACGGCGACGCCGAACATCGAGACGCCGACCGAGATGCTCGCCACGACGGCGAGGCTGAAGGTGCGGTTCTTGAACATCCCCATCGGGATGATCGGCTCGGCCACGGTGAGCTCGGTGATCACGGCGGCGACCAGCAGCACGACGGCGCCGCCGACCATGACCGCGGTCTCCCACGAGGCCCAGTCGAAGTTCTTGCCAGCGAGGGAGACCCAGATCAGCAGGAGCGAGACGCCGCCCGCGATGAGCACGGCGCCGAGGTAGTCGATCCGCACCTTGCGCTTCGGGTGCGCGGGGAGGCGGAGGGTCATCTGGAGGAGGACGATCGCGACGATCGCGACGGGCATCGCGATGAAGAAGTTCCAGCGCCAGCCGAACGCGTCGGTCACGACGCCGCCCAGGAGCGGGCCGCCGACGGTGCCGATCGCCATCACGCCGCCGAAGAGGCCGGCGTACTTGCCGCGCTCACGGGGGCTGATGATGTCGGCCATGATGATCTGGCTCAGCGCGGCGAGTCCGCCGGCGCCCAGGCCCTGGAACACGCGGAAGACGATCAGCATGTTCGTGTCCTGCGAGAAGCCGGCCAGAGCGGAGCCGATGACGAACAGGCCGAGGGCGAGCTGGATCAGCAGCTTGCGGTTGAACAGGTCGGCGAACTTGCCCCAGAGCGGAGTGGAGACCGTGGTCGCGAGCAGGGTCGCGGTGACGACCCAGGTGTAGGCGTTCTGGTCGCCCTTGAGGTCGGAGATGATCCGGGGCAGCGAGGTCGACACGACCGTGCCCGCGAGGATCGAGACGAACATGCCCAGCAGCAGGCCGCTGAGCGATTCGAGCACCTGGCGGTGCGACATGGCGCCGTCCGGCCCGGCGGGGGCGTGCGGCGCGGTGGTTCCGCGCGATGCGGCGCGGTGTTCGGGGTGTGACATGGGCTCCTCTTCAGCACGGCGGCGGTTCTAGTTGACTGCAATCAACTATTGACCGAGAGCAACTATATAGCCGGGCGTCACGAATCTCCAGTGGCACTCTGCTGCCGTCCAGGCGCCGCTCCGGCCGCGCCTATCCTCGGAGCATGGACAACATCGATCGGAAGATCCTCGATCTGCTGCGCCAGAACTCCCGCGCGGGCTACGGCGACATCGGCGGCGTGGTCGGGCTCTCCGCCTCCGCGGTGAAGCGCCGCGTCGACCGCCTCGTGGCCGACGGCGTGATCCGCGGCTTCACGATCAAGGTCGACCCCGCGGTCGACGGCATGGCCACCGAGGCCTACGTCGAGCTCTTCTGCCGCGGCACCGTCGCTCCGGACGAGCTCCGCCGCATCCTCTCCGCGGTCCCCGAGGTCGTCGACGCGGGCACGGTCACCGGCTCCGCCGACGCGATCGTCCACATCCGCTCGCGCGACATCCCCAGCCTCGAGCTCGCCCTCGAGAAGGTCCGCATCGCGCCCAACGTCGACCACACGCGCTCCGCGATCGTCCTCTCCCGCCTCATCCAGCGCAGCGAGGCCTGACGGATCGCGCCACCTCCTCGACGCGCGTCGCGACCGCCCGGTACTCCATACCTGTATGGTGAATCCAGGAGGGCGAGCATGAGCGACTGCGAACAGGCCGGTACGGCGGCACGACGGAGACGGCGCATCTGGCTGATGCTGCCGGCTCTGTTCGTCGGCGTCCTGGCCGGGCACCTCGTCGCGACCGCGGTGGGCGCCGAGAATCCGTGGGACGTCGTGGTCACCGCCGCCGTCGCGGCAGCGGTGGCGTCCGTCGTCCTCGCCCTCGTCGACCGGCGGCGCTGAGCCCTCCCTCCTGGATCGGAATCCGATGGAGGGAACGACGATGGAACGACAGAGGACGAGCACGGCACTGGTCGCGGCGGCGGCCGCTCTGCTGGCGGTGCCGATGTTCACAGCGCAGGCCGCGCACGCCGAGCCGGCGAGGCAGGAGACGAGCAGCCGGGTGCACCTCGAGGCACGGGGCGGATCGGCGTCGACGGTGACCTTCGACGTCACCGACGGCACGCGGATCGTCGAGCTGGCGGGCGGCGGGGTCGGCTTCACGGACGGCGCCGAGACGTCCGACGCACTCCCGGAGAGGATCGACGTCGGACGCGGCCGCACCGTGTCGGGCCACTGGTCGATCGACGACTCCGACACGCTCACCTTCCACTTCGCCCCGGACTCGGCGTCCCGCTCCGCGGTGGGCGGCCTGCACCTGAACAGCGACTGGAGCTCGCCCGAGTGGGGCCACTGCGTCGCCGGGAGCGGCGTCAGCGGTGCCGCGACCGGCGGGGTGATCGGCGCGATCTCCGGTCCCGGCGCGATCGCCTCCGCGACCGGCGGGCTGCTCGCGGGGATCATCGGCGGAGCGATCACCTGCTGAGCGCCGCCTCCTGAACGACCCGGATCAGGCGGGCGCGTCCGCTGCGGTGTGGACGCGCTCGCCGCCGATCCAGGTGCCCAGCACCCGGGTGTCCCCGATCGCCCGGGGGTCGCCGGCGAAGGGGTCCCGGTCCAGCAGGGCGAAGTCCGCCGCGAGTCCCACGGCGATCGAGCCCGACTCGCCCTCCAGGCCGTTCACCCACGCCGAGCCGGCCGTGGAGGCGGAGAGGGCGGTGGCGAGGTCGAGGCGCTGCTCCGGGAGGAACACCTCCTCGTTCCACCCCGGCTCGCGCTCGGACGGCGCCGAGAGCCGGTTCACCGCGACGTGGATCGCGGCGAGCGGGTCGGGCGTCGACACCGGCCAGTCGCTCCCCGCGGCGAGCACCGCGCCCGAGCGGAGCAGGTCGCCGAAGGGGTACTGCCACGAGCCGCGCCGCTCACCGAGGAACGGCAGCGTCAGCTCCACCATCTGCGGCTCCAGCGAGGCCCACAGCATCTGCAGGTTGGCCGCGACGTCGAGCGCACGGAAGCGCGGCAGGTCGTCCGGATGCACGACCTGCAGGTGGGCGAGGTGGTGGCGGTTGCCGCGGCGCCCGTTCGCCTCGATCGCCCGCTCGACGGCGTCCAGGCACTCGCGCACGGCGCGATCGCCGATCGCGTGGAAGTGCACCTGGAACCCGGCCGCGTCCAGGAGCGGCACGGCCTCGTTCAGGAGGCGCGGGTCGACCATCGAGAGGCCGTCGCCGTGACCGTGGCCGCCGTGCCCGTCGAGGTAGGGCTCGAGCATCGCCGCCGTGAAGTTCTCGGCGACCCCGTCCTGCATGATCTTGACGGTCGTCGGAGCGAAGCGGTCAGCGGCGAGCGCCGCGCGCCGCTCGACGAGCTCCGGGATCTGCTCGACGCCGCGGCCTCGGTCCCACCACAGCGCACCGCGGACGCGCCCGGTCAGCTCGCCGCTCAGCGCCGCGCGGCGGTACACCGGACCGGGGTCGCCCACATCGCCGTAGGAGCCGATGATCGCGTCCTGCCACGCCGTCACTCCGAACGAGTGCAGGGTCTCCTGCCCGAGGAGCAGCGCGCGGTGGAGCTCGTCCGCGCTCGCGGGCGGGAGGTGGCGGCGGACCGCGTCCATCGCCCCCTCGTGCAGGGTGCCGGAGGGGGTGCCGTCGGCCAGGCGCTCGATGCGGCCGTCGGCGGGGTCCGGCGTCGTGCGGTCGATCCCCGCGAGGCGCAGTGCGGCGGAGTTGACCCAGGCACCGTGCCCGTCGGCGTTGGTGAGGAAGGCGGGCCGGTCAGGGACGACCGTGTCGAGCTCGCGGGCGGTCGGAGTGCCTCCGGGGAAGTCGGGCAGGTTCCAGCCGCCGCCGAGGATCCACTCCGCTCCGCTCTCCCGAGCCGCGTACTCGGCGACCGTCGCCAGGTGCTCGGCGGGCGACCCTCCCGCTCCGAGCCAGCAGCGCAGCAGCGCGGCACCGCCCCAGACCGGGTGCACGTGGGCGTCCTGGAAGCCGGGGACGAGCATCCGGCCCTCGAGGTCGACCACCTCGGTGCGCGGCCCGATCAGGTCGGAGGCGTCGGCACCGACCGCGACGATCCGCCCTCCGACGACAGCGACGCCGTGCGCTCGGGAGCGCACGGCGTCGGCGGTGAAGACGGCGCCGCCGGTCAGGACGAGATCGGCGGCGCGCACGGGTTCAGAAGCCCGCGGGAGCGAAGGCCTGCGTCATCAGGGAGAACAGCGACACCGTCCAGCCGATCGCGATGAGGAACGACACGACCACGACGCCGAGGAAGACCCAGAGCGGGAGGAGGCCGCCGCCGGTCACGCGCTTCACGACCACGCTGCGGCCGATCACGTAGACGTAGGGAGCGGCGAGGAAGGCCCACGCCCAGTGGAACGGACGCTGCAGGCCGGCTCGCTTCAGCTGGCGCCAGTCGAGGAAGGCGAAGACGACCTCCGCCGCGTAGATCAGGAAGCCGACGACCTGGAGCACGCCGAGGCCGACGAGGTAGGCGGTCGACATCCCCATCGAGGAGCTCGGCCCGTAGGTCGAGGCCATCGACGAGTCGACGATCGCGCTCGGCGGGAGGAGGAAGATCGACAGCGCCGAGAGCAGCGGCAGGAGGACCACCACCCAGATCCACGGGGTGGACGTGACGATGCTCGTGTCACGCTGCTGCACGGGTGCTCCGGGAGCCGCGGAGTAGGCCGGGTACTGCGGCTGCTGCTGGCCGTAGGGCTGCTGCGGCTGCTGGCCGTACTGCTGGGGAGCCTGCTGGCCGTAGCCCTGCTGCGGCTGCTGCGGCTGCTGCTGGCCGGCGCCCTGCTGGCCGTAGCCCTGCTGCCCGTAGCCCTGCCCGTAGCTCTGCTGCGGGTCGGCGGACGACGGCTGCTGCGGATACCGACCCGAGGCCGACTGTCCGTAGCTCGTCGCCGCTCCGCTCGACGTCTCCCCGTAGGCGGGACGCTCGGCGGGCGGCGCGGGCGGAGTCGGTGCGGTCGGCGGAACGGGAGTCGCGACGGCCTGCGCCGACCCGCTCTCGGCCGGGGCGGTGGGAGTGGCCGCCGGCGCGTCGCGGAGCGACTCCGTCCAGCCGGTCCCGTCCCACCAGCGCTGACGGGACGAGCCCGCCGGGTCCGGGTACCATCCGGCGCGGGGTCCGGAGGCCTCGCCGCCCGTGCTCGCGCCCTGGTCCGTGCCGGTTCCGTTGTCGTCCGTCATGGCGTCCTCCACTCCCCTCCGGGCGTCTGCCCGCGATCTCGCACCACCGTAGCGCCGCGACACGATGCATGGCCTGAGGGCGGGCTGATCGCGCGCTGTCCGAGCGCTGTCCGCTCCGGCAGACGCCGGAGGCCGCCGACCGCCAGGATGGACGCATGCCCCACCTCCTCCGAGCCCGCGCCGCCCTCTTCGACATGGACGGGACGCTCGTCGACTCGACGGCCGTCGTCGAGACCATCTGGGGCGCCTTCGCCGAGCGCTTCGCTCTCGACCACGACGCGGTGCTCGGCGCCGTTCACGGTGTCCGCGCCGCCGACAGCGTCCGCCGTTTCGCTCCGGCCGGCAGCGACGTCGACGCGATCGTCGCGGAGCTCGACGCGTACGAGCTCGGGCACACCGAGGGCACCGTCGAGATCCCCGGCGCGACGGCGTTCCTCGCCTCACTCCCCCGCGAGCGCGTCGCCCTGGTCACGTCCGCGAGCCCGGCACTGGCGGCCGCCCGTCTGGCCGCGGCGGGCGTCCCCTCCCCCGACACCGTCGTCACCGCCCACGACGTCGCGAACGGCAAGCCTGCTCCCGACGGCTACCTCGCCGCCGCGGCCCTGCTCGGCGTCTCCCCCGAGGACGCGCTGGTGTTCGAGGACGCCGAGGCCGGCATCCGGGCGGGTCTGGACGCCGGCATGCGCGTGATCGTCGTCGGGAGCCACGAGAGTGCGAGCACCCGGGGGCTGCCCCGGATCGCGCACTACTCCGACGCGCGCGCCGCGCTCGAGGGCGACGAGCTCGTCGTCACCCTCGGCGGGCCTCAGTAGCGGATCGCGTCGATCACCTTCACCCGCACGGCGACGATCGCCGGCACCAGGCCCGCGAGCGCGCCGACGAGGGTCGCCGCCCCGAGCCCGAGCAGCGCCGCCTCGGCCGGGAAAGGCGGGATGTCGGCGATCCCGTTGTCCTGCACGAAGGCCACCGTCCACGGGTTGGTGACGAGGATGACCGCGACCGTCACGCCGACCACTCCCGCGACGACGGTCGCCACGACGCTCTCCATCATGATCGAGAAGAAGATGCGGCCGGAGGAGGCGCCGAAGCTGCGTCGGATGCCGATCTCGCGGATCCGCTGCCGGACGGTGACCAGGGCGATGTTGAGCAGTCCGAGCGCGCCGAGCGCCAGCACCAGGCCCGCCACGCCGCCGATCACCCAGGTCAGCACGCCGAAGGGGTCGGAGTCGTAGACCAGGTAGTCCTGCCGGTCGACCGACACCTCGAAGTCGGATCCCAGGGCGCCGGCCACGTCGCGCTCCACCGCCGCGGCGAGGGGCTCGGCCAGGTCGAGCGGCACCCACATCTCGTAGTTCGGCACGCCCTGCCCGCCGTACTGCGGGTCGGCGTCGCGGGCGACCGCCGGGTAGGCGTCCGCGAGCATCATCATCGACGGATCCGTCTCGAACTGCGAGGAGGGAGTCACGCCGACCACCACGCCCGTGACGTCGCGCTCGGAGCCGAGCAGGGTGACCACCGGGTGGGTGCGCAGATCCGGGCTCCCGATCCGCTCCCAGAAGCGCTCGTTGACGACGAGTGCGGGAGCGAGGTGCTGGGAGTCGCGGGCGGTGAACCAGGAGCCGTCCACGATCTTCAGCCGGTGCATCTCGGCGAAGGGCTGGTCGACCGCCTGCACCGCGACGTCGACGGCGCCGTCGGCGAACTGGACGCGCGCGCTGCCGTAGGTCGAGCGGCTCGCGTAGGTGATGGAGTAGCGCTCGAGCGCACCGGTCCACGCGGCCTGGAGTGCGTCGGCATCCACCTCGGAGGTGCCGGTACCGGAGGGGTAGGCGGAGAGGAAGAGGCTCGCCGGGCGCCCGCTGGAGCGCTCGGCCTGCTCGATGCTGGCCTGGCGGGCGATGCCACCGGCGGCGACGACCGCGGTCAGGGCGGCGACGGCCACCGCGACTCCGATCAGCGAGAGCAGCACGCGGCCGCGGTGGATCCGCAGCTCGGTCCACGCCTCGACGATCGCGCCGGCGATCCCGACGAGCGCGCGCATCAGAGGACCACCGCCTCGGCGACGGGGCCCGCATCCGCGGTCGAGCCCAGGCGGCCGTGGTCGAGCCGGTAGTGGCGCTCGGCCCGCGCCGCGATGGCCGGGTCGTGGGTGATGGTGACCAGCGCGGAGCCGGACTCGCGGGCGATCTCGTCGAGCAGGCCCATCACGCTCTCGCCGGTGTCGGTGTCGAGGGCGCCCGTCGGCTCGTCGGCGAGGATCAGCCGCGGTCGGCGCACCAGGGCGCGGGCGATCGCGATCCGCTGCTGCTCGCCGCCCGACATGCGCCCGGGCATCGAGTCCACGCGGTGCCCGAGGCCGACCCGCTCCAGCATCTCGGCCGCGAGGTCGCGGCGGCGCCAGAACTCCGATCCGGTCGCGTAGAGCAGCGGCGTCATCACGTTCTCGCGGGCGGTCCGCCCCTCCAGCAGGTTGAACTGCTGGAAGATGAAGCCGATGCTGCCGCCGCGGATGCGCGCGCGGGCCCGCGAGGACAGGGTCTCGGTGGGAGCACCCTCGAGCAGCATCCGCCCCTCGGTCGGCTCGTCGATGAGTCCGAGGATGTTGAGCAGCGTCGACTTGCCGGAGCCGCTGCGCCCCACGACCGAGACGTGGTCGCCCTCGCCCACCTCGAGATCGACGCCGTCGAGGATCGTCAGCGGCGGCGCATCGGGCAGCGGGACGACCTTGCGGATCCCCTCGAGCCGGAGGATCGTCACGAGCAGAAGACCGAGCCGTCGGGCTGCGCGATGCAGTCGCCGCCCAGCTGGACGTCGGGAGCAGCCTCCTCCGCGCCCGGCACGAACTGCAGGAGCTCGGCGCCCTCCTCCACTCCGCCGGTGATCTCGACGGAGCTGCCGTCGGTGAGTCCCAGCGTCACCGGGACCTCCTCGGTGCTGCCGTCGTCCGCCCGGCGGAACACGACTCCGGACTGGGCGGTGCCCTCGACCGCGGTGGTCGGCACGACGAGGACGTCCTCCGCCTTGCCTCCCGCGAGCGTCACCGAGGCGGCGAGCCCGGGGAACACGGTGACCTCCGTCGGCACCTGGCAGGTGAAGCTCGTGCCGGAGCCGCCGGTGGAGGTTCCACCGCCGCCGCCGTCCGTCGCTCCGCCGGTCGTGCCGCCCTCGCCGGCTCCGGCGAGAGGGGTGCTGATGGTGAGGTCGGTGCAGGTGAAGCCGGCGGGCCCGCCGGTGATCGCGACCTGCGCCTCCGTCGGCCGGTTCTGGATGCGGTAGAGCTGCTGCGCGTCGATCGTGCCGGTGACGGCGTAGCTCGGCGGCGCGACCTGTCCGGTCACCTCGCCGACCGTGACGGCCTGGTCGTGGATGACGCCGAGCGCGCTGAGGGTGCCGCCGGTCGCGGCGTAGACCCGCTCGAAGCGCACGGAGGGCTCCTGCTGGGTGAGGGTGACGGCGCCGTCCGGGCCGGTCGTCTCGACCGGGTCGCGCGGAGTCTCGACGCGGATGTCGTAGATGAGATCGCCCGACGCGACGGCCGCGCCCTGCTGCACGTAGACGTCGTCGACCGTTCCGGCCGCCGTCGCCTTGAGCGGCACGGCGGGGTCGGCGGCGACGGTGCCCTGGAGGGTGAGGTCGTTGGTGACCGTGCCGCGGGCGACCGTGACGGTCGGCTCGGTGATCTCACCGGTCGGCTGCGTCGGATCGGCCTCGGCCGCGCCGTCCGGGAAGAACGCGATCTTCACCAGGGCGATGCTCGCCGCTCCGATGATGACCATCCACACGATCGGGAACACCCAACGCCGAACCGCACCCATCAAGTCCCCCGACTCCGCTTCCAGAGCGCTCCGCCGTGGGGCGCCGGAGGCAGCCTATCCGGCGTCGAGGTGGCGTCCCGGACCGTGGCGCGCCCGTCAGCCGGCGAGCGCCGCGACGATCGAGGCGACGCGGCGCGCCCTCGTCTCGGCGGCCTTCGCGCCCTCGACCGACGTGACGTGGGCCTTCCGCGCGCTGGGCGAGAGCGCGGCGAAGCGCTCCGCAGCGCCCGCCGAGGCCAGCGCGGACGCCAGGTCCTCCGGCACGACGACCTCGCGCGGCGCGGTGTCGAGCTCGATCACGACGTCGATCGCGTCACCGCCGGCGAGCTGCGTCTCGCGGCGCTTGTCGGCCGAGAACGGGATGAGCGCGCGTCCGCCCATCGCTCCGACCGTGCTGGTGAAGCGGTAGCCGTTCACCGTCACCGCGACGGCGGGACGCTTGCCGCCGCCGAGTGCCTCGAGGACCTCGGGCGGCACCTCGATGCCGGTGTTGTTGCCGATCTGGAAGAGCGTCGTGGTGAACTGCACGAGGCGATGATGGCACGGACTCCCGCGTGTCGCGCGGCCGATCGCTGTACTGACGCGGAGGGCCGTCGACTCGATCCTCGTCGACCTCCCGTTCACGGATCCGGAGCGCTCGAGGGCGTTCGCCCCGGCGCTCGGCCGGACCCTGGATCCTCTGTTCAGCCCTGAGCCCGCTGTTCAGCAACGATGCCGCCAGCTCCGTCGCCTCCGAGCACGTGTCCGCGATGCTCCTCCCGCACCCCTCCTTCTCGACCTCCAGGTCGAAGGAGATCATCGACGCGCGCTCCCGGGTGCAGGGCCTCTTCGCGGTGAGCGTCGGCAGCCGGGAGGAGATCGGCGAGGTGCTCGGGAACGGGCCGGCCTCCGGCGGCGCCGAGCCGGTCGCGGTGCAGGACCTCGGCTCCATGCGGGCGCGGCCTCGAGGACCCTGACGGGCACGTCCGGGAGTCCCTGTGCACGGATCCGGCCGCGGCCGAGGCCGGTCCGCCCCGGAAGTGAGGGGTCGGTGCGCTCAGCAGGAGCGGGTGTCGGGGTCTCCGAGCGAGGAGCGCACGGCGTCGACCGTCATCCTGCCCTCGGGGTCGAGCCGGGCGAGCATGCGCGACATGATGTCGGCCAGCTGCGGGATCTGCTCGGCGTCGAGCGGATCGATGACGTCGGCCAGCACGGTCGCGACGTGACCGGGCGCCGTGTCGACGATCTTCTGGAGGCCGGCGTCGGTGAGCACCGCGTTCGTGGCGCGGCCGTCGGAGGCGCAGGGGCGGCGCTCGAGGTAGCCGCGGGCGACGAGGCGGGTCACCACGTGCGAGAGCCGGGGCAGGGTCGCGTTGGTGCGGGCGGCGAGCGTGGTCATCCGGAGGGCGCGGTCGGGCGCCTCGGACAGCATCGCCAGGGTCAGGTACTCGAAGTGCGTGAGTCCCGCGTCGCGCTGCAGCTGCGTGTCGAGGGCGCCCGGCAGCAGTTCCACGACCGCGATGAAGCGCAGCCAGGCGTCGAGCTGATCGGGCGTCAGCCAGCGTGTCTCGGGCGCACTCATCCCCCCACCCTACCCACTACTTGCCGCGACAAGTAAGTCCCCCGCGCCTCGTTGAGCCGCGTCCCGGGGCTCCGTCGGGAGGCCGACCAGCGCCAGCCTGATCCCACCATCCCCGCGAGCACCGCCCCCGAGGCGAACCAGCGATCCGCGTGCGAGCGGATCGCTGTAGCCGAACGCCCCCCGCCCCTCAGAACGCACCCCGTCGAGAAGCCGACCGCGCCACACAGAATCCACACCATCCCCGCGAGCACCGCCCCCGAGGCGAACCAGCGATCCGCGTGCGAGCGGATCGCTGTAGCCGAACGCCCCCCGCTCCACAGAACGCACCCCGTCGAGAAGCCGACCGCGCCACGCCCGTCAGGGACGGGCGTGGAATCGACTACAGCACGTCGTCGCTCAGATCGATCGGGTTGCCGAAGCGGTGGTTCGTGATCGAGATCGCCTGCTCGCGGAGGAAGGGCAGCAGTTCGACGCGGCCGGCGGGGGTGACCGGGTCGGCGTAGACGGCGGTGTCGAGGGCGCCGCCGAGGGCTTCGGCGAGGGCGGTCGCGAGGGAGACGCGGGATCCGTCGGCGCGGGTGAGCGGGACCGGCGTGCCTGTGCTGCCGCGGGTCATGCCGGCGACGACGTCGGTGAAGGAGCCGGTCGAGTCGGACGATCGGCGGACGACGGCCTGCTGTCCGTGCGTCGGGCTGCCGGGGGCCTGCGGGCCCGCGTAGCCGTCGACGCGGTCGGAGACGATGTCGCCGATGATGCGGATGCGCGGGGCCGTGATGCGGCCGGCCGCGGCGCGCTCGAGCCACTGGGCGTCGGTCTCGACGACGATGCGCGGGACGAGGCCCGCCATCTCGGCGAGCTCGTCGCCGCCGAGCATCTCCTGGACCCGCGGCGGGAGCGGGAGGGACGTGGAGATGTCCATCCGGGAGCGGGTCAGCAGGCCGGCGGCGATGACGCGGAGGAGCTCTCCGAGGTCGCCGCCGTCGGCCAGGCGCAGCGCGATCGGCACGCGGAGGTAGCGGAACAGGTTCCGCTCGACGCCGACCTTCGAGATGTCGGTGACGACGCCGAACTCGGTCGCCCAGGCGAGCTGGTCGGAGAGGGCGGAGCGGCGGAGCAGGTCGAACTGCTCGAACCGGAGCGAGGACTGGGCCGCCTCGATGAACTGGCGCGCGCGGTCGTCGAGGCCGCGCAGGTGCAGCGTCGAGGAGGTGCGCGCGGGCGAGGGCTTCCAGGAGCCGAGGCCGATGAGGTGGTTGGGTCCGCCCGCCTTCGCGCCGCCGCCGACGGACGAGCGCTTCCAGCCGCCGAAGGGCTGGCGCCGGACGATCGCTCCGGTGATGCCCCGGTTGACGTAGAGGTTGCCCGCCTCGACCGAGTCGATCCAGAGGGCGAGCTCGTCGGCGTGCAGGGAGTGTAGCCCGGCCGTGAGCCCGTACTCGGTGCCGTTCTGCATCCGGACGGCGTCCTCGAGGGTCGCCGCGTGCATGATCCCGAGCACCGGGCCGAAGAACTCGGTGAGGTGGACGTAGCTGTCCTCGGTGACGCCCTCGCGGATCCCGGGCGACCAGAGCGTGCCGCTCTCGTCGAGGCGCTGCGGCTCGACGAGCCACGACTCGCCTCCGCCCAGCGTGGTGAGCGCGTGCAGGAGCTTGCCGGTGGGCTCCTCGATGAGCGGCCCCATCACCGCCGACGGGTCGTCGGGCCGGCCGACGCGGAGCGACGTGACGGCGTCGACCAGCTGGGCGCGGAAGCGCTTGGAGCGGGCGACCGAGCCGACCAGGATCACCAGGGAGGCGGCGGAGCACTTCTGGCCGGCGTGCCCGAAGGCGCTGCGGACGATGTCGGCGACGGCGAGGTCGTAGTCGGCGTGGGGAGTGACGATGATCGCGTTCTTGCCGCTGGTCTCGGCCTGCAGTGCGAGGCCGGGCCGCCAGGAGCGGAAGAGGCGGGCGGTCTCGTAGGAGCCGGTGAGCAGCACGCGGTCCACGAGGGGGTCGGTGATCAGCGCCCGTCCCAGCTCCTCCTCGTCGAGGTCGACCAGGGCGAGGAGCTCCTGCGGGACGCCCGCGTCCCAGAGCGCCTCGACGAGCACAGCCGCCGAGCGGCGGGCCTGGGGCGCCGGCTTCACCACGACTCCGGAGCCGGCGGCGAGCGCCGCGAGGATCGATCCGGCGGGGATGGCGACCGGGAAGTTCCACGGCGGAGCGACGACGGTGACCCGAGCGGGGACGAAGGTGGCCCCGGTGACGGCGTCGAGCTCGCGGGCGCGGGTGGCGTAGTAGTGGGCGAAGTCGATGGCCTCGGAGACCTCGGGGTCGGCCTCGGCGATCGTCTTGCCGGTCTCGGAGGCCATCACCTCGATCAGGCGGTCGCGGTTCGCGGCGAGGACGAGGCCGGCGCGGTCGAGCACGGCCGCTCGGTCGTAGCCCAGGCGCTCGCCCCAGCGCTCCGCGCGGCGGGACACCGTGCGCAGCACCTCCTGGAGCTCCGCCTCGGTGCTCACGCGCGCGGCGTCGGCCGTGCCCGCTCCGATGGTCGAGCCGGCGATGCGCTCGGTGATCAGGCGCGCCCAGCGGCGGTTGCCGGGGAGGGCGGGGTCGGTGTCGGGCTCGTTGTGGAAGCCCGCGGTCGCGGCGGCGGCACCGGAGCCGCGGCTGAGGCCGAGGACGGCCTGCGTCAGGCCCGCGGCGGCCGGGTCCTGCGCCCGCTCGCCGGCGCGGGCGTGCTCCTGCACGAGGCGGCGGCCGGAGCCGGAGGACCACTCCCGCAGGCGGTCCTGCGTGCGGTTCGGCGGCGGGACGGAGTCGTCGAGGGCCTCGAGCGAGGCGCGGAAGCGGCCGAGCTCCCGCTGCAGCACCTCCTCGTCGTCGAGGCGGAACGCGGCCGAGAGGAAGTTCTCGGGGCTGCTGTTCTCCTCGAGCCGGCGGATGAGGTACGAGATGGCCACGTCGAACTCGTGCGGGTGCACGACGGGCGTGTAGAGGAGGAGTCGTCCCACGTCCTCGCGGACGGCGCGCGCCTGCCCGGTCGCCATCCCGAGCAGCATCTCGATCTCGACCGCGCCGGTCACCCCGCGCTCGGTCGCCGTGAGCCACGCCCAGGCGAGGTCGAAGAGGTTGTGCCCGGCGACGCCCACGCGCACCGCGTCGACGCGCTCCGGCCGCAGCGCCCGGTCGAGCAGGCGCTTGTAGTTCGTGTCGGCCTCCACCTTGCTGCCGACGGTCGCGAGCGGCCAGTCGTGCAGGGCCGCGTCGACCCGCTCCATCGCGAGGTTCGCGCCCTTCACGACGCGCACCTTGATCGGGGCTCCGCCGCGGGCCCGGCGCTCCTGCGCCCACCCGGTCAGCTCGTCGAGCACGCGGACGGAGTCGGGCAGGTAGGCCTGCAGGACGATGCCCGCCTCGAGGTCGAGCATGCCCGGCTGCTCGAGGAGGCGCCGGAACACGGCGACCGTCAGGTCGAGGTCGCGGTACTCCTCCATGTCGAGGTTGATGAAGGTGGGGTCGGCTCCGGACGCGGCGGCCTGGTAGAGCGGGGTGAGCCGCTCCACGACGCGGTCGACCTCCTCCTCGAAGGCCCACATCGACAGCTGGCTGACGACGCTCGAGACCTTGACGCTGACGTAGTCGACGTCCGGCCGCTCGAGCAGGCGGAGGGTCCCCTCGAGGCGCCGGCGGGCCTCGCGCTCGCCGAGCACGGCCTCGCCGAGGAGGTTGAGGTTGAGCCGGTCGCCGCCCTCGCGCAGCGCGGCGACGGCCGCACCGAGACGCGCCTCCGAGGCGTCGACCACGAGGTGCCCGACGAGGCGGCGGAGGACCCGGCGGGCCGCGGGCACGACCACCCAGGGCAGCACGGGGCCGACGGCGCCGCCGGTGCTGATCGCGGCGCGCAGATAGGAGGGGAGGAAGGCGGGCGTCTTCGCGGTGAGCGCCGCGAGGTTCTCGGCCGCGACCGAGAGGTCCTCGGGCCGGGCGACGCCGTCGACGAACCCGACGGTGAAGTCGAGTCCGTTCGGGTCCTGGAGCACGCCCGCGAGCCGCTGGGCGGCGGGCTCGACCGGGAACTCGCCGCTGCGCGCGATCCAGCGGCGGACCAGGGACTCGACGCGCTCGATCATCGGGCGGTCGTCGACCTCGGGCTCGGCGGCGGCGGGCGCCGCGTGCTCCGACTCCGACGCGGCGTCGGGCCCGCGCACGACCTCGTCCTCAGGGTCGCGCACGACCTCGTCCTCTGCATCGGGCTCGCTCACGGCCTCGTCCTGAGCGTCGCGCACGACCTCGTCCTCGTCCTGAACACCGGGCTCGCGCAGGTCCTCGTCCTCAGCGTCGGACTCCTGCTCGTCCTGAGGCTCGGCCACGTCCTCGGACGCGGACTCCGGCGCCGGCACGACCTCGGCCCCGCTCACGGAGTCGCGCGCCTCACCGGCCTCGACCTCGTCGTCCGACCCCGTGCCGCCCTCCGGCGTCCGACCACCGATCGTCGCGTCGACCCCGCTCCGCACGGCCGCGTCGTCGGGCTCGCGCTCCGGGTCGCTGCCGGGCACACCTGGGGTCGTCGACTGCTGCATCCTCCGAGGCTAAGCCCGACCCGCCGCCCGGACGCGGCGTGACGCGGTGGTCGCGCCGACTCGCCCGCGAGCCGCCCCTGTGGAGGAGCGGATCAGTGCCGGCGGTGGTCCTGGATGGTCATCCGCGGGCCGTGCCGCGGCTTCCTCGCTCCGCTGCAGCCGATCAGCCGGATGACCCGCTGCCGGTGCCCGCGCCACGGCTCGAGGAGCTCGAGCATGCCGTCGTCGTCGACCCCGAGCCGGCCCGTGAGCGCGAAGCCGACGGCCGCGGCCAGGTGGTAGTCGCCCACGCTGACCGCGTCCGGATCTCCGTGGGCGCGCATCATCACCTCGGACGCCGTCCACGGCCCGATCCCCGGCACCGACTGCAGCCGGCGGGCGACCTCGTCGCCGCCTCGCCCGAGCGCGAGGGTCCGCTCGAGGCCGGAGGCGACGAGCGCGGCGGTGAGGACGGTCCGCGAGCGCCGCGGATCCACTCCCGCGCGGTGCCAGTCCCACGAGGGCACGCGCCGCCACTGCTGCGCGCTCGGAGCCACGTGCAGAGCGACCGGCCCCGGGGCGGGCTCCCCGTGGAGGCGCACCAGCACCCGGTAGGCGCGCCACGCCTCCGTGCTCGTGACCTTCTGCTCGAGGACCGACGGCGCGAGCATCTCGAACACCAGGTTCGCGCGCGTGAGGCGCAGGCCCGACGAGCGGCGGAGCACCTCGGCGAGCGGCGCGTGGGCCGACAGGTCGAGCCCGCTCCAGTCGTCGCCGTGGCCGAGGAGCTCGGGGACCGCGTCGATCAGCCACTCCGCTCCCCCGCCCCAGGCGCGCGCGTGGACCACGCCGTCCGCCGCCTGCCGCAGGTGCAGCGTGCCCGGGCCGAGCGGCGTGCGGAACGCCCGCCAGAAGCCGGACGCGTCGAGGAGCATGGTCGGGTCGCCCGAGCCCCGCAGCAGCGTGCGGAGGGTGAGCGCGAGGCTCACGGGCTCCGACGGCGCGTAGACCGTCGCCCAGGAGGGCTCGGGAGCGGGGGCGGGGATCGACACGCAGTGATGCTAACCGGCGGCTCCGACACCGGATCGGACGCTCCTCCGCAGAACCCCCATCCACGACGTGTTCGGAGCGACACGCCCGGCGGATTGGTTCAGACGGCGTGAACACATGCGCGGATCCGATCGCCCGTTTCCACTGGTCAGCAGGTCGGTCCCGGGCGTAGCTTCGCGCTGTCGCGGCGGCGCTCCAGCTGCCCGGCACCCGCCTAACACTGGAGATGCGCACATGTTCGACACGACCTTCATCCGCAACGCGATCGTCAAGAGCTCTGAGACCGCTCTCGACCGTCGCCGCTTCTTCGAGGCCACCGGCGTCGCCGGCCTCGGCATCGGAGCCGCGGCCCTCGCCGCGCCCACCGCCTCCGCCGAGGAGGTCGCTGCCAGCGGCCCCAGCGACGCCTCGATCCTCAACTTCGCCCTCAACCTCGAGTACCTCGAGGCCGAGTTCTACCTCCGCGCCGTCTACGGCACCGGCCTCGGCGGCTCGGACGTGACCGGCAAGGGCACGCCCGGCGGCGTCATCGGCGGCCGCCCCGTCGACTTCAAGACCCCGTGGCTGAAGAGCTTCGCCACCGAGGTCGCGAACGACGAGAAGGCCCACGTGCAGTTCCTGCGGGCCGCGCTGGGCACCGCGAAGGTGGCCCGCCCGGCGATCAACCTGAAGGACAGCTTCAACTCCGCCGCCGTTGCGGCGGGGCTGATCAAGGCCGGTCAGTCGTTCGACCCGTTCGCGAGCGAGTCGAACTTCCTGCTCGGCGCCTTCGTCTTCGAGGACGTGGGAGTGACCGCCTACAAGGGCGCCGCCCCGCTCATCCAGTCGAAGACCTACCTCGACGCGGCCGCCGGCATCCTCGCGGTGGAGGCGTACCACGCGGGCGCGATCCGCTCGGCGATCTACGCCGCCGACCTGTCCGACTCGGCGAACAAGCTCTCCGACGCGCGCGACAGCCTCGACGGCAAGACCGACCTCGACCAGGGCGTCAAGGTCAACGGCCAGGCGAACATCGTCCCGACCGACGGCAGCTCCATCGCGTTCAGCCGCACCCCGGGCCAGGTCCTCAACATCGTGTACCTGAACCCCGCGGCCGGCACGCGCACCGGCGGATTCTTCCCCCGCGGCGTCAACGGCGAGCTCGTCACGACCTAGTCCCACCAGCACAGAGCACGACGACGGGCCCTTCCTCGAGGCGGCGAGGAGGGGCCCGTCGTCGTCTGCGTGCACATCCGTTCACCGGGTCCTCTAACCTGAGCGGGTGAAGATCGGGATCCTGACCTCCGGTGGCGACTGCCCCGGCCTCAACGCCGTCATCCGCGGTGCCGTCTACAAGGGCATCAAGGTCTACGACCAGGAGTTCGTGGGCTTCCGGAACGGCTGGCGCGGAGTGGTCGACGGCGACCTCCTGCCCCTGGGCCGCCCCGAGATCCAGGGCATCGCCAAGCAGGGCGGCACGATCATCGGCACCAGCCGGACGAACCCCTTCGAGGGCGAGAACGGCGGCCCCGAGAAGATCGCCGAGATGATGGACCGCAACGGCATCGACTCGATCATCGCGATCGGCGGCGAGGGCACCCTGGCCGCGGCCAAGCGCCTCACGGACGCGGGCCTCAAGATCGTCGGCGTCCCGAAGACCATCGACAACGACCTCGGCGCCACCGACTACACCTTCGGCTTCGACACCGCCGTCGGCATCGCGACCGACGCGATGGACCGCCTCCGCACCACCGGCGACTCGCACGGCCGCTGCATGGTCGCCGAGGTCATGGGCCGCCACGTCGGCTGGATCGCCCTGCACTCCGGCATGGCCGCGGGCGCCCACGTCATCCTCATCCCGGAGAAGCGCACCTCCCTCGACCGGATCGTCGAGTGGGTGCAGAGCGCGCAGGACCGCGGGCGCGCACCGCTCGTCGTGGTCGCCGAGGGCTTCTCGCTCGACACGATGGACGACGCCCACTCCGAGCGCGGCCTCGACGCCTTCGGTCGGCCCCGCCTCGGCGGCATCGGCGAGCTGCTGGCCCCGCTCATCGAGGAGCGCACCGGCATCGAGACCCGCGCCACCACGCTCGGCCACATCCAGCGCGGAGGCACGCCCACCGCGTTCGACCGCGTCCTCGCGACCCGCCTGGGCATGGCCGCCATCGACTCCGTCGTCGCCGAGCACTGGGGCCGCATGGTCGCCCTGCGCGGCACCGACATCTACCACGTGGACTTCGCCGAGGCGCTCGGCACCCTCAAGACGGTGCCGGACGCCCGCTACGAGGAGGCGCGCACCCTCTTCGGGTAGCGCGCGCTCCCCGCGGAGCGGTCAGTCCTTCGCGCCGTCCGGCGTCGCCGTGGCGACGATCTGCGCCCGCGCGAGGGTGTGGAAGTGCGCGTTGAAGCCGAGGATCGCCGGCGTCGACTCCAGGTCGAGGTCGAGTGACTCGACATCGAGGGCGTGCACCACGAAGAAGTAGCGGTGCTCGCGGTCCGGCGGCGCCGCTCCGACGAACTGGCGCAGCCGCATCTCGTTAGGCAGCGTCTGCGCGCCCGCCGGGAGCAGCTCGAAGCCGGCGGCTCCGGCTCCCGTGGGGAGCTCCGTGGTGTCGGCCGGGAGGTTGTAGACGGCCCAGTGCCAGAAGCCGGAGCCGGTGGGCGCGTCGGGGTCGAACACCGTCACGGCGAAGCTCTTCGTCTCGGCGGGGGCTCCCGACCAGCGCAGGTGCGGCGAGACGTCCTCCCCGCCGGAGCCCTCGCCGTAGTGGCGGGCGGACAGGGGCGCACCGTCGGCGATGTCGTCGCTCTCGAGCGCGAAGGTCGGCACCTCGCCGAGGCGGGCGTAGGGGTCGTAGGTCCAGTCGGACATCCGGTTTCTCCGTTCGGGAAGGGCGGGCGGGGGCCCGCGCCCTCAGCCTAGGAACCCGGCGGTGCGCGCCGAAGGGCTTGCGGAGGGGGTCAGGACCCGAGATAGCGCCCGGGCCGGTGGTTGAACGCCAGGACCAGGTTGAGCACCACCACTCCCGCCGCCGAGATCAGCACGTTCAGCGGAGGCACCACCAGCAGCGCGGCCGCGACCACGCACGCGTCGAGCGCCATCATCACGTAGCCCGCCCGCCAGCCGAGCCGCTCCTGCGCGATCAGGGCGACGATGCTGAATCCGCCCAGGCTCGACCCGTGCCGGAAGAGGATCAGGAGGCCGATCCCCGCGAGCACGTCGCCCGTGAGGACGCCGTAGACGGGCTCGATCCGCAGCTCGCCGAACGCCAGCGGGTGCAGCCCCGCCAGGACCGAGACCAGCACGATCGAGAACATGGTCCGCAGCGTGAACCGCCAGCCCTTCTTCCACAGCGAGAGGGCGAGGAACGGCACGTTGACCGTGACGAGGATCACGCCGAACGGGATGTCGAGCGGGTACCCCAGCAGCAGTGCGAGACCCGCGGTGCCGCCCGTGACCGCCTGGCTCGCGCGCAGCAGGTAGAGGCCGAGCGACACGACGAACGCACCGGTGACGAGACCGAAGACGTCCTCGAGGCGGGAGTGCGGCACGGGGGCGGAGGCGTCGGGCACCCGACGATGCTGCCACACGCCGCGCCCCGGTCCGGACGTCCTCGTAGGATGTGCCGGTGCTGCCGAAGATCCTGCTGTTCTACCGCTTCGTGCCGCTGGCCGACCCCGAGTCCGTGCGGCTGTGGCAGCGCGAGCTGTGCGAGTCGCTGGGCCTGCGCGGGCGCCTGCTGATCTCGGAGCACGGGGTGAACGGCACGCTGGGCGGCGGGATGGACGCCCTGAAGCGCTACGTCCGCCGCACCCGTGAGCACTCGGCATTCCACGGACTCGAGGTGAAGTGGAGCGACGGCTCCGGCCTCGACGACGACGGCCGCAGCCTCGACTTCCCCGGTCTCTCGGTGAAGGTGCGCGACGAGATCGTCTCGTTCGGCGCGCCCGACGAGCTGCGGGTCGACGCCGACGGGGTCGTAGGGACGGCTCCGCGGCTCGACCCGGACCAGCTGGACGCCCTCGTCGCCGAGCGCGACGACGTGGTGCTCTTCGACGGCCGCAACGCCTTCGAAGCCGAGATCGGCAGGTTCGAGGGGGCGATCGTGCCGGGGGTCTCCAGCACCCGCGAGTTCGTCGAGCAGCTCGACGCCGGCGTCTACGACCACCTCAAGGGCCGGCCCGTGGTCACGTACTGCACGGGCGGCATCCGCTGCGAGGTGCTGTCGAGCCTGATGACGGCGCGCGGCTTCGGCGAGGTGTACCAGCTCGACGGAGGCGTCGTCCGCTACGCCGAGGCGCGGCGCGACCGCGGTCTGTGGAAGGGGGCCCTGTACGTCTTCGACGGCCGCGGCTCCGTCTCCTTCTCCCCCGACGCCGAGGTGCTGGGCCGCTGCACCTCGTGCGCCGCGCCGACCAGCCGGATGCGCAACTGCACCGACCTCTCCTGCCGCGCCCAGCTCGTGGTCTGCGCCGACTGCGATGCGGCGGCCTGCGCCGCGCACGCGGGCCCTACGCTCGTGCCATGAGCATCGAAGCGCGCGGGCGCACCCTCGTCGACCTCCACACCGCCCCCGAGCTGCTGCAGGTGGTGAACGTCTGGGACGTGATCAGCGCGACCACGGTCGCCGCGCTCCCGGAGACCCGGGCGCTCGCGACCGCCAGCCACTCCATCGCAGCGGCGTTCGGCTACGAGGACGGCGAGCGGATCCCGCTGGAGCTGCACCTCGGCATGATCGAGCGCATCGTCGCCGCCGTCGAGGTCCCGGTCTCGGCCGACCTCGAGGCGGGCTACGGCGACGCGGGCGAGACGGTCCGGCGCGCGATCGGGATCGGCGTCGTGGGCGCGAACCTCGAGGACCAGGCGAAGCCGCTCCCGGAGGCGCTGCGAGCGGTCGAGAAGGCCGTCGCCGCGGCCGAGGAGGAGGCGGTGCCCTTCGCGCTCAACGCCCGCACGGACGTGCTCCTCCGTGCCGGCGACCGCGACCGCGATGAGGTCCTGGCCGACGCCGTCGAGCGCGGCCGCGCCTACCTCGACGCCGGCGCCACCTGCTTCTTCGTCCCCGGGCTGCTCCAGGACGCCGAGCTGGAGTCCCTCGTCGCCGCCCTCGGGCGGCAGCGCGTCAGCGTCATCGGCGTCCCCGGATCCCAGTCCCCCGCCCGCTTCGAGGAGCTCGGGCTGGCCCGCGTCTCCTACGGTCCGTGGACGCAGCGCGTCGCCCTGACGGCGCTCCAGGACGCGGCCGCCGCCCTCTACTCCGGCGGATCGCTCCCCGAGGGCACCCGGCCCCTGAACTGACCGCCCGGCCGCGGGCCCGCGGGCGTAGCGTGGGCCCATGTACCGAGCCATCGTCGTCGAGCGGCACTCCGACTCCGACACCGACACCCCCAACCGAGCCCGCCTCCTCGAGCGCGACGATCCCGACCGCTCGCACGGCGACGTGTCGATCGCCGTCGAGTACTCGAGCGTCAACTACAAGGACGCCCTGGCGCTGGCGGGGCGGCCCGGGATCGTGCGCCGCACCCCGCTCGTCGCCGGCATCGACCTGGTCGGCACCGTGGAGTACGCGGACGGCGAGGCGGGCGAGCGCTTCGACTCCGGCGACCGGGTGGTGCTCAACGGCGCAGGCCTCGGCGAGCGCCACGACGGCGGGCTCGCCGAGCGGGCGCGTGTCGACTCCGCGTCGCTGCTCCGGCTTCCCGGCGCCATCTCGGCGGCACGGGCCGGAGCGATCGGCACCGCGGGCTTCACGGCGATGCTGGCCGTGCTGGCGCTCGAGCGGCACGGCGTGCGGCCGGGCAGCGGTCCCGTCCTGGTGACGGGGGCCTCGGGAGGCGTGGGGTCGCTCGCCGTCGCGCTCCTGGCGCGCCTCGGCCACGAGGTCGTCGCCTCGACCGGCCGGCTCGGCGAGCACGGCGCTCTGCTCCAGCGCCTCGGCGCCTCCGACGTCATCGACCGCGCCGAGCTGCAGGAGGGCGGGAAGCCGCTGCAGTCCGAGCGCTGGGCGGGAGCGGTGGACTCCGCCGGCTCGCACACGCTCGCGAACGCCCTCGCGCAGACGGGGTGGGGCGGCACCGTGGCGGCGTGCGGTCTCGCGCAGGGCCCGGACCTGCCGGTGAGCGTGATGCCGTTCATCCTGCGCGGAGTGACGCTGGCCGGCATCAACTCGGTGGAGGCGCCGCGCAAGCTCCGCGAGGAGGCCTGGCGCCGCCTCGCCCACGACCTCGACCTGGAGCTGCTCGACGAGCTGACGACGACGGTGCCGCTCGGCGGGGCGGTCGACGCGGCCGAGGACGTGCTCGCCGGCCGCTCGCACGGTCGGACACTGGTGGACGTCCGCGCCTGAGGGCACGGCGTCGGCGGAGGGCGTCCGCCCGCCTCGAGCGTGGAGGAGTGGGCGCCTCGGCCGGCGCTGCGTGGCTGCTGCTCGTGCGGCGGTGCGCTACTCCGCGGCCTCGGTGGCGCCGCTCGGCTCGGCCGACGCGTGACCGACGGAGGAGTCGGGGCGCGCGGCGCGGGGTTTCGCCGGCGTGCGGGGCTTCGGCGCGGGCTTCGCGGCCGGCCCCGGCTTCGCGGGGGCGGGCTCGGCGGACTCGGATCCGGCGGGCTTCGGCTCGGCGGGCTTCGATCCCGCGGACTTTTTCTCGGCGGGCTTCGGCTCGGCGGGCTTCGGCTCGGCGGGCTTCACCGGAGCTGCGGAGTCGATCGGCTCGGAGCCGATGACGTCCACGGGCGCGGAAGCCCCGGACTCGGCCGGCGTGCTCGCGGCGGTCCGAGCACTCGTTTTCGGAGCGGCCTTCGGGCTCTTCGGAGCGGCCCCCGCTGCTGACTCCGTCGGCGCCGCGACGTCCTCCGCGGCGCCGTCCGCCTCCGGAGCCGCGGTCGCCGCGGCCGCCGCGCTCCCGCCGCTCGCCGCCTCCTGACCCTCGACCACCGTCGCCGGACCCGCCGCCTCCGCGGCCACGGCCGCGGCCTCCGCCGCCTTCGCCTTCGTCTTCGCGCGCTTCTCCGCGGCGGCCGCCTGGGCCCGCTCCGCCTGCTCGGCGACCTCGGCGACGATCACGAGGTCGTCGGTCTCGATCACGGGGATCGCCGCGGTCGTCGTCCCCAGCTGGAGGGCCGCGATCAGCTCGGGAGCGTGCTTGGTGCTCACGATCAGGCGGGAGTAGTCCTCGTCGACCAGGTCGATCACGACGGCCGAGGCGGTGCGCTTGATCAGCAGGAAGTCCTTGCCGCCGTGGAACTTCCACGTGCCGGCCGCGAGCGTGAGCGGCACCGCGGTGCCCGGCGCGCGGATGCCCCGCACCCAGATCCAGGGGTCCTCGGTGACCGTCGCCGAGCGGATGCTCGACCGGTCGACGACGACGTCGCTGCGGTGGAACGCGAGCAGTCGCTCGGCCGCGGTGAGGCGGAGTTCGAGGCGGTCGGGGAGCACGGTCACGACGGGCATGCCTCTAGTCTGCCCCGCCGCCCGCCGCCGGGTCAGCGCCGGATCGCACAACGATGCCCCGCCGCTCGCGTGGGTGGCAGCATGGTCGGATGCCGATGGATCCGGACGAGGCGCGCCTCCTCGACGCGCTGCTGGCCGAGCGGCAGGCCGAGACGCGCGACGAGGCGGCCCGGCTCGAGGCCTCGCTGGCCGAGCTCCTGCGCGACCGTGCCGACGGCACCGCCGATGACGAGCACGACCCGGAGGGCACGCCGCTCTCGGCCGAGTGGTCGCGGATGGCCGGAGTCCGCGACGCTCTCGCCCGCACGGCGCGCGAGCTCGACGCCGCTCGCGCCCGCCTCGGCACCGGCGGCTACGGGGACTGCGCCTCGTGCGGCCGCCCGATCGGGGCCGCCCGCCTCGCCGCCCGGCCCACGGCCGAGCTCTGCATCGACTGCGCCCGTCTGGCGGAGTCGCGCATCCGCTGACGCCCCGCGAGGCGAGCCTGCGGCGAGCCCTCCGCCTGAAGGCCCCCACAGATCCCGGCGTGCGGAAACCCGGTTTCTCCTGCGAGCATTCACATCCGGTCGCGTCCCTCGAACAGGTCTGACGGACCACCCCTCCCCCCCTGCTCGAAAGGCACTCCTGCGATGACCGAGACGTCGACCGCCCGATCGACCGGCGCCCCTCCCGCCCCCGACAAGCGCGCCTGGCGCTCGCTGATCGTCCTGCTCGCGGGCATGTTCATCGCCCTGCTCGACACGACCATCGTGAACGTGGCGCTGCCCACCATCCGCACCACGCTCGACGCCTCCGAGTCGACGCTCTCCTGGATCATCTCCGGCTACGCCCTCGCGTTCGGCCTCGCCCTGATCCCCGCCGGCCGCCTCGGCGACCGCTTCGGGCACAAGTGGGTCTTCGTCAGCGGCATCGCCCTCTTCACCGTCGCCAGCTTCGCGTGCGGACTGGCCGCGGACGACACCCAGCTCGTCATCGCCCGCATCGTGCAGGGCCTGGCGGGCGGCGTCTTCGTCCCGGCGGTCAACGCCTACATCCAGCTCCTGTTCCGCGGTCCCTCGCGCGGCAAGGCGTTCGCGGTCATGGGCGCGGTCCTCGGCGTCTCGTCGGCGCTCGGCCCGATCATCGGCGGCCTGATCATCCAGGCCTTCGGCGACGAGAACGGCTGGCGCCTGGTCTTCTGGGTGAACCTGCCCATCGGCGTCGCGACCCTGATCGCCGCCGCGGTCCTCCTCCCCGCCCGTCGCGACCTCGAGGCCGGCGACCGCGCCCCGAGCGGAGGCGTCGACTGGCTCGGCCTCGTGCTCGTCTCCGGCGGCCTGGTCGCCCTGCTCGTCCCGCTCATCCAGGGCGAGGACGAGGGCTGGCCGCTGTGGACCTTCCTCTCGATCGCCGGCGGAGTCCTGCTCCTCGCCGCGTTCGGCGCATGGGAGGTCCTCCACGTCCGCCGCGGCCGCGCTCCCCTGGTGCCGCCGTCGCTGTTCCGCCACCCGGCCTTCACCGGAGGCGTGATCCTCGCGCTGGTCTACTTCGCGGCCTTCACCAGCATCTTCTTCACCATCTCGCTGCTCTGGCAGTCGGGCCTCGGCCACACCGCGCTCGAGTCGGGCCTGGTGTCGATCCCCTTCGCGATCGGCAGCATCATCAGCTCCTCGCAGAGCAACCGGATGACCGCGCGCCTGGGGCGCAACGTCCTGGTGATGGGCAGCGGACTGCTCGCCATCGGGCTCGGCTGGGTCTGGCTGGTGCTGCTGACCGCGACCCCGGACTCGATCAGCAACTGGCAGCTCCTGCCGCCGCTGCTGATCGCGGGCCTCGGCAACGGCTTCTTCATCGCCCCGAACGTGCAGTTCATCGTCTCGACCGTCGACCCGCAGGACGCGGGCGCGGCGAGCGGCGTGATCTCGGCGATCCAGCGCATCGGCTCGGCCGTGGGCATCGCGGTCATCGGCAGCGTGCTGTTCGGGAGCCTCGTCATCACGGGTCCGGACACGGTCGCCTCGGGGTTCCTCGACGCCGCGGCTCCCGCGATGCTCCTCAGCACCCTGATGGCGGTCGCCGCCTTCGCGCTGGTGTTCGTGCTGCCGAAGTCGGTCTCGCGCCGGGGCTGAGGGCCCCTGCCCGGTCGCCGCACGCCGGCGGCCGGGCCCGCGGGACGTCCGCCGCTCCAGTGCGGCGGGCGCCTCCCGACTGATCCGCGGGTGGCCCCGGAGCCTACGCCCGAGCGGCCGCCGCGGCCTTCGCCGCCGCCGGCAGCGCGTCCACGATCCGTCCGATCGCCGCGTCGTCGTGCGCGGCCGAGACGAACCAGGCTTCGTACACCGACGGCGGCAGCGAGACGCCCGCGTCGAGCATCGCGTGGAAGAACGCCGGGTAGCGGAACGACTCCTGCGCCTGGACCTCGGCGTAGTCGCGCACCGGCCGGCCCAGGTCCGTGAACATGAAGCTGAAGAGGCTCCCGGCCGTCTGCACCGTGTGCGCGACGCCCTCGGCCGTCAGCGCCGCCGACACCTCGCGCTGGAGGGTCAGCGCCGTGGCGTCCAGCGAGGCGTAGACCGCGTCGTCGGCCAGCTGCAGCGTCCGGATGCCCGCGGCCACCGCGACCGGGTTCCCGGAGAGGGTGCCCGCCTGGTACACCGGCCCGAGCGGCGCCAGGTGGTCCATGACGTCCGCACGGCCGCCGAGGGCCGCGACCGGCATCCCTCCGCCGATGACCTTGCCGAAGGTGTAGAGGTCGGCCCGGTACGGAGCTTCGGCGCCGCGGTTCTCGAGCCCCCACCAGCCGCCGGCGCTCACGCGGAAGCCGGTCAGCACCTCGTCCATGATCAGCAACGAGCCGTTCGCGTGCACGAGGTCGGCGAGGGCCGCGTTGAAGCCGGGATCCGGAGCGACGACGCCCATGTTGGCGGCCGCGGCCTCGGTGATGACCGCCGCGATGTCGGCGCCGCGCTCGGCCAGGACCGCGCGCACCGCCTCGAGGTCGTTGTACGGCAGCACGATCGTCTGGGCCGCGGTCGCGGCTGTGACGCCGGCGGAGGCGGGCAGCGAGAGGGTCGCGAGACCGGAGCCGGCATCGGCGAGCAGCCCGTCGGAGTGGCCGTGGTAGTGGCCGGAGAACTTGATCAGCAGGTCGCGGCCGGTGACGCCGCGTGCGAGGCGGATCGCTGTCATCGTCGCCTCGGTGCCGGTGGAGACCAGGCGGAGCTTCTCGATCGGCGAGACTCCCCCGGCCGTGATCCGCGCCTCGACCAGCTCGGCGAGGTCGGTCTCGGCGGGAGTGGACGCGCCGAACGAGAGACCGCGGGCGGCCGCCTCCTGCACCGCCGCGACGACCTCGGGGTGCGCGTGCCCGAGGACGGCGGGGCCCCAGGAGCAGACGAGGTCGACGTACTCGCGCCCGTCCGCGTCCGTGATGTACGGGCCGGCGGCCGAGACCATGAAGCGCGGGGTCCCGCCGACCGAGCGGAACGCTCTGACGGGCGAGTTGACGCCTCCGGGGATCGCGTGCCGGGCACGCTCGTACAGGGTGTCGTTCGCCGAGGTGGTCACCCCTCCAGGGTACGCGCGCCGCCCGGCGCCCTCGCGCCGGAGGAGCGCTTTGTGACGAGATGCCGAGGCTCGCTCCCAGGAGGAGGAGCGGCTACTTCAGCAGGTCGCGAGCGATCTCGACGGCCCAGTACGTGAGAACCGCGTCGGCCCCCGCGCGGAGGATCCCCGTGACCGACTCCAGGATCGCCGGCTCGCGCGAGATCCAGCCGTTCGCGGCGGCGGCCTCGATCATCGCGTACTCCCCCGACACCTGGTACGCCCAGACCGGCACGTCCGAGACGGCGGCGACGTCCGAGAGCACGTCGAGGTAGCTCATGGCCGGCTTCACCATCACCACGTCGGCTCCCTCGGCGAGGTCGAGGGTCGCCTCGCGCAGGCCCTCGCGGCGGTTGGCCGGGTCCTGCTGGTAGGTGCGGCGATCGCCCTCCAGCGTGGACTGCACGGCCTCGCGGAACGGACCGTAGAAGCTGGAGGCGTACTTCGCCGAGTACGCGAGGATCGCGGTGTCCAGGTGCCCGGCGCCGTCGAGAGCGGCGCGGATCGCTCCGACCTGGCCGTCCATCATTCCCGAGAGCCCGAGCAGGTGGGAGCCGGCCTCGGCCTGGGCGAGCGCCATCTCCTCGTAGCGGAGGAGCGTGGCATCGTTGTCGACGCGCCCCCGGTCGTCGAGCACGCCGCAGTGTCCGTGGTCGGTGAACTCGTCCAGGCACAGGTCGGTCTGCACGACCAGCGCGTCGCCGACCTCCTCCACGACGACCCGCGTCGCGGCAATGAGCACGCCGTCGGGGTCGGTCGCACCGGAGCCGACCGCGTCGCGCGTAGTGGGCACGCCGAACAGCATCACGCCGCCGATCCCCGCCTCGGCCGCCTCCGTCACCGCTCCGCGGACGCTGTCCAGCGAGTGGTGCATCACCCCCGGCATCGACCCGATCGGCCGGGCCTCGGTGATCCCCTCGGCCACGAAGAGGGGCAGGATCAGCTGCGCCGGGTGGATGCGCGTCTCCTGGACGAGACGGCGGAGTGCGGGGGTCGTGCGGAGGCGGCGCGGGCGGATGGCAGTCATATCCTCCAGCGTAATCCCGCCCCGCCGAGCACCTCCCGGGAGCGCGGACGCCCCACCCCGTGGAGGTGCTCCGGACGCAGGACGTCAGCCGAGAGGCGGGTCCCCGGCCTGTGGGGCGGGGCCCGCCCCTCCCGGCCGACGTCGCGCTGGGGAGGCGGCTCAGCGGGGAGCGCGCTCCGTGGCGACGGCGGCGACCGCGTCGATGAGGGAGGAGGCCGAGCGCTCGTCGGCGACGACGTCGACGCGCAGGCCGAAGGCGCGGGCGTCCTTCGCGGTCTGCGGGCCGATCGCGGCGACGAGGATCGACTCGGGCACCGGGCCGAGCTGCTTCTGGACCTGCTCCGCGACGCTGCCCGAGGTGACGAGGATCGCGTGCACGGCTCCGCCGGCGACATCCGCCACGACGCGCTCCTCCACCGGGACGCCGACCGTGCGGTAGGCGACCACGGAGCGCACGTCGTGCCCGATGCGGGTGAGGCCCTCGGTGAGCAGCGGCTTGGCGATCTCGGACCGCAGCGTCAGCACGCGCAGGGGGTGTCGGCCGCCGGTGGCCTCCTCCCACTCGGCCAGGAGGCCGCGGGCGGAGTTGTCCTCGGAGGGGACGAGGTCGACGGAGTACCCGGCGGCGACGAGCGCGGCCGCCGTGGTCTCGCCGACCGCCGCCACCTTGGTGCTCGCGGGCACGGTGGTGCGCAGGAGGGACAGGACGTCGACCGTGGTGGCGCTCGTGACGGTCATCCAGTCGAAGGCGCCGGCCTCGAGGTCGGCGAGGGCCTGCTCGAGCGCCGGGAAGTCGTCGGTCGGCGCGAAGTTGATCATCGGAGCGACGACGGGCGAGGCTCCCTTGGCACGGAGAGCGGCGGCGACACCGTCCCCCCACGGGCCTCCGCGGGGGACGAGGATGCGCCACCCCTGCAGCGGCTTCTCCCACTGGGAGTAGGCGGCGGGGACGATCACGAAGGGGCTCCCAGGGGTGCGAGTTCGGCGGCACCCGCACCGAGAAGCGCGTCAGCGAGCAGAGAGCCGCAACGGAACGCGGCTTCGACGACGGGCAGTTCGCGACCACCATACTGCGGATCCGCCCGGTGTCGACCACCGCCGACCGAACCGTTATCGACCGGCTCCGCGACCTCCCGTGCGAGGGACGCCGTACCGTCGACGGCGAAGACCACGCCGTGCAGGACCACGCGGTCCTCCTCGACGACCGCGGAGGCTCCGATCGGAGCGGCGCACCCGGCCTCGAGGGAGGCGAGGAGCGAGCGCTCGGCCGTGATCGCCGCGCGGGTCGGCACGTGCTCGACCGCCGCGAGAGCGGCACGCAGCTCCTCCGACGGCTCCTCGTCGCGCACCTCGATGGCCAGCGCTCCCTGACCGGGGGCGTGCGGGGAGACGTCGAAGCCGAGCACCTCGGTGATCGCGTCGACCCGGCCGAGGCGGCGCAGGCCGGACAGGGCGAGCACGATCGCGTCCAGCGGCGAGTCGCTGCCGGGCAGCACCCTCCGGAGCCGGGTGTCGATGTTGCCGCGGATGTCCACGATCTCGAGGTCCGGACGGGCGGCCAGCAGCGCCGCGCGCCGACGGGGCGAGCCCGTGCCCACGCGGGCTCCGACCGGCAGGGTCGCCAGGGTGAGCCCGTCGCGGGCGCAGAGCGCGTCGCGCGGGTCCTCCCGCTCGGGGACCGCTCCGAGCAGCAGGCCCTCCACCGCAGCGGTGGGCAGGTCCTTCAGCGAGTGCACGATCGCATCGCAGCGCCCGGCGAGCAGCGCGTCGCGCAGGGCGCTGACGAACACGCCGGTGCCGCCGAGGGAGGCGAGCGAGCCGCGCATGCGGTCACCGTCCGACTCGATGCGCACCAGCTCCACGGGGACCCCCGCGGCGGCCGACATCAGATCGGCCGTCATCCGGGTCTGCGCCACCGCGAGCGCGCTCGCGCGGGTGCCGACTCTGATGCTCACGACAGACGACTCCTCATCACGGTGCGATTCCCGCCAGGGCGGGCTTGAACCCCGCTCGCACGTTCTCGCAGCAGCCGGGGCGGCAGACGTCGTACCAGGGGCCGAGCGCCGTCATCGAGGCCCGGTCCTCGGTCGGCACGCCGTTGACGCGCTCGAGGACCAGGTCGACCAGGCCGGAGACGTAGACCGGGTCCGTGCCGGGGGTCGCGACGCGGAGCGCGACGAGTCCGTGCTCCTCCGAGGTCTCGAGGGCCTCGTTGTCGAGGTCCCACATGACCTCCATGTGGTCGGACACGAAGCCGAGCGGGACGATCAGCAGCGCGCGGCGGCCGCGGGCCGGCAGCTCCGCGATGGCGTCGTTGATGTCCGGCTCGAGCCAGGGCTGGGTGGGCGGGCCGGAGCGCGACTGGTAGACCAGCTGCCAGGGCGCGTCCTCGTCCGTGGCGGCGGCCATGACGACCTCGGCGACGGCGAGGTGCTGCGCCTCGTAGGCGCCGCCCGGTCCGAACTCGTGCACGTCGACGACGGTGCCGTCGTCGTGGCGCTCGTGGGGTCCGCTGCGCTCGGCGTCGGCCATGGGGATCGAGTGCGTCGAGAACAGCACCTCCACCTCGGACGTGACATCGAGGTCGGGCATCCGCTCGCGCAGCTCGTCAAGCCCGTCGTGGACGGCCTTGATGAACGGCATCACGAAGCCGGGGTGGTCGAAGAACTGGCGCACCTTGTCGATCCGCAGCTCGCCCTCGAGGCCGGTCGCGTCGAGCGCCGCCGCGTAGTCCTCGCGGTACTGCCTGCAGGACGAGAAGGAGGAGTACGCGCTGGTGGCGATGGCGAGCAGGTTGGTGAATCCGCGCTCCTTCGCCTCGGCGACGGCCTCGCTCATGTAGGGCGCCCAGTTGCGGTTGCCCCAGAGCACGGGGAGGTCGATGCCGCGGTTCGCGAGCTCGGCCTCGAGCGCCTTCTTCAACGCGCGGTTCTGCGCGTTGATCGGGCTGACGCCGCCGAAGTGGCGGTAGTGGTGGGCGACCTCCTCGAGGCGCTCCTCCGGGATGCCGCGGCCGCGGGTGACGTTGCGGAGGAACGGGATGACGTCGTCCTGACCCTCGGGCCCGCCGAAGCCGGCGAGGAGGATCGCGTCGTAGGCCACGGGGACCTCGACGTGCTCGGGGCCGGACGCCGCCGCAGGGGTGGCCCCGCGGACGAGGATCGGCTCGCTGGTCGTGTCGCTCATCGGAGCACCTCGGCGATCTGGTCGGCGTCGATGCGCCGTCCTGTGTAGAAGGGGACTTCCTCGCGCACGTGGCGGCGGGCCTCCGTGGCGCGCAGGTCGCGCATGAGGTCGACGAGGTTGACGAGCTCCTCGTCCTCGAGGGCGAGGATCCACTCGTAGTCGCCGAGCGAGAACGAGGCGACCGTGTTGGTCAGGACGGAGCGGAACCGCGAGCCCTGGCGCCCGTGCTGGGCGAGCATCGCGCGGCGCTCCTCCTCGGGGAGGATGTACCACTCGTAGGAGCGGACGAAGGGGTAGACCGTGAGCCAGCGGGCCGGCGCCTTCCCGCGCATGTAGGCGGGGAGGTGGTTCGAGCTGAACTCGGCGTCGCGGTGCACGCCCATCGCGTTCCACGTCGGCAGGAGGCCGACCAGCAGCTCCGTGCGCCGCAGCTCGCGGTAGGCCCGCTGCAGCTCCTCGGGCGCCGGGCCCGTGAGCCACAGCATGATGTCGGCGTCGGCGCGCAGGGCCGAGACGTCGTAGGTGCCGCGGACGGTCACGCCCTCGCCCTCGAGCTGGGCGACGAGGTGCTCGTACTGCTTCACCGCGGGATCCACGGCGTCGCTGGAGAGGGTGAACGGACGTGCGGGATCCCTGCGGAGAACCGCCCAGAGCGTGTATCCCAGGGCCTGATCGGAGTGATCCTGATCGGCGGGGGGCTGCGGCGCCGGAGCGGCGGCGCTCGTGTCGGGGGCGGACTGAACGGGACCCGCCGTGCCGGCGGTCTGATCGGTCATTGATCCATCATCCCTCCGCTCGTGCCGATGCACAAAAGCGGCGGGGGCTCTGGCGCCGGAGGGCCCGGGACGCTAGCGCCCCGGGCCCTCCGGCACTCAGTCCTCGATGATCTGCTTCGCGACGCCCCAGACGACGAGGCCCACGGCGGCGGCGGCGCCGACCGCTCCGGCGATCAGCGCGGAGGGGTTCTGG
Organism: Rathayibacter sp. AY1E2; assembly: GCF_002932325.1. Classification (NCBI taxonomy): domain Bacteria; kingdom Bacillati; phylum Actinomycetota; class Actinomycetes; order Micrococcales; family Microbacteriaceae; genus Rathayibacter; species Rathayibacter sp. AY1E2. The sequence continues at coordinate 123,109 of NZ_PSVO01000004.1, forward strand.
CGGCGCACCACCTGGAGCTTGCGCTCGATCGTCCGCTGGGCGGTACGCACCTTGCGCGGCACGTTGACCTTGTACTCGATCGCGTCGAGGGTCGCGGCGAGCTCGGAGCGAGCGCGCTCGATGTCGGCCTTCAGCTGGCCGGGCTTCAGCTCCGCCGGGTCGACGAAGCGGGGCGTGGTGCTGCTGACGGATCGCTCAGTTGTCATAGCTGCCCACTCCCTTGAACGCCTGGACGTCCTTCTTGATGCTGTCGATCGAGTCCTGCGGCACCGGCGGCACGGCCTTCTTGATGGTGCGCACGCCGACGAGGGCGAGGATCACGGCCACCAGGAGGAAGAAGACCGTCACGATCAGCGCCGACAGCCAGGCCGGCAGCCAGGAGGCGATGCCGATGATCGCGAAGGCGACCAGCGTCGCCCACGCGGTCAGGAGGAGGAAGGCCGCGACCGCGAACAGGCCGACGGCCAGACCCGCGCTCTTCGCCTTGCCCGCCAGCTCGTTCTTCAGCGAGGCGACCTCGGCCTTGACGAGCTCGATCACGAGGCCGGGCAGGTCGCTGACCAGCTCTCCCAGTGATCGGGCGTTCTTGGGATTGCGTTCGTTCACCACGGGAGCTCCTCGAGGGTGGGACGTGCCGGCCGGCGCGCGCCTGGCACGGCCGGAGGGATGAGCACTAGGCCCTGCTGGTGGAGGTGGACGTCGTCGACCCGCCGGAGCCGGCCGACGCCGCGGCCTCGTCGACCTTCGAGGCCGCCTTGCGGGCGGCCGCCGACGCCTCCGCGTCGCTCGCTCCCTGGGCCTTCCTGCCGCCGGACACGGCCTTGACGACCACCGAGCGCACGACCTCGTACGCCTTGTCCGAGACGCTGCTCAGCTGGGTCTTCGCGGCACCGCCGACGGCGCCCGCGACGTCCTGCACCGGCTGGGTCCGCCAGAAGCGGCCTGCCGCCGAGGCGATCTGCTCGTACCGCTTGCGGCCGGCGCGTGCTCCCAGCACGTACCCGGCTGCGGCTCCTGCCACGAAAAGAATCTTGCCCTTCACGCCTACTCCTCGTCCTGGGTCGCTCTCGCGATCGTCCACGCGGTCGGTGACCACTCGTGCCGGGGCACGCCGCGCGCTCGCGCGGATGCCTGGGCCTAAGAGTAGCCGTCGGCGTCGCGGGCGTCGCTCGGCAGCCCGACTCCTTGACGCACCAGTCGGCGCCGGATAAGGGCGGCCGTCTCGGCGGCGTGCGGGAGCACCGAGGCGAGGCCCGTGCCCGCGATCCAGGTGCCGGTCACGGCGACTCCCTCGATCGGGAGGAGCGCCTCGCGGAACGCCTCCAGGTGCGCGCGGCGGCCGAGCGCCGCGGCGGGGCGGACGTTGGCCCAGCGCACCCGGGCGGAGTCGACGAGCGAGGCCGGATCGAGGGCGAGTCCGAGCAGCGTCGAGGCGTCGAGCAGGGCGATCGCGGCCGCCTCGGCATCGGTGCGCCCCTCGAGCGGCGGGCGCTCGCCCGGGCGCCCGTAGGAGAGGCGCAGCACGTGGCGGCCGGGAGGGAGGGAGGCGGCCAGCCAGTCCCACTTCGCGGTCGCGTGCGTGATCGCCTTGGCCGTGACGTCGGTGGCGGTGGGCGCCACGAGCACGCCGGAGCCGCGGGGGGCTGCGTCCAGGCGGGCGTCGTCGAGGACCAGGGTCACCAGCTCGACGGAGTCGTGGGGCGCCTCGTCGGCGCGCTCCGCGACGGCGGGAGCGAGGCCGGCGAGCAGCGCCCGGGCGTCGCGCTCCGGGGTCGAGACGATCACCGCTCGGGCGCTCAGAGCGCCGTCGGCGAGGGTCAGGACGAAGTCCCCGTCGGAGCCCTCGAGCCGCTGCACGGAGGCGCCGGTGCGGATCTCGCCGGAGAGGTAGTCGATCCGCTGGACCAGCGCGGCGACCAGGCGGTGCATCCCGCCCTCGAGCCCGCGGACCGCGACTCCGGCCGGGAGGTTCGCGCGGAGGGCGGCCACGGCCCGGGCGAGGGAGCCCGCGCGGGTGAGCGCGCCGTTCAGTCCGGGTGCGGCCAGGTCGACGTCGATGTCGTCCGGCCGGCTCGAGTAGACGCCGGAGACGACCGGCGCGACCAGGTCCTCGAGCACGCGCTCGCCCATCCGGGTGCGCACCAGCTCGGCGAGGGAGTGCGCGCGGCCGATGCGCAGCACCGGCATCAGGGTGTCGAGCCAGGCGCGCCAGGCGCCGCGGCGGCCGATCGCCCGCACGACGTCGGGGGCGAGCGGCGTGCCGGGGATGCCGAGGATGCCGGCCCGGGGCGACGGCACGGAGCGGCCGCCCGAGAGGTGCAGCCACGAGCCGTGCGTCCGGGGCTCGACGATCGACTCGGCGAGCGGGACGCCGTCGAGGGTCAGCGCGGCGAGCGCCCGCTCGACGTGGCCGCCGCGGGTGGCGAAGCTCTCGGCGCCCGCGTCGAGCGCGGCTCCGGCCAGGGCGAGCGGAGAGACGGAGCCGCCGACCCGCTCCCCCGCCTCGAGCACCACGACGCGCAGGCCGATGCGCAGGCACTCCGCGGCGGCGGCGAGCCCCGCCACTCCGCCGCCGACGACCGCGACGTCGTACGACGCCGCGTCGCGGGGGCGCTCCTCGCTCACGGCCGCCAGGCGTGCACGAACGCGACGAGGCGCGTGAGCACGTCGGGGTCGGTCTCGGGCGGCACGCCGTGGCCGAGGTTGAGCACGTGCGCGGGGGCGCTCAGGCCCCGGCGGAGCACGTCGTCGACGTGGGACTCGAGGACCTCCCACGGCGCGGTCAGCAGCGCCGGGTCGACGTTGCCCTGCACCGGCACGAAGCCGCCGAGGCGGTGGTTGGCCTCGTCGAGCGGGATCCGGTAGTCGACGCCCACCACGTCGGCGCCGATGCCGTGCATCGCTCCGAGCAGCTCGCCGGTGCCGACGCCGAAGTGCACGATCGGGACGTTGCGGCGCGTCTCCCCGTGGTCGAACGCGAGGTCGCGCACGTGGACGAGGGCGCGCGCGGAGGCGGGAGCGACGTGGGTCGTGTAGTCCGAGAGCGAGAGCGCCCCGGCCCAGGAGTCGAAGAGCTGCGCGGCGCTGGCCCCGGCGAGCACCTGCGCGCGGAGGAAGCGGCCCGTGACCTCGGCGGTCCACTCCATCAGCTGGGCCCAGGCGGCGGGGTCGGCGTGCATCATCGTCCGCGCGCGCAGGTGGTCCTTGGACGGGCCGCCCTCCACCAGGTAGGCGGCCAGGGTGAAGGGAGCGCCGGCGAAGCCGATGAGCGGAGTGTCGCCGAGGCCCGCGACGGTGCGGCGCACGCCCTCGCGGATGGGCTCGAGCGTCTCGTCGAGCACGGACGGGTCGATCGAGGCGAGCTCGGCGACGTCGGCGGCCGTGCGCACCGGCTTCTCGAGCACCGGACCGCGCCCGGGGACGATGTCGACGCCGACGCCCGCGAGCCGCAGCGGGATCACGATGTCGCTGAAGAAGATGGCCGCGTCCACTCCGTGGCGCCGCACCGGCTGCAGGGTGATCTCGCTCGCCAGCGCCGGGTCGAGGCAGGCGTCGAGCATCTTCGTGTCGGTGCGCAGGGCCCGGTACTCCGGGAGGCTGCGGCCGGCCTGGCGCATGAACCAGACGGGCGTCCTCTCGCCCCGCTCGGAGCGGTAGGCGCGCAGGAGCAGCGAGTCGGCCGTGCGGCCGGCGGAGAGGGGGTGCAGCGGATCGAGCAGGCCGTCGGTGGGGGAGGTCACCGCGGCATTATTCCAGGCGCATCCGTGCATTCCTCCCCAGTCCGGGGACCCCGCCCCGCAGAGCGCGCGTAGACTGACGTGGTGCTTCTGTGTCTGACGGCGTCGCACAAGAACGCCAGCTTCGATCTCCTCGAGAAGCTCTCCGTCGACTCCTCCGCCGTGACCGCGGCCCTCTCCGAGGGGATCGACTTCGTCTCCGGAGCCGTCGTCGTCGCGACCTGCAACCGCTTCGAGGCCTACCTCGACATCGAGGAGCCGCTGACCGCCGCGCAGGCCGTCGCCGTCGAGGCCGCCACCGCCGCCGTCAGCGCCGCGACCGGCGTCGAGCAGGACGAGCTGCGCGGGAGCGTCGACGTCGTCTCGGGCGACCGGGTGGCCGAGCACCTCTTCGCCGTCTCCAGCGGGCTCGAGTCCGTCGTGGTCGGCGAGGGCGAGATCGCGGGCCAGGTCCGCCGGTCCCTCGAGGAGGCGCGCCGCCTCGGCACCACCTCCTCCGAGCTCGAGCGGCTGTTCCAGCGCGCCTCGCAGACCTCGCGCGGCATCAAGAACCGCACCGGCCTCGGCAGCGCCGGCCGCTCGATCGTGCGCCTCGCGCTCGACCTGGCCGCGAGCCGCGTCACCGACTGGCGGGCCGCCCGCGTCCTCCTCGTCGGCACCGGCAGCTACGCGCGGGCGACCGTCGCGGCCCTGCGCGACCGCGGAGTGGTGGACATCGCCGTGCACTCCCCCTCCGGCCGCGCCGAGGGCTTCGCCGCCCGCCGCTCGCTCCGGCCCATCGCCGCCGCCGATCTCGCGCTCGAGGCGGTCTCGGCCGACATCGTCATCACCTGCACCACGACCCAGGAGCCGGTGCTCGACGCCGCCCTGCTCGCCGCCGGGCGCCTCCAGGGCTTCTCCCGCGAGCGCCAGCTCGTGATCGACCTGGGCCTGCCGCGCAACGTCGCCTCCGACGTCACCTCGGTCGCCGGCGTCGAGCTCCTCGACCTCGAGACGATCAGCCTGCACGCGCCTCTCGACGTGCTCGACGCGTCGCAGCAGGCGCGCGCGCTCGTCGACAAGGCGGCCCGGAAGTTCTCGGACGTCGCCGACGAGAAGAGCCTCACTCCGGCCGTCGTCGCCCTGCGCGCTCACGTGTTCGACGCGCTCGACGCCGAGATCGAGCGGGCCCGCTCGCGCGGCGACGAGGACGGCCGCACCGAGCAGGCGCTCCGCCACCTCGCCGGCGTGCTGCTGCACACCCCGAGCGTCCGCGCCCGCGACTACGCGCGCGCCGGAGCGCAGGAGGCGTACCTCACCGGGCTCGAGGCGCTCTTCGGCATCGAGGTCCCGGCCGAGCCCGCCGCCGCGCGCCCCGACTCTGACGCCGCCACCGCGTGAGCCTCCGGCTCCCCTTCGACGCGGAACCGCTGTGCTCCGCGCCGCTGCTCACGGAGCGCCTGCTCCTGCGTCCCCTCGGACCGGAGGACGCCGAGGACCACGCGCGCTACCAGGGCGACGCCGACGCCGTCCGGTTCCTCCGCTGGCCGGTGCGCACGCCCGAGGAGTCGCGGGCGCACCTGCAGTGCCGCCTCCCCTCGACACGGCTCGCCGCTGACGGCGACGTGGCCGTGCTGGCGATCGTCCCCCGGGAGGGCGTCCTCGCCGGGCGGATGATCGGCGACCTCACGCTCATCGCGACGTCCGTCGAGCAGGAGGCGGTCGAGATCGGCTGGGTGCTGCACCCGGAGGCGCAGGGGCGCGGCTACGCGACCGAGGCCGCCCGGGCGCTGCTCGACCTCGCGTTCGACACCCTCGGCGCCCACCGCGTGATCGCGCAGCTCGACGCTCGGAACACCGCCTCCGCCCGCCTCTGCGAGCGCCTCGGGATGCGCCCCGAGGCGCACCACCGGGAGGACGAGTTCTGCAAGGGCGAGTGGACCTCGACCCTCGTCTTCGCCCTGCTCGCCCGCGAGCGCTGACCGCAGGGCCGGCTGGTCCGCGCCCTCCGGGACGCCGCCGGCCCGTCCGGTCGGCGGCGTCCCGGGAGGAGCGTCAGGCCCCGCGGAGCCCGGTGAAGAGGTACGACTCGAGCTGCTCGAGCGGGATGCGCTCCTGCTTCATCGTGTCGCGGTCGCGGACGGTCACGGCGTCGTCCTCGAGCGAGTCGAAGTCGACGGTCACGCAGTACGGGGTGCCGATCTCGTCCTGGCGGCGGTAACGGCGGCCGATCGCTCCGGAGTCGTCGAAGTCGACGTTCCAGAGCTGGCGCAGCTGGTCGGCGACGCGGCGCGCGAGCGGCGAGAGGGCCTCGTTGCGCGAGAGCGGCAGCACGGCCACCTTCACCGGCGCCAGGCGCGGGTCGAGGTGCAGCACGGTCCGCGTCTCGACCTTGCCCTTGGCGTTCGGCGGCAGCTCCTGCTCCTCGTAGGCGTCGACGAGGAACGCCATGAGCGCGCGGGTGAGGCCGAACGACGGCTCGATCACGAACGGCACGTAGCGCTCGTTCTTGTTCTGGTCGAAGAACGAGAGGTCCTTGCCCGAGTGCTCGATGTGCGTCTTGAGGTCGTAGTCGGTGCGGTTCGCGACTCCCATCAGCTCGCCCCACTCGCCCGAGGCGAAGCTGAAGCGGTACTCGATGTCGACGGTGCGCTTGGAGTAGTGGGAGAGCTTGTCCTTCGGGTGCTCGTACTGCCGGATGTTCTCGGGGTTCATCCCGAGCCCGACGAACCAGTCCCAGGCGAGCTGCATCCAGGTCTCCTGCCACTCCTCGTCCGTGCCGGGCTCGACGAAGAACTCGAGCTCCATCTGCTCGAACTCGCGGGTGCGGAAGATGAAGTTGCCGGGGGTGATCTCGTTGCGGAACGCCTTGCCGATCTGGCCGATGCCGAAGGGCGGCTTGCGACGGGCGCTCTGCAGCACGTTCGCGAAGTTGGTGAAGATGCCCTGGGCGGTCTCGGGACGCAGGTAGTGCAGACCCGACTCGTCGTCGACGACGCCGAGGTAGGTCTTCATCAGGCCCGAGAACTGCTTGATCTCGGTCCACTGGCCGACCTTGTCGGGGTGCTCCGGGTCCGGGATGTCGGCGAGGCCGTTCACGGGCGGGTGGCCGTTGACCTCCTCGTACTTCTCGAAGAGGTGGTCGGCGCGGTAGCGCTTGTGGGTGATCAGCGACTCGGTCAGCGGGTCCGAGAAGACGCCGACGTGTCCCGAGGCGTGCCAGATCGCCGTGGGCAGGATGACCGCGGAGTCCAGGCCGACGACGTCGCCCCGGCCCTGCACGAAGGTCTTCCACCACTGGCGCTTGATGTTCTCCTTGAACTCCACGCCGAGCGGCCCGTAGTCCCACGCCGAGCGGGTGCCCCCGTAGATCTCACCCGAGGGGAAGACGAATCCCCTGTGCTGCGCGAGGGTGATGACTTTGTCGAGGGTGGTGGGTTCTGCCACGGGTTGCTCCTCAGCTGTTCGGGCGCACGGGGCCCCGGCGCGCGCCGGCTGCGCGCGTCCTTCTGGTGTGCCCCCATGGTAGCCGCGGGGGCGCCGCGACGGTCCGCCCGCGGCGGGCATGATGAGCGGATGAGCACCCTCCCGCCGATCGTCGTGTCCGCCGTCGCCGTCCTCCGCGACCGGCGCGTCCTGATGGTCACGGCGCGGGGCCGCGACGTCCTCTACCTCCCCGGCGGCAAGGTCGACGAGGGCGAGAGCGGGATCGAGGCGGCGGCCCGCGAGGCCCGCGAGGAGCTCGGCGCCGTCGCGCTCGGCCTCGAGCCCCTGTTCACCGTCCGCACCCAGGCGCACGGCGAGCCGGAGGGGCGGGAGGTCCACATGAGCGTCTTCGCCGCCGAGCTCGACCGGGAGGCGCGCCCGAGCGGCGAGATCGACTCGCTGCACTGGGTCGACGGCTCCGATGCGGGCCGCTGCCCGCCCGCCGGGGTCGAGACCCTCCGGCTGCTGCGCGGTCTCGATCTCGTCGACTGACCCTCCGGCGCCGGGCCGGCCGCGGGGCGGCTAGCCTCGTGGCGTGGAGACGAGACGGCGTGCACGGGACCGGTCGAGCGCGGAGGAGCCGGACCGGCTCGAGCCGGTGCGACTGGAGGCGGCCGTGCCGATCCTGCGGATCTTCTCGGTCGCCAAGGCGGGCGAGTTCTACGTCGACTACCTCGGCTTCGAGGTGGACTGGGAGCACCGCGCCGCGCTCGACGCCCCCCTCTACCTGCAGGTGTCGCGCTCGGGGCTCCGCCTGCACCTCAGCGAGCACCACCGCGACGGCAGTCCCGGCGCCGCGGTGCACGTCGCCCTCCGCGGTGTCCGCGAGCTGCACGCCGAGCTCGACGCGAAGGCGTACCCCTACCTCAACCCGCGGATCACCCGCACGCCGTTCGGCTTCGCGCTCGACGTGATCGATCCGTTCGGCAACCAGCTGCGCTTCGCGGAGCCGGCCCCGGTGCCGCGCCTGCCCTGATCGGTGCGCGTGCGGGTGCTTGTACAACCTGAGCGCCGACTGATCAACCGTTCACCGGCCGTCCATGCACTTCGGAGTCCCATCCTTTAGCGTGGCTCCGATGGCTTCACGGGGGACGATCGAGCGGCCGGACACGGCCCGGGCAACGGGACGGCAGCGCCGACCGCGGCTCCGCTTCATGGAGGCCGCACCGCTGGCGACGGGCCTGCTGGGCTCGATCGCGATCCTCCTCGGCTCGCTCGGCGTGGGCTACCTGCCCGCCGGCTCGCCCATCCGCGACTGGCCTCTCGTCGCCTCGATCCGCGCCACGGGCTGGCTCACCGAGTCCAGCGGCGCCCTCGTCGTGGGCGGCGGGATGCTGCTGCTGATCGCGTGGCTCCGCCTGCGCACGGTCGCGCTCGCGGCGGGCCCCGGCTCCGTCCGCACCATCGTGGTGGCGGCCCTCGCCTGGACCGCTCCGCTCCTCGTGACGGTGCCGCTGTTCAGCCACGACATGTTCTCCTACGTGGCGCAGGGTCGCCTGATGACCCAGGGCATCGACCCCTACACCCACGGCGTCGCGACGCTCCCGGGCTGGTTCGACCTCGGCGTCGACCCGCTCTGGGCCGACACGCCCACGCCCTACGGGCCCCTCTACCTCCTGATCGAGCGCACCGCCGTGCAGTTCGCCGGCTACGGCGCACCGGAGCTCTCGATCGCGATGCTCCGCGCCGTGTCGGTCGCGGGCGTGGCCGTCATGGCCGTCTACGCGCTCCGCCTGGCGCGCCTGCGCGGCCTCTCGGTCCCGCTCACCGCCTGGACGATCGTCGCCAACCCGCTGACCCTCGTGCTCTTCGTCGTCGCCGGCCACAACGACTCCGTGATGCTGGCGCTCATCCTCGCGTCGCTCTACTACGCCCAGACCGACCGGCGCATCGCCGCCGTCGTGCTGATGGCCGGAGCGATCGCGATCAAGCCGATCGCCGTGATCGCGCTCCCCGTGCTCGCGCTCCTGTGGCTGCGCCACGACGCGACGTGGCGCGAGCGCACCCGCGGCTGGCTCTGGACGGGCGCCGGAGCGCTCGGCCTCGTGGTCGCCGTCGGGCTGCTCGCGGGCGTCGGGGTCGGCTGGGTCGCGGCGATGGTCGTGCCCGGCTCGATCCTGCACTGGTACGCGCCGATGTCGTTCGTCACGGTCTCGGTCTCCCGCGCCGTCGAGTTCACCGGTCACGACCCCGCCGCGGCGATCGCCGTGGTCAAGATCCTCGCGCTCGGGCTCGCCGGCCTGATCGCTGCGCGCCTCATGCTGTCGCGGCGCTCCATCGATCCGCTCGCCCGCCTGTCCGGCGCGCTGCTCGCGTTCGTGACGGCGTCGACCGCCATCCACCCCTGGTACGCCCTCTGGATCCTGCCGATCGCCGCGCTCGCGCGCCCGTGGAGCCGCTCCCACGTGCATCTGGCGGTCTACGCGTCGATCTTCCTCATGTGCGTCACGCTCGCCGAGCCGATCGACGGCGGAGGCGGCACGATGGACCAGATCCCGGCGCGGGTCGCGACGATCGCCGCGATCGCCGTGGTCGGGATGTACGTCCTCCTCGGCTACACGGACGAGGAGCGGGTCGAGGGTCTGCCCCTCGTGCGCGCGCTGCCGTTCGGCTCCGTGATCCTCGCCCGCCTCAGCGGCGGCCGCCTGGTCGACGCCCGGATGGCCGCCACGCGCCTGCGCGACTAGCCGGAGCCGCGGCTCAGGAGTCGGACTCCTCTCTCCGACGGCGGGTGCGGCGGTCGAGCGCGGCCTGCGCCGTCTCGGCGGCCGAGTCCGGGGAGCCGACCGGCCCGGTGGGTCCGGCGAGGGTGCTCGAGAGCGACGACAGCCAGCCGGAGTCGTCGCGGCCGGCGTTCAGCGCATCCGAGAAGAGGGGGAGGTCGCTGCGGGTGGCGTGGATCGCGTAGGACTCGCGGGAGAACCCGTTGTCGGGGACGACGGGCGTCCTGCGGGACGCGCGCGTGGCGTTCGGGGCCTGCTCCTGTCGCGAGGCGTCCGACGCCTGCTCCTGGGCGGCCTGCTCCCGGCGGGCGTCGCGCTCGTCGCGCGGGGTGCTGCTGTCGTGGTCCACGGCGGTCCTCCTGCTCTCCGCCCCGAGCGGAGGGGCAGGCGCCGCGATGACGGGGCGGCGCCCGGTCAGGCTACCCCTCGTTCAGGGTGTGGCGTCGTCGGCGGCCCCTGATCGTGGCGCGGGGCGCCAGACGACCAGCTCGGTCCGGCGCTGCGCGCGCGTGCCGTGGCGCAGAGTGACCACGTCCCCCTCGAGTCCGGCGGCGAACACGCGGCGGCCCGGCCGGTTCAGGAGCTCGTCGGCGAGGGCCGACTCCAGCTCGCGCACCCGCTGCGAGAGCGACTGCACCTGGTTCTCGAGCTGCAGGATGCGCGCGATGCCCTCGAGAGAGACGCCCTCGGAGGAGAGCCGCGCGACCTCGCGCAGCTGCACCACGTCGCGCATCGAGTAGCGGCGCGACTTGCCCGCGGTGCGGGTCGGGCTCACGAGCCCGAGCCGGTCGTACTGCCGCAGGGTCTGCGGGTGCATCCCCGCCAGATCGGCGGCGACGGCGATCGCGAAGACGGGCGTGTTCTCGTCCATGTCTCCTCCTCCGACCGGTCGCGCCGATCCGGTGCTAGTAGCGGGCCTTCTCCAGGATGTCCTCGCGCGGGTCCTCGTCCGGCTCGGCGGCGGCGTAGGCCTCGAGGGCCTCACGGGCGGCGGCGGACAGGTGGCTCGGGACGGCGACCTGCAGGACGGCGAGCAGGTCGCCCGTGCCCTTGGGGGTCGTGACGCCGCGGCCCTTGACGCGCAGGACGCGGCCGCTCGGGGTGCCTGCGGCGACCCGGAGCTTGACGGGCTCGCCGCCGAGGGTCGGCACCTCGATCGTCGCGCCGAAGACGGCCTCGACGAAGGTCACGGGAACCGTCACGCGCAGGTTCAGCCCGTCGCGCTCGAACACCGGATGCTTGCGCACCGAGACGGTGAGCACCAGATCGCCGGGATCGCCGCCGTCCGGGCTGGGGCGGCCCTTGCCGCGGACGCGGATCTTCTGGTCGTCGGCCACGCCGGCGGGGATGCGCACCGAGAGGGTGCGCCCGTCGCCGGTCTGCAGCTGGACGGTGTCGCCCCGGGTCGCGGTGCGGAAGTCGATGGTGGTGCTGGCGGTGACGTCGGCGCCCTTCTGCGGGCCGCCGAAGCCGCGGTAGCCGCCGCTGGGCTGGCCGAAGCGGCTGCCTCCGCCGCCGAACATGCCGCCGAGGATGTCCTCGAAGCCGGGCGGCGGGCCCTGCTGGGTGCTGTAGGAGGTGCGCCCGCCCTGGCCGAACATGCCGCCGAAGACGTCGTCGAACCCTCCGGGCTGGCCGCCCGCGGTGAAGCGCGCTCCGCCGCCCATGGCGCGGATCTGGTCGTACTCCTTGCGCTGCTCGGCGTCCGAGAGCACGGTGTACGCCTCGCTGATCTCCTTGAAGCGCGCCTCGGCCTTCGCGTCCCCCGGGTTGGAGTCGGGGTGGAACTGGCGGGCGAGCTTGCGGTAGGTCTTCTTCAGGTCCGCGGCGGAGACGTCCTTGGACACGCCGAGGACCTTGTAGAAGTCCTTGTCGAACCAATCCTGGCTGGCCATGTGCCTCTTCCTGTGTCGAATGCGGCGAGGGACCCCGCCCCGGTCCGGCAGCGTGCTGCCGAGCGGGGCGGGGTCCTCCGCGGTGGTGGTGCCGGTGGCGGGGTCAGTCGGCGGGGACTGCCACGACCACCTTGGCGGCCCGCAGCAGCGAGCCTCCGAGGTAGTAGCCCGCCTCGACGACGTCCGCGACCGTGGAGGTCTCGGCGCCGGGGGTGGGCTGCTGGAAGATCGCCTCGTGGATGTTCGGGTCGAACAGGTCGCCCACGGCGCCGGTCTTCACCAGGCCGAGCTTCTCCACTCCGCCGCGCAGCTTCTGCGCGATGGCCGTGAAGGGCCCTCCCTCGGCGAGGTCGCCGTGCTTCTCGGCGCGGTCGAGGTCGTCGAGCACGGGGAGGATGACCTTCACCGCGTCGCCGATCGCCCGCTCCTTGTCGACCTGGCGGTTGGCCTCGGTGCGCTTGCGGTAGTTCGCGTACTCCGCGGTCACCCGCTGGAGATCGGCGAGGTGCTCGGCCGCGAGCGTCTCGGCGCTGGACTGTCCCGAGAGGAACGAGAGGTCGGCGTCCGAGAGGCTGGTCTCGACGTCGGGCCCCTCGGCCTCGATGAGGCCCTCCTGGTCCTGGGCGTCCTGCGCCGCCTCGGCTCCCGCCTCGCCGCCGGTGGCCGGCTGCTCCTCGGGGAGGTCCTGGGGCTCGTTCTCGGCTGCCATGGCTACTTCGTGTCCTTCGGCTCGTCCTCGTCGATGACCTCGGCGTCGACGATGTCCTCGTCGTCCTTCTTGTCACCGTCGGCCGGAGCGTCCGCGGGGGCGCTCTGCGCGGCCTGGTCCTGGGAGTAGATCGCCTGGCCGATCTTGGTCTGCGAGGCGTTGAGGGCGTCGAACGCGGTCTTGACGGCCGCGTCGTCGTCGCCGGCGAGCGCGGTCTTCAGCGCGTCGACGTCTCCCTGCACCTCGGACTTGACGTCCTCGGGCAGCTTGTCCTCGTTGTCCTTGATCAGCTTGTCGATCGAGTACGCCAGGGTCTCGGCGTTGTTGCGGATCTCGGCGGCCTCGCGGCGGGCCTTGTCCTCGGCGGCGTGCTCCTCGGCCTCGCGGACCATGCGGTCGATGTCGTCCTTGGGCAGCGACGAGCCGCCCGTGATCGTCATCGACTGCTCCTTGCCGGTGCCCTTGTCCTTCGCGGACACGTGGACGATGCCGTTGGCGTCGATGTCGAAGGTGACCTCGACCTGCGGGATGCCGCGCGGGGCCGGCGCGATGCCGGTCAGCTCGAACGTGCCCAGGTTCTTGTTGTCGCGGGTGAACTCGCGCTCGCCCTGGAAGACCTGGATCGCGACGGACGGCTGGTTGTCGTCGGCCGTGGTGAAGGTCTCGGACCTCTTGGTCGGGATCGCGGTGTTGCGCTCGATGAGCTTCGTCATGATCCCGCCCTTGGTCTCGATGCCCAGCGAGAGCGGGGTCACGTCGATCAGGAGGACGTCCTTGCGCTCGCCCTTGAGGACGCCGGCCTGCAGCGCGGCGCCGACGGCGACGACCTCGTCCGGGTTGACGCCCTTGTTGGGCTCCTTGCCGCCGGTGAGCTTCTTGACGAGCTCGGCGACGGCCGGCATGCGGGTCGAGCCGCCGACGAGGACCACGTGAGCGATGTCCTCGACCTTGACGCCCGCCTCGGCGATGACGTCGGTGAAGGGCTTGCGGGTTCGCTCGATCAGGTCGCTCGTGAGCTCCTCGAACTTGGCGCGGGTGAGCGTCTCGTCGAGGTTCGCCGGACCGTTCTCGGTGAGCGAGAGGTAGGGCAGCTGGATGCTGGTCGAGGTGCTCGAGGAGAGCTCCTTCTTCGCCTGCTCCGCGGCCTCCTTGAGGCGCTGGCGAGCGATCTTGTCCTTCGAGACGTCGACGCCGGTCGAGTCCTTGAAGCGCTTGACCAGGTGGTCGACGACGCGCTGGTCCCAGTCGTCGCCGCCGAGGCGGTTGTCGCCCGAGGTCGCGCGGACCTGGATGGTCGAGAAGTCGTCGTCCTTGCCCACCTCGAGGAGGGAGACGTCGAACGTTCCGCCGCCGAGGTCGAAGACGAGGATGAGCTCGTCCTCCTTGCCCTTGTCGAGGCCGTAGGCCAGCGCGGCCGCGGTGGGCTCGTTGATGATGCGCAGGACGTTGAGGCCGGCGATCTCGCCGGCGTCCTTGGTCGCCTGGCGCTCGGCGTCGTTGAAGTAGGCCGGGACGGTGATGACCGCGTCGGTCACCTTGTCGCCCAGGTACTGCTCCGCGTCGCGCTTGAGCTTGCCCAGGATGCGGGCCGAGATCTCCTGCGGGGTGTACTTCTTGTCCTCGACGCCGAAGGTCCAGTCGGTGCCCATGTGGCGCTTGACCGACGCGATGGTGCGGTCGACGTTGGTGACGGCCTGGCGCTTCGCGGTCTCGCCGACGAGCACCTCCCCGTCCTTGGTGAACGCCACGACGGACGGCGTGGTGCGGAAGCCCTCGGCGTTGGCGATGACGGTGGGCTCGCCTCCCTCGAGGACGGCCACGACAGAGTTGGTGGTTCCCAGGTCGATGCCTACGGCACGGGACATATGCGTTGTTCTCCTTCGCGATCGGCGTCGCGCGGGCGGCTGCCGGTCAGTTGACGGGTGGTGCGGAATCCTCTGCGGGAGTTGAGCCCCGCACGCTCAAGTTTACGCGTCCGTCGTCTCGCGTCAAGTCCGGAGGCGAGAAGTTGAGTCGCATCGGCTCAACTCTCAGACTCGCGGGTCCCGCCGCTTCCGGCCGTTCACCTCCTCCCCCTACGGTGGGCCCATGACGACGCGCACCGGCCGCTGGCCCGTCCTCGCCTGGGGCCTGTGGGACTGGGGCGGATCGGCCTTCAACGCGGTGGTGACCACCTTCGTCTTCACCGTCTACCTGACCACCGACGGGCTCTTCGGCACTTCGAGCGGAGTCTCGGCCGCGCTCGGCTGGTCCCTCGCCGCCGCCGGCGTGGTCGTCGCCGTGATCGCGCCGATCACCGGCCGCCGGGCCGACCTCGGCGGGCGCCGCCGGCTCTGGCTCGGGATCCACTCCGCCGTCGTCGTCCTCTGCATCCTGCTGATGTTCCTCGTGCGCCCCGACCCGGCCCTCCTCTGGCTGGGACTCGGACTGCTCGCGGTCGGCACGGTCTTCTTCGAGTTCGCGAGCGTCAACTACAACGCGATGCTCCTCCAGGTCTCGACCCGGGCGACCATCGGCCGCGTCTCCGGCTTCGGGTGGGGCATGGGCTACGTCGGCGGGATCGTCCTGCTGCTGATCGTGTACTTCGGCTTCATCTCGCCCGAGGTCGGGCTCTTCGGAGTGACGGGGGACGACGGCCTCGACGTGCGCGTCTCGATCCTGGTCGCCGGCGTGTGGTTCGCCGTCTTCGCCCTCCCTGTGCTGGTCGCGGTGCCGGAGACGCCGGCGCGCGCGAGCCGGGCGGAGCGCGTCGGCGTGATCGCCTCCTACCGCGCGCTCTTCGCGCAGGTCGCCGCCCTCTGGCGCGAGAGCCGCAGCACCGTGGCCTTCCTCATCGCCAGCGCGGTGTTCCGCGACGGGCTCACCGGGGTCTTCACCTTCGGCGGCGTGCTGGCGCAGGGCACCTTCGGCTTCGACGCCGGCGAGGTGATCCTGTTCGCCATCGCCGCGAACGTCGTGGCCGGAGTGGCGACCATCTCGGTCGGCGCGCTCGACGACCGCATCGGCCCCAAGGCCGTGATCGTCGCCTCGCTCATCGGCCTGGTCGTCTGCGGCACCGCCGTCTTCGTCCTGCACGACGGGGGGAGCACGGTGTTCTGGATCTTCGGCCTGCTGCTGTGCCTGTTCGTCGGCCCGGCGCAGTCGGCGAGCCGCAGCTACCTGGCCCGCCTCATCCCGGAGGGACGCGAGGGCGAGATCTTCGGCCTCTACGCGACCACCGGGCGGGCGGCCTCGTTCCTCGCGCCCGCCGCCTTCGCAGCCGCCGTCTCGATCGCCGCGGCCGTCTCGGGCAGCGGCGAGGCGAACGTGCAGTACTGGGGCATCCTCGGGCTCGTCCTCGTCCTCGCCGTGGGGCTGGTGCTGCTCCTGCCGGTGCGCCGCCCGCCGGCCACCGCCCCCGTCGTGCCGGAGCCGCGGCTCGCTCCGCCCGCCCGCCGGGACTGACGAGGCCCGTCCCGCGGGAGACGCGGGCGAGGCCCCTCCCCGCGCGCCGCCGGCCGCGGATCAGACCGTGGCGATCCAGAACACGATCAGCAGGAGCGTGACGAGGAAGCCGGTCAGGAAGTTCAGCGCGAGGAAGCGCTTCCAGCCCGCGTTCGCCCGCTCCGCCTCGGCGTCCTCGAGCGACCGGTACGGCCAGATGCTCACCGCGTACGGCACCGCGAGGATCGCCGCGAGGGTCCCCGGCCAGGGCAGCAGGAGCAGGAGCAGGCCGCTCGCGACGTAGGCGGCGATGGCGAAGCGCGTGGTCGCCTTCGCTCCGATCACGGTCGCGATCGAGCCGATGCCGCCCGCGCGGTCGGCCAGGATGTCCTGCACCGCGCCGAAGGCGTGGCTCGCGATCCCCCAGAGGAAGAACGCCACGAGCAGCGCCACCAGAGGTCCGGTGACCACGGTGCCCGCGAGGGCGATCCCGTAGACGGCCGGGCTGACGAAGTGGGTCGCCGAGGTCAGCGAGTCGACGAACGGGCGCTCCTTGAAGCGGAGCCCCGGCGCACTGTAGGCGATCACGGCGAAGACGCTGATCGCGAGGACCAGCCACGAGACCGGTGACCCGAGCAGCACGAGCGCCACCAGGAACGGCACGTTCGTGGCCACCGCCGCGATCAGCGTCGCGCGGTGCTCGCTCCGGTCGAGCACGGCGCCCTCGACGCCGCCCTTGCGGGGGTTCCGCAGGTCGGACTCGTAGTCGAAGACGTCGTTGATCCCGTACATCGCGAGGTTGTAGGGGATGAGGAAGTAGATCGTGCCGAGCACGAAGGCGAGGTCGATCTCGCGGGTGGTCAGCAGGTACGCCGCCGCGAACGGGTAGGCGGTGTTGACCCAGCTCAGCGGGCGGCTCGAGACGAACAGCGCGCGCAGCCGGTTCACGGCTCGCTCCGACGACGCGAGGGCAGGAGCACCCAGAGCGCCGGGAGGGCGAGGGCCGCGGCGATCGCGTAGGCGAAGTCCTCGATCGGAGCGACACCGATCCGGATGCCCGAGATCAGGTCGTCGTCGTAGGCGACCAGCAGGCCCACTCCGATCATGATGTTGTCGAACACGGCGGTCATCACCAGCAGCACGGCGAGGGTGCCGAGGACGGCGGGCAGGCGCAGGACGCGTCGGCGCAGCGCGAGCAGCAGCAGCACCAGCACCACCGCGAGGAACACGGCATTGAGGAGGAGGTAGGTCACGCGCGCGCCTCCGCCCGCCGGGCGACCCGCTGCGAGAGGAAGCCGTGCACGTCCATCGTCAGGTAGCAGAGCAGGGTGAGGAAGAGGACCTCCTCGACCGGGAGCTCCGGCGCGATCTGCAGGCCGGTCATGTAGGAGGTCTCGCCGCGGAAGAAGACGCCCAGGCCGATCCCCACGAGGTCCCAGACCAGGAAGAACGCGACTCCCACGGGCAGCACGATCGCCGCGCGTCGCGCGTCCGCCCAGAAGAACAGCCGGAAGCGGCGGTCGAGCACGATCATCCCGGTGATCGAGACGAGGAGCGCGAGCAGGTAGAGGATCCCCACGCCTACTCCCCCACGGCGACGGGCGCGACCGGAGCGGACGGCGCCTCCCGCACGGGCAGCGGCTCGGTCGACACGTCGCCGCGCACGCGCTTGAGCATGACCTCGGCGCTGATGATGCACATCGGCAGGCCGATGCCGGGGATCGTGGAGCTGCCGGCGAAGAGCAGTCCGTCGACGTGCCTGCTGACGTTCCCGGCGCGGAAGAAGGCGCTCTGCGAGAGGACGTGGGCCGGTCCGAGCATCGAGCCGCGCCAGGCGCCGAGGTCGCTCTCGAAGTCGGCCGGGCCGATGGTGCGGCGGACGACGATCCGCTCGGCCAGGTCGGTCGCGCCGGTCCAGGACGCGATCTGCGCGATGGCCTGGTCGGCGATGGCCTCGACGCGCGCGTCGCCCGCGCCGTCGACTCCGCCGTGGCCGATCGAGGTGTCGGCCGGGATCGGCACGAGCACGAACAGGTTCTCGTGCCCCTCTGGAGCCGTGCTCGCATCGGTCGCGCTCGGGCGGCAGACGTAGATCGACGCGGGGTCGGGCACGGTCGGGTGCTCGCCGAAGATCTTGTCGAAGTTGTCGCGCCAGTCCTTCGTGAAGAGCAGGGTGTGGTGCTCGAGCTCGGGCAGCTCCCCGCGCACGCCCAGGAGGACGAGGACGGCGCTCGGGCCGGGCTCGCGCTTCTCCCAGTAGGCGGGCGGGTAGGTCCGCAGCTCCTCGGGGAGGAGCGACTGCTCGGTGGTGAAGAGGTCGGAGGCGTTGACGACCAGGTCGGCGGGGATCCGCTCCGTGCCGTCGGGGCCCGTGAACTCGACTCCGACGACCTCGGCGCCGCGGCGTCCGCCGCGGGGCGAGCGCGCGGTGAGGATCCGCGTCGCGGGCGAGGACGTGCGGACGGTGACGCCGGCCTCCTCGGCGACGTCGGCGACCGCCTCGATCAGCTTCGTGAATCCGCCCATCGGGTAGAGCACCCCGTCGGCGAGGTCGAGGTGGCTCATCAGGTGGTACATGCTCGGCGCGGCGAACGGCGAGGAGCCGAGGAAGACGGCCGGGTAGCCGAGGATCTGGCGCAGCCGGTTGTCGGTGACCGCCGTCGCCGCGAACGTGTCGAGCGGAGTGAGCAGCAGGCGGCCGAGCTTCCCGGTCCGGCTGAGCACGTCGCGGCGCAGCAGCGGGAGGAAGGACGAGAAGCTCGTGTAGAGGAAGCGGCGCTTGGCCATCTCGTAGGTGTCGCGCGCGGAGTCGAGGTACGCGCGCATCCGCTCGCCCGCTCCGGGCTCGATGCTCTCGAAGAGCGCGAGGTTCGACTCGAGGTCGGCGAGCACGTCGATCGGCTCGTCGACGCCCTCGCTGTAGACCCGGTAGCCGGGGTCGAGCGTGACGAGGTCGAGGCGCTCCTCGGCGCTGGTGCCCATGAGGCGGAAGAAGTGGTCGAACACCTCGGGCATGAGGTACCAGGAGGGACCGGTGTCGAAGCGGAAGCCCTCGTGCTCCCACGAGCCGGCGCGGCCGCCGACGGCCTCGCGCGCCTCCAGGAGGGTCACGTCGTAGCCGTCGCGCGCGAGCAGCGCGGCGGAGGCGAGCCCGCCGATCCCGCCGCCGATGACGACGGCGCGGTGCGGGCCGGTCCTCGAGCGGGTCGCGCGGACGGGGCCGGGGCCCAGGCGCGGGCCCAGCGTCGACACGGCCGCCTTCGCCGCGAGCGCCGCCTTGGCGGCCGTGGGCACGCTGACGCGGGCGCGGAGGAGCTCCTCGGCGGGCGTCGCGCGGATCCGGTCGGCCAGGGCGGCGAAGAGGGAGTGGGCGAGCAGGACCGCGCGCCGGCTCGAGCGCGGGAGCTCGGGCACGATGGCGGCGGCTTCGGCGAGGTCGTCGTCGAGGTCGGCGAGCAGCGAGGCCTTGTCGCGCTCGGAGAACGCCCGCGGGTCGACTCCGGGGAAGTAGCTGCGGCCGAGGCCGTCGACGTCGGCGGCGAGATCGCGGAGGAAGTTGACCTTCTGGAACGCGGCGCCCAGGCGGCGCGCTCCGGCCACGAGCCGCGCGCGGGCGGCCTCGGAGACGAGGCCCGCGTCCGGCGCCGCGAGGAACACGTGCAGGCACATCAGCCCGACGACCTCGGCGGAGCCGTAGACGTAGGCCTCGAAGGACTCGGGGGTGTGCTCGGTCTCGCGGAGGTCGGCGCGCATCGACGCGAAGAACGGCCGGGTGAGCTCGGTGCCGAATCCGGTCGCCCGCGCGGTCCGCGCGAAGGCGTGGATCACGAGGTTGGAGCTGTAGCCGGAGGCGAGCGCGCGCTCGGTCTCGGCCTCGAAGGCGTCGAGGGACTCCTCCACCGCGGCCCGGTCGAGACGGGCCTCCGCGGCGACGCCGTCGACGATCTCGTCGGCGACGCGCACGAGGGCGTAGACGTCCTCCACCCGCTCGCGGACGCCCGGGGCGAGCAGGCGAGTGGCCAGCCCGAAGGAGGTGGAGTAGCGGCGGATCACCTGCGCGGACGACTCGTGCGCGACGCGGTCGTACAGTTCGCTCTGGCGGCTCATCGTGCCACCGTACGGGGGCTCGGCCGGGCGGAGCGCATCGTCGCGCGCATCCGCGCGTGGCGGACAGCGCTCATCGGGTGCGCCCGACCACGCTGGCCACGAGCGGGCGGACCTCGTTGCGGAAGGCCTCCGACACCGCGGGGGTCTCCAGAGC
Organism: Rathayibacter sp. AY1E2; assembly: GCF_002932325.1. Taxonomy (NCBI): domain Bacteria; kingdom Bacillati; phylum Actinomycetota; class Actinomycetes; order Micrococcales; family Microbacteriaceae; genus Rathayibacter; species Rathayibacter sp. AY1E2. The sequence goes on from NZ_PSVO01000004.1 coordinate 143,322, forward strand.
CGCCCAGGCGCGATCGGCGAACTGGTTCGCGAGCCCCTCGGCGTAGCTGCGGGCGCCGCACTCCTCGAGGATGCCGCGCACCTTCTCCGCGGTCTCGGGCGCGAGGTGCTCGTCGCCGATCAGCGCCTCGATGTCGGGCCAGCAGTCCGTGCCGGCCGCATGGGCGATGAGGACGGTGCGCTTGCCCTCGCGGAGGTCGCCCAGCGTGGTCTTGCCGGTCTGCCCCTCCGAGCCGAAGACGCCGAGCAGGTCGTCGACGATCTGGTAGGCGATGCCGATCCAGCGGCCGAACTCGCCGAGCGCGTCCACCGCGGCGTCCGAGGCCCCGGCGAGGATCGCTCCGGCCTGCAGCGGCGCCTCGAAGGAGTAGACGGCCGTCTTGAGGCGCTCCATCTCGAGCACCTCGTCGACCGAGGGCATGCCCGGCATGAGGGAGAAGTCCACGTCGGCCAGCTCGCCCGCGGCGGAGGCGAAGACGGCCTCGTCGAGCAGGGTGAGCAGGCGGGCCCGCACGCCGTCGGAGGCGCCGACGCCCTCGACGAGGCGGTGGGCGCCGGTGAGGGCGAGGTCCCCGGCGATCACGGCCACCGAGGTGCCGCGGTGCTCGGCGATCGGGATGGAGAGGCCCGCGGTCGTCGCCTCGTCGCGGTAGCTGCCCGAGACGTTCGGGCCGCCGCGGCGCACGAAGTCGCGGTCGATCACGTCGTCGTGCACGATCAGCGCGGTGTGCAACAGCTCGAACGCCGCGCCGAGATGGGCGGCGGCCTCCGGATCCTGGCCGCCGTGGGCCTCGTACGCCGAGATCACCATCAGCGGGCGGAAGCGCTTGCCGCCGCGGGTGTTGGCCTCCAGCGTCTGCCAGAGGGTCAGGTAGCGGGGTCCGAGACGCACCGCCCGGGACCTCGCCAACGAGAAGAACCTGTCCAGGACGGCATCGACGTGCTCCTGCCTCAACCGGGACAGAACCACGGGGTCGCGCGTATCCACGTGGGAAGGCTAACAAAGGGGAGAACCAGGACGATAAGCCGGCTGATGTGTTGCGGCGTGCTTGACTTGCGGGTATGACTTCGCCAGCCGCCACTGTGCAGACGGACCGGATCGAGCAGGTGGTCCTCCTCGACGAGGCCGGGAACGCCGTGGGGGTCGCCGACAAGGCGACCGTGCACGACACGGCCACCCCCCTGCACCTCGCGTTCTCCTGCCACGTCTTCTCCCCGGACGGCGCGCTGCTGGTGACCCGCCGCGCGCTCGAGAAGCGCACCTGGCCGGGCGTCTGGACCAACTCCTTCTGCGGGCACCCCGCCCCGGGCGAGCGGATCGAGGACGCCGTCGTCCGCCGGGCCGAGCGCGAGCTCGGCGCCCGACTGGCCACTCTGGAGGTCGCCCTGCCGGACTTCCGCTACCGCGCGGTCGACGCGTCCGGCGTCGTCGAGAACGAGATCTGCCCCGTCTACACGGCGACGCTGTCGAGCCGCGACGCCCTCGATCCGCGCCTCGACGAGGTCATGGACTACGAGTGGGTCGACGCCGAGGCGACGCTCGCCGCCGTCCGCTCGACCCCCTGGGCATTCTCCCCCTGGCTCGTGCTGCAGCTCCCCCGCCTGCTGGGCTGACCCCCACGCCCTGATCCCTGCGCCGGCGTCAGTCGGTGTAGACGTCCGTGCGGTGGAAGTTGAGCGCCGACCGCGACGCGGTCGGACCGCGCTGGCCCTGGTACCGCGAGCTGTACTCCGCCGAGCCGTAGGGCTTCTCGGCGGGCGAGCTGAGGCGGAAGAAGCACATCTGGCCGATCTTCATCCCCGGCCAGAGCGTGATGGGGAGCGTCGCGACGTTGCTGAGCTCGAGGGTGACGTGGCCGGTGAAGCCCGGATCGATGAACCCGGCGGTCGAGTGGGTCAGCAGCCCGAGCCGTCCGAGAGAGCTCTTGCCCTCGAGGCGCGCCGCGATGTCGTCCGGCAGCGACACCTCCTCGTAGGTCGAGCCGAGCACGAACTCTCCCGGGTGGAGGATGAACGGCTCGCCCTGCGGCGTCTCGACCAGGCGGGTCAGCTCGGGCTGGTCCTCGGCCGGATCGATGTACGGGTAGCGGTGGTTGTCGAACAACCGGAAGAAGCGGTCGAGGCGCACATCGACGGACGACGGCTGCAGCATCGACGGATCGTGCGGGGCGAGCCCCACGCGGCCGGAGGCGAGTTCGAGCGAGATGTCGCGGTCGGAGAGGAGCACGCTGCGATCCTAGGGCGTGGCGCGACCCCGGGGCGTGGGCCGGCTCCGGGCCTTGCTACGATGTCCTGGTGCGCCCGAGCGGCGCCGCGCGAGTGTAGTTCAATGGTAGAACTTCTGCTTCCCAAGCAGATGGCGCGGGTTCGATTCCCGTCACTCGCTCTCCTCTCCCCTCGTCTGCGGCCGGTCCTCCGGCCCGACGCGAGCGGCTCCTCCTCCGGCCCGACGCGAGCGGCTCCTCCTCCGGCGCTGCAGCGGCGTCCGTCAGCGCAGCGGCGTCCGGCAGCCCCGCGGTGTCCGTCAGCCCAGCAGCGGCAGCCGCCCGACGATCCTGTCGATCCGGTTCCTCGGCCCCACCAGGCTGACCGCGAGGTACTGCAGCTCGTCGGAGCCGCTCGCCGCCACCGCCTCCCGGTACTCGTCGTACACCCGGGTGGCCTGCGCCGACGCGGGCATGTCGGCGACGAACGTCCCGTCGTGCGCCTCGGCCTTCTCGCGGATCGCGAGCAGGGTGGCCGCGTCGGCGGCGAGGACCGTGCAGCCGGCCCACGGCAGACCGGGATGCAGCGATCCGGACGCGTCGGCGGGGCTCGGTCCGAGCAGTCCCGCGACGTGCGCGGCCGTCGCGGCGCCCACGCAGATCGCGGCGTTCACGGCGCGACCGGCGGGGAGGGACTCGTCGACGACGACCACCCACTTGAGGCGGGCCGAGCGGGTGGGCGCGGCGGTGTCGATCTCGTCGGGGTGGAAGCCGACGGCGTCGGGGGCGGGGATGGTCATGCTGCTCCTCGGTTCGTGCGAAGTGACGTCACGAAGAGTAGGCAGGAGGGGTCCCCTGCGGCAGGATCTCCGTATGAACGACCAGCAGAACGGCCCAGGAGCGGCACTCGACGAACTCGACGTCCGGATCCTGCAGGTCCTGCAGTCGGAGGCACGGATCACGAACCGGGACCTCGCAGCCGCCGTGCACGTCTCGCCCACCACCGCCCTCGACCGCACGAGGAGCCTCCGGCGCCGCGGCGTCATCACCGGCGCGACGCTCACCCTCGACTTCGCGGCCCTAGGGCGCGGCGTGCAGGCGCTGATCGCGGTCCGCATCCGTCCGCCGTCGCGCGAGATCATCGAGGCCTTCCGCGACTGGGTCGCCGGCCTCGACGAGACGGTCGGCGTGTTCGTCACCTCCGGCTCGGAGGACTTCATCATCCACGTCGCCGTCCGCGACAACCAGGACCTCTACGCCTTCGTCATCGACGAGCTGACGCAGCGCCGCGAGGTCGCCGACGTGCGCACCTCGGTCGTCTACGAGCACCTGCGCGAGCAGGTCGTCCTGCCGCTGGAGCCGCACGGCCGCGCGGAGCGGTGAGGCGCCCGAGCGGCGTTCCGACGCGACACGCCGGGCGGATCAGTGGCAGCGCGCGGGATCGCGGGACGCAGAGGGCAGGGTGGAGGGGTGACAGAGCTCGTCCAGATCCCGTCGCCGGGCGTCGCCCTCGAGTACGGGCACCCCGGCCGGCCCGTGGTGGTCGTGCTGCACGACGTCTTCGGGCGCCTGCCGTGGCTGGAGCCGTTCGCCGAGGCCGTTGCGAAGCACGGCTACCACGTGCTCGTGCCCGACCTCTACGACGGCTGGGCCACGCTCGCCCCGGAGGACGCGCGCGACCTCGCCGCGATGGCCGCGCAGGACCGCACCCTCGCCGCCGTCGCCGAGGCGGTCGGCACCGGAGTCGCGGCCGGGGCGCCGCGCAGCGCCGTCATCGGCTTCGGCTTCGGCGGCCGCCTCGGGCTGCTCGCCGCGGGCACCGGGCTCGTGGACGCGGTGGTCGCGTACTACGCCACCCTCGGTGCGGAGGAGCACGTGCTGGTCCCGTGCCCCACCCTCCTGCACTACGCGCAGAGCGACGAGTGGCCCGCGGGCGACGACCCGGAGTCGTTCGTCGGGCGGCTGAAGGAGTCGGGGACGCCGGTCACGGCGCACACCTACCCGGACACGCAGCGGCACTTCGCGAACGGCAACCTGCGCGACGCGGTCAGCCCCGCCTCTGCGGCGCTCGCCTACGCGAGGACGCTCTCGTTCCTCAATCCGCAGCTCATCGACACCTGAGCTCAGCCCTGCACGTCGTGCAGGTGGTGCTGGACGTCGTGCAGGTAGTAGCGGGCGATCGTGTCGACCGTGAACGCCGCGCCGTCGCTGCGGCGGCCTCGACGCTGCCACTGGGCGCCGGCGACGGAGTCGAACACCTCGGCGATGCGATCGGCCGCCTCGACCAGCTCGCGGCCGACCGTCGCGGGGTCCTGCTGGTCGTAGCGCTCCTCCACGGCGGTGACGTCCTGGTCCCAGTTGGGGTAGAGCGGGTCGTCGCCGGCGAGCATCAGCTGCACGCGGGTGCGGTAGATGCGGTGCACGTCGCGCACGTGCGCGGCGTACTCGAGCGGCGACCAGGTCTCGTCGTCGGGCCGGCCCGCCGCGTCGTCGCGGTCGAGCACGTAGGGCCAGGCGGCGGCGTTCTCGCGGATGAGCTCGGCGACCTCGTCGGCGTCGACGAGCGAGGCGTCGAAACCGCACTCGAGGCAGGGGCGCTCGAGGACCCAGGTCCAGTCCTTGGTGTCGGGAGTGATCGGCATGGCACCAGAGTAGAGCGCCGCCGGATCAGCAGCGCGTCGGGGTCCCCTGCACGGCGCCGCGCTCGCCGTCGGCCGTCCACGGGAGCCGGGGCAGGCCCTCGGCTCCCGTCGCGGCTCCCTGCTCGACCGCGATGGCGGCCAGGGTGCGGGCGACCGTCGCGGCGAAGTCGCCGCCGGGCGTCGAGCTGTTGATCGAGACGGCCACGGTCAGGCCCGAGACCGGGTCGGAGTAGGCCGCGGTGACGAAGCCGGGCGCGAGACCCGAGAAGCCGCGGAGGGGTCCCGCCTCGTGCCCGCCGAGCCCGGCGCGGAGGTAGTCGGCGCGGCCCTGGCCCTGGACGACCGGGTCCTGCCACATGGCGTCGCCCGCGGGATCGGCCGCGAGACCCGTCGCCAGCCGCCGGAGGTCCTCCAGATCGGTCAGCGCTCCGCCGGCGGCGCCGAGGGCGGACGGGGACGCGGCGGTGACGTCGAGTCGCACGTCGCAGCGCTTCTCCCCGGTCGCCGGGTCCAGCGCGACCGCGTAGCCGCGGGGGGACGGAGCGGGCAGATCGACCTCGGAGGCGCCGGGCAGCTCCGTGCTGCGCAGCCCGTACCGCGGCACCACGTACTGGTCGTAGAGCTCCCCGATGCTCCGACCGGTCACCTGCGCGGCGACGATGCCGGCGAGCAGCGGACCGGTGGCGGAGTCGGACCACGCCGCTCCGGGCTCGGCTGAGGCGCCGCGCACCTGGGCCGCGGCGAGCAGCTCGAGCGTCGGCCACTGCCGCGGCGGGTTCTGGAGCACGGTCGGCCAGAGCGCCGAGCGGAAGTCGGCCAGGCCGGAGGTGTGCGCGCAGAGCTCGCGCAGCGTGAGGCCGTCGATGCCGGGCAGGGAGCGCAGCGTCTCGCCGACGTCGGCGTCGAGGTCGACCCGGCCGGAGTCGGCGAGGGCGAGGACCACGTCGCAGGTCATCGCCTCGGTGCCGCCGGTGCCGAGCCGCAGGTGCGCGTCGGTGGTGAGGGCGGTGGTGCGCTCGTCCGACTCCCAGCCGACTGCGCCCTCCCAGCTGCCGCCCCACGGCGACCAGACCCCGGCGACCGCTCCGGTCGCGCCGGCGACGCCGACCGTCTCGTCGAGGAACCCCGACAGGGCGGAGGCGAGCTCCTCCGACGCCGCCTGCGCGGGCGCCTCCGCCACGCGCGAGGCGGCGGCGGGCGTGCAGCCGGCCAGTGCGAGCACGAGGACCGGGACGACGAGCAGTCCCGTCCGCGTCCGTCTGCGAGATCCCATGCCGTGCGACTCCCCCGTCGTCTGCGAACGGCACCACTGTACGGGGGCTCCGTCGGGCCGGAGAGGGCCGCTGAGCGCGCGATCGCGATTCGTGTCCTGACCGTGACCGGCGGAGTCCACCCCGTTCCCAAACCGGCAGGCGCCGGGTTACGAAGAGAGGGAGTACAGCGCAGAGGCGCTGCTCGAAGGAGGTAAGAGACCATGCGCAGATCCCCCAATCGACTGCTGGCGACTCTCTTCGGAGCCGTCTACGTCGTCGTCGGGCTCCTCGGCTTCGTCGTGACCGGAGGCGTGCAGTTCCTCTCGACCGAAGGCGGGCTCCTGCTCGGCATCTTCGAGGTGAACCCGTTGCACAACATCGCCCACCTGCTCATCGGAGGCGCGCTGCTGATCGCGGGCCTGTCGACCGTCGCCGCGGCGAAGACCGTCAACGTGACCGTCGGAGCGGTGTACCTGCTGCTCGGCATCGTCGGCTTCTTCCTGGTCGACACCGCCCTGAACGTGCTGGCGCTGAACACCGCCGACCACTTCCTGCACCTGGCCAGCGCGCTGGTGCTCCTGGGAGTCGGACTCGGCACCGAGAAGACGGCGAGGACGCGCACCGCCGCGACCGCCTGACCCGGGCGGCACCCGCCGCCCCCCTCTACTCCGTCCGCCGTGGGCCCGCCGTTTTCCGCGGCGGACGGACTGAACGGCCCCGGACGACACGATGCGGTGTGTCGATCCGGGGCCTCCTCTTCTTCCCCGATCCAGCGAAGGAGCCGCCATGACCACCGTGGCCCGCTGCAACGCCGCTTTCGCCGGACTCGGCGCCGGGCTCGTCCACCTCTCGCTCGCCGCCGGCGGCGAGGGCGTGCAGGCCCCGGTGATCGGGGTGCTCGGTGCCGTCGAGATCCTCTGGGCGGTCCTCGTTTTGGCACGCGGCCGGATCGTCGTGCCGCGCTCCGCGCTGGTCGTCGCGGTCGCCTCCCTGGCGGCGTTCGCCCTCGCTCTGGCCCTCGGCGCACTCGCCGAGCCCCTCCCCGCGCTGGCCGCCGCGGTCCTCCAGCTGATCGCGGTCGCCGTGGTGGCCGTCTCGCTCCGCTCTCCGCGCGTCGAGGAGAAGGCCGTCTCGCCGTCGCGAGCTCTCGTCGGACTCCTGGCCGGCGCGCTCGCCGTCTCCGCCCTCGCCACCCCCGCCATGGCCGCCTCCTCGGGCGGTACGGGCGACATGGGCGGGATGATGCACTCCGTCGTCGACGGCGGACACGGGCACTGACGCCTCTGGTCCCAGCGGCTCCGCTCGGCTAAGGTAAGGCAGACCTAAGTCGCCGAGGGAGGCCACCGTGTCGAACGTCATCCCGTTCTCCGAGGCCCTGCGCCTGCGCATCGGGCAGTCCGGCGCGGACGACGAGGGCGCCGCCTTCATGACCTCGCTGATGACCGGCTCCGGCAGCCGCGACGACTACATCGCGCTCATCTCGCAGCACTACTTCGTCTACGAGGCCCTCGAGGCCGTGGCGGAGGACATGGCCGGCGATCCGGTCGCGGAGCCCTTCCTCTCGGCCAAGCTCACCCGGCTCCCCGCGATCGCGGAGGACCTGCGCTTCCTCGTCGGTGAGGACTGGCGGGAGCGCATCCGCCCGCTGCCCTCGACCAGCGCCTACGTCGACCGGATCCGCACCGTGGCCGCGGGCTGGAGCGGCGGCTTCGTCGCCCACCACTACACGCGCTACCTCGGCGACCTCTCCGGCTGCGCGATCGTCCGCGGGCTGCTGCAGCGGCGGTTCGGCTTCGAGACCAACGGCGTCGGCTTCTTCCTCTTCGGCGAGATCGCCGCACCGTCGGCCTTCCGCGCCACCTACCGCGAGCAGCTCGACGCCGCGGGCTGGGACGAGGAGGAGCGCGAGCGGGTCATCGCGGAGGTCGCGGAGGCGTACCGGCTGACGACGGAGCTGTTCCGCGATCTCGCCCGGACCTGCGCGGCGGCCTGAGGCCCCTGCTCCCACGTCCTCCGCGGGGCGTCAGTCCGCGGACGCCTCCGCGACGGCGGCCGGCTCGGCTCGCCGTTCGGACATGAAGCGCAGCACGTCCTTGTCGACGATGATGTCGCTCGGCCGGAGCGGCCTCGTCAGGTAGAGCCCCTCGAGGCTCGTGATGCGGCTGAGCGCCACGTAGGTCTGCCCGGGGGCGAAGGCGCGCTGCCCGAGGTCGACCACGGCGGAGTCGTAGGTCTTGCCCTGCGACTTGTGGATCGTGACCGCCCACGCCAGGCGGAGCGGGAACTGCGCGAACTCGGCGACGATCTCGCGGGTGAGCTTCTTCGTCGCGGCGGAGTAGGAGTAGCGGTAGCGCTCCCAGGTCGCGGGCTCGACCTCGTGGACCTCGCCGTCCACCTCGACCCACACCGTCCCCGCGACCTTCGTCACCCGGCCGATCGTGCCGTTCACCCAGCGCTGCTCGGAGTCGTTGCGTAGGAACATCACGTGCGCGCCGATCTTGAGCTCGAGGTTCTGGTCCGCTGGATAGGCGCGCCCGCCGAAGTCGCCGCTGATCTCGGCCGACGCGGTCTTCAGCGGGCCCTTCAGCCGCGCGAGCGCCGCCTGGTTGATGCGGTTGACCGTGTCGTTGCGGGTCGCGAGCGTGATCGCGTCGTCGGCCGGAGGCGTCCGCGCGCCCGCCGCGTTCAGCACGTCGGCGATCTCCTTCGTCACCATGCCGAAGCGGACCGCGTTGAGCATCCACTTGAAGCGCTCATCGCTCTGCCGGTGGATCCGGCCGAGCTCGACGATCCGCAGCGGCGCCTCCTGCCAGACGAGGGCGTCGAAGAACCACAGCGAGCGGTAGCGGTCGGCGAAGTAGGCGCGCTCCTCCGGATCGCCGGGCACGGGTGCGAGCTGGAACGGGTCGCCGAAGAGGACGACCTGCACGCCCCCGAACGGCTCGGAGCGCCGCTGCCGCGCCTGCCGGAGGCTGCGGTCGATCCCGTCGAGCAGGTCGGCGTTGACCATGGAGATCTCGTCGATGACGAGCGTGTCGATGGTGTTGAGGAGCTTGCGCAGCTCGGGCGGCTGGTCGAGGTCGGAGTCGGCGATGACGCCGATCGGCAGTCGGAAGAGCGAGTGGATGGTCTGGCCGCCGACGTTCAGCGCCGCGACGCCGGTGGGGGCGCAGATGACGATCTGCTTGTCGGTGTTCCAGCTCAGGTGGTTGAGCAGGGTGGACTTGCCCGTGCCCGCGCGACCCGTGACGAACAGGTGCTCGCGCGTGTTCTCGATGAGGTCGAAGACCCGCTGCTGCTCGTCGGAGAGGGTCGGCTGAGTCACCGCTCCACTGTACCCGCGGGCCGCCGGGACCCCGGGGCCCGGGCGCGGATCAGCCGCGCTTCTGGAGGGCGGCCAGGCGGTCGTTGTAGGCCGTGAGCTCGGCCTCTCCGGTGCGGTCGGCCTGGCGGTCGCGGCGCTTGGTCTCGCGGGCGTCGGAGCGGCTCCACATCATCGCGACGACGATCGCGAGCGCGAGGGTGGGGATCTCGCCGATGCTCCACGCGATGCCGCCGGCCGCCTGCTGATCGGCGAGCGCGGACGTGCCCCAGCCCATCGCTCCGTACCAGTCGGCGAGGAGCAGCCCCTCCCCCGTCATCAGTGCGAGGCCGAAGAAGGCGTGGAACGCCATGGTGCCCAGCAGCAGCAGCAGGCGCATCGCGTAGGGCACGCGGTGCACGCTCGGGTCCACTCCGATCAGGACGCTGACGAAGAGGTAGCCGGTGATCAGGAAGTGGACGATCATCCACTCGTGGCCGATGTGGTCCGTGGTGGCCCAGCGGAACAGCGGGGAGTAGTAGAAGCCCCAGAGCGACCCGACGAACAGCAGCGCGGCGACGATCGGGTGCGAGATCGCGGTGGCGAAGCGCGAGTGCACGGCGAGCAGCACCCACTCGCGGGCGCCGCGGGAGCCGTCGGTGCGGCGGGCGGCGGCGCGGGCGATGAGCGTGACCGGTGCCGCCGGGACGAGCAGCAGCGGCACCGCCATGGTGAGGACCATGTGCGAGAGCATGTGGGCGCTGAACAGGTACTTCTCGTACGCGTTCACCCCGCCGTTCGTGATGTAGGCCAGGAGGAGCATGCCCGCGATCCAGAGGATCGTGCGGTGCAGGGGCCAGCGGTCGCCGCGGCGGTGCAGGCGCACCACTCCGGCGACGTAGAACGCGATGGCGAAGGAGCAGACCAGGAGCCAGACCAGGTCGATGTTCCAGAGCGTGAGGAAGTTCATCGCGCTCGCGGGCGGCGGCAGGGGCTCGCCCGTCAGCAGCTGAGCCGGGGTCGGATCCGTGAGCTGGCTCGCGGCGATCTGGTCGACCGGGGTCGCGGTGCGCGCGAGAGCCGCGGCGACTCCGGAGGCGATCCCCATGAAGGCGATCTCGGCGCCGACGAGCCACCAGAAGCTGCGGCCGCCGACGCCGCCGGCCTTCCGCATCCGCTCGATGAGGTAGCGGCGCTGCAGCACGCCGAACAGGCCCAGCGCGACCAGCGCCGCGACCTTGACCAGCACGAGGATCCCGTAGCCGGTGAGCAGGTTGTCGAGAGTGGCGAGCCGGAGCTCGGCGCTGACGTAGCCGGACGCCGCGACCACGACGAAGCTCACGAGCGCGAGGCTGGAGTAGCGCTCGATCACGGGCAGCAGGCGGGAGCCGCCGAGCAGGGGCCGCAGGGCGATGACGGTGATGAGGCCGCCCAGCCAGATCGCCGCGAAGACGAGGTGCAGGCCCAGCGCCGTGACGGCGGCGTCGTGCCCGCTCGCTCCCGCCGCGTGCCCCTGCTGCGCCATCGGCAGCAGCGTGAGCAGGGCCAGGCCCGTGACGAAGACGAGCGCGGTCTGGTTGCGGACGGCGAAGCAGAGGACGGTGACGACGGCCGCGAGCAGGGTCGTGATGAGCCAGGCCTGGCCGACCTCGATGCTGCCGATGAAGTAGCTGAGCTTGGTGCCGAAGTCGCGATCGAGGCTCAGTGGCGTCTGCGTGACGTTGAGGAAGGTGAGGAACCCGGTCACCGCGCTGGCCGCCGCGAAGAAGGCGGCGCTGGCGGCGGCGACGTCGAGGGCGATCGAGAACTCGGTGCGCGGCTCGGGCGCGGCCTCGCCGGGCGCGGGGCGCGCGGGGGCGACCGCGGTGCGCGTCGATCCGGCGCGGGAGGAGGACTGGCCGCCGCGCGAGGACTGGCCGCCGCGCGAGGAGGCGTGAGCGGTCGAAGATCGGGACGAGGACCGGGCTTCGCGGGCGGCGGCGGCGCGGGGGCTCAGCGCGAACAGCGTCAGCACGAGCGAGCCGATCATCCCCGCGGCGCCGAGATTGACGGCCAGCTTGGCGATCGGGAGGCCGTACCGGACCACGGGGCCGGGATCGTTCAGCAGCGGAGCTGCGGCTCCCCCGCCGAAGGCCAGGGCCGCGAGGAGGGCGACGAGCGCTGCGGCGACGAGCACGAGCGCAGGGCCGACGATCCGGACGGTTCGATTCACCGGTCCAGCCTACGTTCCGCGGCTGATCGGCAGCCGCGTCCGCGGACGATCGGCGGCCGCGTCCGCGGACGACGACGGCCCCGGCGCAGTGCCGGGGCCGTGTCGGAGGGCGCGACTACTTCGCGGCGGCCTTGAGCTTGGTGCCCGCGGAGACCTTGACCGAGTGGCCGGCGGCGATCTGGATGGTCTCGCCGGTCTGCGGGTTGCGGCCGGTGCGTGCGGCGCGGGAGGTGCGCTCGACGGCGATCCAGCCGGGGATGGTGACCTTCACGTCGTTCGACACGGAGTCGGCGAGGGTGGTGAAGAGCGAGTCGAGGACGCCGTTGACGGCGGCCTGGCTCTGGCCGGAGTCGGCGGCGATCTTCGCGACGAGCTCGGTGCGGTTGAGCGACTTGTCAGCCATGGAGTGTCCTCCCAGGACGTTCTCGCTGTCGGAACAGCTGGTTTCGATGGATCGTCCTCGGCCGGGGACGGACGTCCTCAACCGGTCGGACCGTCGGTAACCTACCAGCCCCGCCCCGGATCTCCGGCGATTCCGGCCCCGAGACGCCCGGAACGACGCCGATCGCGCCGGTCGGTCCCTCCACAGGAGGCGCTCGGCGCCTCTCGTCCACCGGTCCGCCGATCGCCTCTCCGCAGAGTCCGCCGCCTGACGAGGATCGGCTCATGACGACGACGGCACTCCTCCCTCCACCCGCTCCGGGCGACGCGGCCCTCCCCAGGCCGCCCCGGCGGCACCCTCCCGCCCGCCGGCCGTACGAGCCCGGCCTCGCCGCGCTCGCGCTGGGCCTGCTCGCGCTCGCGTCCTCCGTGCATCCGCTCTGGGCCCTCCCCGCCGTCGCCGTGGCGGTCGCCGCGGTGATCGCGTCCGTGCGGGCGCTGCGGTGGGCGGGCGAGCGGAGGAGCGCGGTGGCCGGGCTCGCCTGCGCGGCTCTCGCACTGCTCGTCTGCTCCGTCACGGCACCCGCCTCCGTGCGGGCGGGCCTGGCCGTGCTGGCCTGGATCACCGCCCTGCGGCCCGGCCCGTGAGCGGGCGCGGCTCCGGTCCAGCCCGCCTCGCTACAGTGACGGCGGCCCGCGCCTGAGCGGGCCGGGAGGACGGCCACGATGGCTCAGACGGACGGTTGGATCTCGACGGCGATCTGGTGGCACGTCTACCCGCTCGGCTTCACGGGCGCCGAAGCGAGCGCCTCGGAGGGTCCGGGCCCGGACGACGAGCCGCAGCACCGCCTCCGCGCCCTGCTCCCCTGGCTCGACGACCTGCTGGCGCTGGGCTGCAACGGGCTGCTGCTGGGGCCGGTCTTCGCCTCCTCCACCCACGGCTACGACACGGTCGACCACTTCCGGGTCGATCCCCGCCTCGGCGACGAGGCAGACCTCGACGCGCTGATCGCCGCGTGCCGCGAGCGCGGGATCCGGGTGCTGCTCGACGGGGTCTTCAACCACGTGGGACGGGAGCACCCCTGGTGGCGTGCCGCCGTCGCGGCCGGCGAGGGCTCCCCCGAGGCGGCGCGCTTCTCCCGCAGCGAGCGGTCGCAGGAGGTCGACGGCCTCCGCGTCGACGTGTTCGAGGGGCACGACGCCCTGGTCGAGCTCGACAACGGGAACCCCGAGGTCGCGGAGCACGTGTCCTCCGTGCTCGCGCACTGGCTCGAGCGGGGCATCGACGGCTGGCGGCTCGACGCGGCGTACGCGGTCGCGCCGGCGGCCTGGCGCGCGGCGATCGATCCGGTGCGGCAGCGCTTCCCCGACGCGTGGTTCGTCGGCGAGGTCATCCACGGCGACTACACCGGCTACGTGCGGGAGTCGGGGCTCGACTCGGTCACGCAGTACGAGCTCTGGAAGGCCGTCCGCAACTCCCTCGAGGAGGCGAACCTCTTCGAGTTGGCCTGGTCCCTGAAGCGCCACGACGACTTCGTCCGCGAGTTCCTGCCCCTGACCTTCGTCGGCAACCACGACGTGACCCGGATCGCCAGCGCCGTCAGTGACGAGCGCCACCACGGCCACGCCACGGCGATCCTCGGCTTCGTCGCCGGCGTGCCGAGCATCTACTCCGGCGACGAGCGGGGCCTGCGCGGCGTCAAGGAGGAGCGGATCGGCGGCGACGACGCGATCCGCCCGGAGTTCCCGGCCGATCCCGCCGAGTGGCCGGGCGGGGAGGCCTACCGGGCCCACCAGGAGGTCGTCGCGTTCCGCCGACGGAACCCGTGGCTGGTCGGCGCGAGCACCCGCACGGTCGACCTCTCCAACACCGCCGTGCTGCTCGTGGCGGAGGGCCCGGAGGGACGCACCGCGCGGCTCGCGCTGAACATCGGCGACCAGACGGCGACCGTCGGCGGCGTCCAGGTCGCTCCTCACTCCTGGTCGCTGCACGACTGACCCGGCGCGCAGGCGGCCAGGCAGTGCGCGACGGAGCGTCGACCTTCAGGGGCCCGTCCTCTACGCTCGGGCGCATGCCGAGACCTGCACGAGGACCCTCCGACGGACGAGCCGACTCGATCGACGACGCCGGAATGCCGGCGTCCGGACTCGAGCAGGCGTTCGCCGCCCCCGTCGACCCGGAGAGCGACCCCGGACCGGGCGAGAGGAGCGGCCTCTCGAGCCGCATCGCCCAGGAGCTGCTCGAGGACGGCTTCGGCCTCGACGCGAGCGACGAGGAGGCCCCGTCCCGCGCCGTCGAGATCGACGATCCCTCCCGCGCCGTCGGTGACGATCCCGCCCACCCCGTGCACGGCTCGATGTCCGGCGAGTTCGAGCGCCGCTGAGCCCGGCCGCCGTCGGTCGGTCGTCGTCGACCCGGCGGCACTGCTCCGCCCTCCGGCCGTCGTCACCCCGCCGGTACCGCGCCGCCCGCCGCCGGAGCCGGGTCCGGGCCGCCCGCCTGCAGCTCGGCGAGGAACCCGGGCCGGAGCACGCGCGCCTCGATCGACGCGGCTCCCGAGGTCCAGCCGTCGCCGAGCGGACGCTCGGGCGTGAGCAGCACGTGCCCCGGCGTCCCGGCTCGGCCGAGGACGGCGGCGACGCGGCCCTCCGGATCGTAGAGGGCGTGGTCGACGAGCGGCCCGTAGACGGCGTGCACCGCGAAGTCCTCGCGGCGGCCGAGAAGGACGGGCAGCAGCTCCTCGCCCGGGCGCAGGCCGTGGGGCCACCAGCGGAAGCGCTCGACGAGCTCGTGGCAGGCGGCGCACGAGGGCGAGAAGAAGACGAGGTGCGTCGCCGGGCGGGACAGCTCCTCGAGCGTCAGGAGCTCGCCGGCCACCGTGACGAACGAGAGGTCGGCGGCCGAGAGGGCATCCTCGCGCGCGGGCCCCGGCGGGGACTCCCTGTCGGCTGCGGACAGGCGGGCGGCCGCCCGGACGCGAGCGGCCGTCGACGCCGCACGGCGGTCGCGCACCAGCACGAGCGAGACCGCGGCGAGAGCGGCGGCGAGCCCGGACGCCGCCGCCGAGGCACCGCCGCCGCCGAGCAGCGCGGCCGGAGCGAGCCCGCCGAGCGCCCCGGCGACCGCGAGCGCGAGCAGCACCGCGTTCCTCGCGACGGTGCGTCCGGTCATCCGCGCCGAGCCCAGCCCGCCGAAGCACTCGCAGTCGACGTCCTCCGCCGCGCGGACCGCGCGGACGGCGACGACGAGGAACACGGCGTCGAGGAGCGCCACCGGCACGAGGGCGGCACGGTGCGCCGGAGCGGGCGCCAGCACCACCGCGGCGCCCAGCGCGATCTCGACGACGGGGAAGGCGGCCGCGAACCAGCCGCGGCGCCGGAGGAGGAGGGGGACCCCGAGCGCCTCGAGGCTCGCCCGGAACCGCTCCGCGCGGCCGAGCTTCAGGGCACCGCTGACGACGAGCACCGCGCCCGCGCACCACGCGGCGATCGCGAGAACCGCTTCCAGCATCCGTCGCCCTCCTCGCTCGGCATCGACCCGCGCGACGCTACCGGCGCGGACCGGCCTCCCGCGGCCGAGGCGGGGAACGGGGCGGAGACGGCGCGATCCGGCGCGTTCCGCCCTCCGGACGAGCCGCTGCCGGCGCATCCGGCGCCCCGATCCCTCCAGGCGGGGCGCCCCCGGGCTCCCTCCCGGTCCCGGACGGCCGCTCCGCCGTACACTGCGAGAGGATCGGAGGGGTCATGCGGGGACGGCGAGCGCGCGACGAGCGGCACGGCACGGCGGCGAGTCCGCCTGCGGCCGCCGCTCCCCCGGCAGCGGTCCCGGCTCCGGCCCTCGCGGACTCTCCGGACGACGCCTCGGGCGACGTCTCGACCGGGATGCGGATCGCCGCCGCCTGGTCGTGGCGCTTCCTCGCCGTCGCCGGGCTCCTCTACCTCCTCGTGCGCCTCGTCTCGCTGCTGCCCGTGATCGTCGTGCCGGTGCTGATCGCGCTGCTGCTCACCGCGCTCCTCACTCCGCTGCGGAACCGGCTCGAGCGCCTGCGGCTCCCCCGCCCGCTCGCGGTCCTGGTCTCGATCGTCCTGATGCTCCTCCTGCTGACCGGCCTCGTCGGGCTGGTGGTCGTGCAGTCCCGCTCCGGCTTCAGCGGAGTGGGACAGCGCGCCCTCGACGCGGTCGACGGCGTCGAGGCGTGGCTGCGGAGCCCGCCGCTGTCGTTCTCGGACGTGCAGCTCTCGGACTGGGCGCAGCGCGCGGTCGACTGGGCCGACGCGCAGGCGTCGACGATCGCGTCCGGGGCCCTCGCCGTCGGCTCCCAGCTGGCCGAGGTCTTCGCCGGGACCCTCCTCACCCTGTTCTCGCTGATCTTCCTGCTCCTCGACGGCCGCCGGATCTGGCACTGGTTCCTCCGCCTCCTCCCCCGCCGCGCCCGCCCGGCGATGGAGCGCGGCGGCGCCGCCGGCTGGCGGACCCTCAGCCAGTTCGTGATCGCGCAGCTCGGCGTCGCCGGGATCAACGCCGTCGGCATCGGCATCGGCGCGCTCGCGCTGCAGCTGCCGCTCGTCGTGCCGATCGCGATCGTGGTGTTCCTCGGCTCGTTCGTCCCGATCCTCGGCGCGATCGTGACCGGTGCGCTCGCCGCGCTGGTCGCGCTGCTGTTCAGCGGGCCCGTCGCCGCGCTGGTGATGGTCGGCGTCGTGATCCTGGTGCACCTGCTCGAGGGGCACGTGCTGCAGCCGCTCATCCTCGGGACCGCCGTGAAGGTGCATCCGCTCGCCGTGGTGCTCGGAGTCGCGACCGGGCTCGAGGTGGCCGGGCTCGCCGGGGCGCTGTTCGCGGTGCCGACCATCGCGACGCTGAACGCGGCGGTCACCGCCATGCGGGCGCGCGCGCCCGGAGCGGAGTGAGCGCGTTCGATCCGGCCGCCCGACCCGGATCGACGGTGCTGCCCGCCCTCGCCTGCCCGGTCTGCGGCGGCGCGCTCGCCCCCGATGCGCTGCCCCGCCCCTCCTCGCTCCGCTGCACCCTCGGGCACAGCGCCGATCTCGCGCGCCAGGGCTACGCCTCGCTCCTGCGCGGGAGGCACGCGACCTCGGGCGACACCACGGCGATGGTGCAGGCCCGCGCCGACCTGCTCGGCTCCGGCCACTACCGGGTGATCCAGGACGCGGTCGCCGCGGCCGTCCCCGCCGGCGCACGGCTCGTGGTCGACCTGGGCTGCGGCACCGGGGCGTACCTCGCGGCCGTGCTCGAGGCGCATCCGGCGGCGGACGGGCTGGGCCTGGACCTCTCGGCCCCGGCCGCCCGCCGCGCCGCCCGCGCGCATCCCCGGGCGGCGATCGCGACCGCGGACCTCTGGCAGCCCCTCCCGCTGGCCGACGCCTCCGCCGACGCGCTGCTCACCGTCTTCGCGCCGCGGAACGCCCCGGAGATGCGGCGGGTGCTCCGTCCGGGCGGCGTCGCCGTCGTCGTCACTCCGCGCGAGAGGCACCTGCACGAGATCCGCGAGCGGTTCGGGATGCTGGGCATCGACGCCGGCAAGGCGGAGCGGCTCGACGAGCAGCTGGCGGGGTTCGCGCTCGGGGAGCGCAGCGAGCTGGACACGACGGTGCTCATGAGCGTCGACGAGCTGCGCGCCGAGGTGCTGATGGGGCCGAGTGCCCACCACGTGGATCCCGAGGCGCTGGACGCTCGGCTCGCGGCGGTGGAGGGGACGACCGCGGTGACGGTCGCGGTCACCGTGTCGCGCTTCGTGCGCGCGGAGTAGCGGTGGGCGTGCCGCCGACCCCGCGTCAGTACGTCTCGCGCAGGCGCTCCTGGTCGACCACCGCTTCGCGGTCCGCGAGGCGGCGCAGGCCCGCGAGGGGCTGTGCCATCCGGTGGTTGCCGCGGAGGACCGGCTCGGCCCGGTCGAGGAAGGCCCAGTACCCGGCGGTCACCGGGCAGGCGTTCTCGCCCAGGCGCACCTTCGGGTCGAAGCGGCAGCCGCCGCAGTAGTCGGACATCCGGTTGATGTAGGCGCCGCCCGAGGCGTACGGCTTCGTCGCGACGACGCCGCCGTCGGCGTGCTGGGACATCCCGATCACGTTCGCCGGCATCACCCACTCCGTGCCGTCGACGAAGACGTCCACGAACCAGTCGTTGAGCTCCGCCGGATCCCACCCCCGCTGCAGCCCCCAGTTGCCGAGCACCATCAGGCGCTGGATGTGGTGCGCCCAGCCGTGCCGGTGCACGTCGTCGAGCGTCTCGTGCAGGCAGTTCGCCTCGATGCCGCTCGGGTCGAGAGCGAGCAGCTCGGCGGGCAGCGGCCTGGAGGCGCCGAGCGCGCGGCTGCGGTTCCGGTACTCCGGCCCGAGGTGCCAGAACAGGTTCCAGACGTAGTCGCGCCAGCCGAGGATCTGGCGGATGAACCCCTCCGTCGCCGCGATCGGCGCGCCCCCGGCGGCGTACTCCGCCTCGGCCGCCTCTACGACCGTCCGCGGATCGAGCACGCCGAGGTTCATCGGGGCGCTGAGCAGCGAGTGCGCCATCGTCCAGTCGCCCGAGAGCATCGCGTCCTCGTAGGTCCCGAAGTCGCCCAGGCGCGACGACACGAAGTCGGCGAGCGCCGCCTCGGCCTCGGCGGGCGTCGCGGCGAAGCGGCGCGGACCGTCGGCGCCGACCAGGCGGACCGCCCCCTCGGCCTCCCAGCGCGCGAGGTCGGCGCGCACCTCCTCGTCGATGTCGTCCTCCTCCGGCCACCACGGGTCGGGCAGGCCGAGCCGGGAGGCGCCCTTGGGCGGAGGCTGGCGGTTGTCGTGGTCGTAGTTCCAGCGGCCGCCCTCGGGCTGGTCGCCGCGCATCAGCACGCCGGTGCGCTCGCGGCTCCACCGGTAGAAGTCCTCCAGCAGCAGGCGCTTGCCCGAGCGGGAGAGCGCCCACTCGCGGAAGTCCTCCTCGGCCGTGATGAAGCCGCGGCTGGGCAGAACGCTCATGCCGAGCCTGCGGGCGAGGCGGCGGCCGCCGCGGGTCGGCGGGTCGATCACCTCGAGGTCGTCGCGCCCGGCGAGGGCCTCGCCGAAGGTCTCGGAGCGGACGTACTCGGCGCGGTCCCCGAGCTCGCGGGCGCGGTGGCGGAGCGCCGACAGCAGCAGCTGCGCCTTGGCGCGGTGCATCGGGCGGCGCCCGAACGCCGATCGGGCCTCGACCAGCAGCATCGGACCGCCGTCGTCGAAGGCAGGGCCGAGCTGGCCGATGACGCTCCAGCGGGTGCGAGGGGGTCTGCTCATCCCCGGAGGCTAGGCGGACGGATCCGGCGCCGGTAGGAGTTGCGCGGCACGGATGTGCAGCCGCCACGTCTTGCACCCCCGCCCCCGATGCAGAAGTCTCGGAGCGAGCGCGGCGGATCCGACCGCGCACCGACGCGACGAAGCGAGGAGGCCGCCATGGCCCACCACGACCACGACAACGAGCACCACGAGGGTCACGAGCACCACGACCACCACGAGGGTCACGACGAGCACACCGCCGGCCACGGCCGTCACGTCGCCGAGGGCACGAGCACCGAGGACACCGAAGGCGGCGAGTACACCTCGACGGAGGGCGTCTCGCACACCGCCGGCGAGGCCGAGGGCAGCTACGTCGACACCTCGGTCAACGAGCAGAGCACCGCCGACAAGGGCAGCTACGTCGACACCAGCGCCGCGGGCACCTCCGCCGAGGGCGAGGGCGAGTACACCGACCGCGACGAGTGACCCGCGCCCGGGCGCCGCGCGTCCCGCCGGGACACCGCGCTCCGGCCGGTGTCCCGGCGGGGAGCCGGCGCCTCGGCGGGACGCGGTGGTCCGTCGGCGCTTCAGGCGGGCTTCAGCGGGGCCGCGGCTAGCCTGGGCTCGCGCGGGCCCCCGCGCGCCGAGCCCGGGGAGGCCGCCATCCGCATCCTGGTCGTCGACGACGAGATCAACCTGCTCCGCGCCCTCGAGACGGGCCTGGAGGCCGAGGGCTTCGCCGTGGACACCGCCACCACCGGCACCGACGCCCTCTGGTACGCGCAGGAGGCCGACTACGCCGCCATCGTCCTCGACCTGATGCTCCCGGACGTCAGCGGCTTCCGCGTCTGCGAGCGGCTGCGCGCCGCCGAGGACTGGACCCCGATCCTGATGCTCACCGCGAAGGACGGCGACCTCGACCAGGTCGAGGCCCTCGACACCGGCGCCGACGACTACCTCACCAAGCCGTTCTCGTTCCCGGTGCTCGTCGCGCGGCTGCGCGCCCTCATCCGCCGTGGAGCCGCCGAGCGGCCCACGGTGCGCGTCGTCGGCGATCTCGTGCTGGATCCGGCGTCCCGGACCGTCGAGCGGGGCGGAGTCGCCGTGCCGCTGACCGCGCGCGAGTTCAGCGTCCTCGAGTACTTCGTCTCACGGGCGGGCGAGGTCGTCTCCAAGCGCGACGTCCTCGGAGCAGTCTGGGACTTCGACTACGACGGCGACCCGAACATCGTCGAGGTCTACGTCCGCACCCTGCGCAACAAGATCGACCGGCCCTTCGGCCGCGACACCCTCCGCACCCGGCGCGGGGCGGGCTACACGCTGGTGGCCGGGTGAGCCGCCGGAGCCTGCGGACCCGCATCACCGCGGCCGCGACCGCCGTGGTGGCCGCCGCCGCGCTCCTCGGGAGCGTGCTCTTCGTCCTGGTCCTCTCCTCCGTGCTCGCCTCGAGCGCCGCCTCCGCCGCCGACGCCGAGGCGGAGCGGGTCGCTGCGCTGGTCGAGCAGGGCGGCCCGGAGGCCGTCCGCGGCTCGGAGGGACTGGTCCAGCTCGTGGTCGACGGGCGGGTCGCCGCCGCGGGCGAGGACGCGGAGGACCTCCCTCCGCTCGCGCTGGCCGAGAGCGACGACCCGGTCACGGTCGACGTGGACGACGAGGGGCCGGTGGTGGTCGTTGCCCGCGAGCTCGACGACGACTCCCTCGTCGTGGTCGGCGTGCCCGACGAGGGCCGCGAGGAGGCGGTGTCCACGACGATCGGGCTGCTCGCGGTCGCCGTCCCGCTGCTGATCGCGCTGGTGGCGGTGGTGTGCGCCGTCGTCGTCGGCCGGGCGCTGCGCCCCGTGGAGCGGATGCGCGAGGAGGCCGAGGCGGTCACCTCCTCCGCCCTGGACCGCCGGATCCCCGCTCCCGGCTCCGGCGACGAGGTCGACCGGCTGGCGCACACCCTCAACCGGATGCTCGATCGGCTGCAGAGCGGGCAGGAGCGGCAGCGGCGCTTCGTCTCGGACGCCTCGCACGAGCTGCGCTCCCCCGTCGCGGCGCTGCGCCAGACCGCGGAGGTGGCGCTCGCGCACCCGGACCGGCTCGACTCCGCCCGGCTGGCGAGGACGGTCGCGGAGGAGTCGGTGCGGCTCGGCGGGCTGATCGAGGGCCTGCTGCTGCTCGCCCGGGCGGACGAGGCGCGCCTGGCCGTGGCGGCGGCTCCCGTGGATCTCGACGACCTCGCCCTCGGCGAGGTGCGGCGCCTGCGCGACTCCGGGGCCCGGGTCGACGCGAGCGGGATCTCGCCCGTGCAGGCGGTGGCCGACGAGGCCCTGCTCTCGCGGGCGCTGCGGAACCTGGTCGACAACGCGGTGCGGCACCGCTCCTCGCAGCTGGCGCTCTCGACCCGGATCGACGGAGCGGAGGCGGTGCTCGCGGTGGACGACGACGGGCCGGGGATCCCGGCGGCGGAGCGCGAGCGGGTGCTCGAGCGCTTCGTCCGCCTCGACGAGGGCCGGGCGCGCGACGCCGGAGGATCGGGCCTCGGCCTGGCGATCGTCGCCGGGATCGCGCGGGCCCACGGCGGACGGGTCGTCGTCGGCGACTCGGCGCTGGGCGGCGCCCGGGTCGAGGTGCGGGTGCCGCTCGTCCGCTGAGCGGGCGCTTCAGGCCTGCTTCAGCGCCCGACCGCGAGAGTGCTGGAGGCGTCGACGAGCGGCGCCGGGACGGAGCCATCGTGCAGAAGAAGACGAAGATCATCGCCGGGATCGCCGGAGCGGTCGTGCTGATCGGAGCCGGGACGGGCATCGCCTACGCCGCGACCGACGGCTTCGAGGGATCCGACTCCCTCACCGGCAGCGATCTGGACCGCGCGAGCGAGGCAGCGCTCGCCGAGATCGGCGGCGGGACCGTCACCTCGGCCGAGCGCGACGACGACGGCGCCACAGGCTACGAGCTGGACCTGACCGACCGCGCCGGCCTCGAGTACGAGGTGCGCCTCGACGACTCCTTCGCCGTCGTGTCCGTGGACCCCGACGACCGCGCTCTCCAGGCCGGCTCCGACGACGACGGCGTGCCTGCCGGCGACCCGACCGCGGCCGCCGTGGACCCGGACGACCTCACCGGCGACGACCTCGCCCGCGCGAGCGAGGCGGCGCTGGGCGCCGTCGGCTCCGGGACCGTCACCGAGGCCGAGCGCAGCGACGACGCCGACCACGCCTTCGAGGTGGAGGTCACCCGCGAGGACGGCACGGACGTGGACGTCGAGCTCGACTCGGCGTTCGCCGTGCTCTCGACGCAGGAGTAGCGCTCTAGCGGCCGCCGGGGCCCTTCGCGGCCCCGGGCGCGGCACCGCTGCCCGCGGGGGCGCCGACCCCGGTCGCCGCACCGCGAGCGCCGGGGCCGTTGCCGTTGCCGTTGCCGCCCGCGTTGCCGTTGCCGTTGCCGTTGCCGTTGCCGTTGCCGTTGCCGTTGCCGTTGCCGGGAGCGTTCCCGCTGTTGCCGGGTGCGCCACCGCTGTTCCCCGGAGCGTCGCCGCTGTTCCCCGGAGCGTCGTCGCCGGGAGCGGCCGGGGTCTCCTCCGCGGGCTCCTCCGGCTCGGTCGGCGTCTCCTCCGGCTCCGACTCCTCGGGCGAGGGGGCGGGGTCGTCCTCGGTCTCGACGGGGGCCGGCGTGTCCTCCGGCTCCTCCTCGACCGGGGTCGTCTCCTCGGGAGCCGGTTCGGTCGTCTCGGCCGGTGCCGGCTCCGGGGCTCCCGCGATCAGGGCCTCGAGGTCGCCGCGGACGACGTCGACCTGCGCCTGCACCGTCGCTGCGCGGTCGGAGCTGACGGATCCCTCGGCGAGCGCGGCGTCGAGCGCCGACTGCAGCGAGGCGAGTTCGGTGAGAGCGCCCTGGTAGTCGTCGGCCGAGGCCTTCTCGGCGACGGCCACCACCGCGTCGTCGAGGGTCTGGGCGGTGCCCTCGTCGATGCCCTGCGGCGCGGAGGAGCATCCGCTCAGCAGCAGGACCGAGGCGAGCACGGCGCCGACGGCGCGCAGTCGGAGGCCCCTCACGAGCGGATGCTCTCGCGCAGCTGACGGAGGTGGTCGCCCAGCTCGCCGTCCACCTGCGGCAGAGGCGACTGGGGACCGTCGATCAGGATGATCGCGAGCCCGACGGCGACCGCGACCAGCGCGAGCACCAGCACGATCAGCCACGGGCTCGGGCCGCGGCGCTGCGGAGGGGGGGTCGCGGGGCGGAGCGGCGCCGGAGCGGTCTGCGGTGCCGGAGCGATGCGCGGTGCCGGAGCGATCCGCTCGGTCGCGGTGAAGCGCTGCGTCGGAGCGATCGCCTCCGTGGCCGGGTACGCGTCGGCCGCGAGCCGGCGGGTCGGGTCGAGCGCCTCCGTCCGCGTGATCGGCTCGGTCTCGGCGAGCGGCTCCGTCGACATCACCCGGGTGGCGGGGACGTCGGGGACGACGATGGCCGCCGGCGGGGAGTCGCGCCGCGGATCGATCAGGCGGCGCGCCGACTCCGCCACCTGCAGCGCGGCGGGACGCTCGCCGGGCTCGCGCCGCGTCATCGCGGTCAGGAGCGAGGTCCAGCCGCTGCCGAGCGACTCCGAGACCTCGGGGTCGCGGAGCAGGCGGGCGAGCGTGACCTCGATCGCCGAACCCGTGAACGGGCGGCGACCGGTCAGCGACTCCAGGAGCACCAGGCCGAGGGAGTAGATGTCGCTCGCCGAGGTGACCGGGTCGCCGTGCGCCTGCTCGGGGCTGAGGTAGGCGGCGGTGCCGATGAGGGTGCCGGGCGCGGTGATCCGCGTCGCGTCGATGAGGGAGGCGATGCCGAAGTCGGCCAGCTTCGGGCGGAACTCGCGGCTGGTCAGCGGGCTCGGGACGAGCAGCACGTTCGACGGCTTCACGTCGCGGTGCACGACTCCGGCCGCGTGGACCGTGTGCAGGGCCTCGCCGAGGTCGCCCGCCATCGAGGCGACGTCGTTCGGCGCGACCGGGCCCTCGGCGAGCCGCTCGGACAGGCTCGGGCCCTCGGCGAGCTCCATCACCATGTAGGCCTGGCCGTTGGTGTCGTCGCCGCCGTCGTGCGCGTCGTAGAGGGTGACGAGGGCGGGGTGATTGAGCGCCGCGAGCAGCCGGATCTCGGACGCCTTGCGCTGCAGGTCCTGCGCGTCGTCGATGCCGGGGGCGAACATCTTCAGCGCGACGGAGCGGCCGAGGACGCCGTCTCGCGCCCGGTAGACCGTGGCCATGCCGCCGCGGCCGATGAGCTCCTCGATCGTGTACCGGCCGTCGACCGTCGTCCCGACGATGCGGGTGTCGCCTGTCCGGTGGGATGCCACGGGTCCTCCTCGCGGTCGGCGGCGGGTGTGCCGCGCCCCCCGGTGCGACCGTCGACCCAGGGTAGTACGTCGACCCTGCACGCCGCCCTCCCCCGGCCGGGCTGTCAAGCGGGTGCCCCCGCGCGCGCCCCGACGTAGCGTCGGAGGTCCCGACGAAAGGCGACGACATGGACCAGGACCGCACGGAGCAGGACGACCAGGGCTCGACCATCGGCAAGCCGGACGGGGCGGCTCCCGCCACCTCCTCCGAGAGCGAGACCATCGAGAAGGACATCTCGGAGTCGCCCGGCAGCGAGCGCGAGACCGAGGCCAAGCAGGACTCGGACCCGGCGGAGAGCCGCACCGAGGTCTCCGGCTCGGCCGAGGTGAAGGCCGTGCCCGGCACGGGCGGCCCGGACGACGTGGGCGACGTCGAGGTCGACCCCGACGAGGTCTCGCTGAACGGCAAGCCGTTCCCGGGTCACGCCGGCACGAAGTAGGACGCCCGGGAGGGGCGGGGCCGCGGCTCCGCCCCTCCCGTGCTCTCCGGTCCACCCACCACCGGTCGTCCGCCCTCGCCCGGAGGTTCCGCGGACCACGCGTATCGTGCCGCGCCTGTCAGGCGAGCGGCGTCAGGCGACCGGCGTCAGCAGGCCCGGGTCGCGGCGGTCGACGGTGCGGGAGTTGTTCACGCGGCGGTCGACCGGGTGGGCCGTGACGGTCGAGGCCATCGCGACGGACGCCCGGTCGAGGGTGGCGAGCATCTCCTCGGCGGAGGCGAGCGGAGCCGGGTCGAGCCAGGCGTCGCGCACGTCGGGCGTGAGGAACACGGGCATCCGGTCGTGCACCTCGCCGGAGGCGTCGCGCGCCTCGCGGGTGATGATCGTGAAGGAGACGCGCCAGTCGTCGCCCTCCTTGCGGGCCGTGTAGAGGCCGGCCGCGGCGAGGATCGGCTCCTCGCCCTGCAGGAACCAGGGCTGCTTGCCGTCGGCGCGGGACTCCCACTCGTAGTACCCGCGCATCGGCACGATCGCGCGCTGCTTGGCGAACGCCCCGCGGAACAGGCCGTTCGTCGCGACCGACTCGAGGCGCGCGTTGATCGGCGAGGGCCCCCTGCCCTTCGACCAGGACGGGGTGAAGCCCCAGGACGCGAGCTCCAGCTCGCGCTCCCGCTCGCCGTCGTGGAGCCGCTCGCGCACGATCGGCGCGACGTCGGTGGGAGCGACGCTGTAGTCGGGCGCCCAGTCCTCGGCGCGCCCGCCCGCGGCGACGAACTCGCGGATCAGCTCATCGGTCTCGGAGTCCATCGCGAAGCGGCCGCACATGCGGGACAGGCTACGCCGCACCTCCGACGCCGCGCGAGACGCCCGGTCCGACCACCCGGGACTTCGCGGACCAGAAGCGCATCAGCGCGCCGGCGAGGATCGAGCCCAGCGCACCTGCGGCGAGGTCGCCGAGCGTGTCCTCGTAGCCGACGAAGATCGAGGAGTCGATGAAGCGGTGCCCCGCCCACTCGCCCCACTCCCACAGGACGCCCGCCGTCGTCCCGAAGCAGGCGCAGAGCACGACTGCCGGGAGCAACGGCCCGCGATCGCCCGCGACGGCCGGCACGACTCCGGCCCGAGCGGCGACGATGTAGGCCACCGCGGCGATCAGCCCGTTGAGCACGCAGTGCACGACCAGGTCCCACTGCGGCCACGCCTCGTACAGGCCGAGGACGCTGCTCCAGGACGCCACGAGCAGCGCGAGCCCGAAGAGGGCGTCGAGCGCCGGACGGATGCCGAGGAAGCGCGGCAGCACCAGCCCGATCGCCGCGAGCGCGAGCACCGCCACGTCGACCAGGTCCCAGCCGATCGCGGCCGCCACGATGCTCGCCGCCCCGATCGCGCGGATGCCGTCGGCCGTCCACTCCCCGCGGGTGCGCGGGGGATCGAGGAAGGTCTCGACGAGGGCGGAGCCGCTCACGGCTTCGTGAAGCGCAGCACGGCCTGGACCGGCTCGTGGTCGGAGGGCGCCGCTCCCCCGTAGCGGACGGCGTTGATCCCGGCGGAGACCACCTCGAACGCGCCCTCGCTGACGAGCAGCCAGTCGATCCGCTTGCCCGGCGCCGGCGCGCGGTAGTTCGAGAAGGTGCTCCACGAGTGGGTGAGGTGCTTCTCCGCCGTCTCCCACGCGTCCGCGAGGCGGCC
Organism: Rathayibacter sp. AY1E2; assembly: GCF_002932325.1. Taxonomy (NCBI): domain Bacteria; kingdom Bacillati; phylum Actinomycetota; class Actinomycetes; order Micrococcales; family Microbacteriaceae; genus Rathayibacter; species Rathayibacter sp. AY1E2. The sequence continues at coordinate 170,053 of NZ_PSVO01000004.1, forward strand.
CTCGTCGAGGATCGTCCGGTAGGGGACGGTGTCGACGTCGGTGTTGGTGTCGCCCATCACGATCGCGGGGCGTCCGAGCTCGAGGACGCGGCGGGCGATCAGCTCGGCGGAGCGCTGGCGCGAGCGCCGCGAGATGTGGTCGAAGTGGGTCGAGATCACGGTGAGCTCGCGGCTGGTCGCGTGATCGGTCAGCTCCGCGATCACCGCGGTGCGCGGGATGCGATTGCCCCAGCTGCGCGAGCCGGCGACGTCCGGGGTGTCCGAGAAGGCGATCTGGGTCCAGTGCCGGACGGCGTAGCGGCTGCGGTCGACGAAGAGCATCACGCGCTCGCCGCCGCGGTCCGCGTCCCGGCCGAAGCCCATCGCCTCGAAGGAGGAGCCCAGCGCCTCGTGCACGGCGGCCGACTGGTCCGGCAGCGCCTCCTGCACGGCGAGGATCGAGGGGCGCTCCTGCTCCAGCACCCGCTGGACGAGCGGGCGGCGCCGATCCCACTGGTCGACGGCGCGGGAGGTGAGGCGCGGCATCCGCCGGCGGATGTTGTAGGTCATCACGTGCAGATCGGGCGCCTCGGTCGGGCCGATCAGAGGCGTCGCGTCGGTCATCACTCCACCCTACGGGGGCGGATCGAGGTGCCACGGAGGCTTGCGGTGACCGCTCCCGGCCGCTCTACTTCGGACATGCCCCTCTCCCAGGACCTCACCGCTCTCGCCGACGAGCGCTTCGTCTCGCTCACCACGTTCCGGAAGTCCGGGGACGCCGTCTCGACCCCGGTCTGGATCGCCCGCGACGGCCACGAGCTGATCGTCACCACTCCCCGCCGCAGCGGCAAGGTGAAGCGCCTCCGCAACGACGCGCGGGTGACCCTCGTCCCGTGCGACCGCCGCGGCCGCGTCTCCGACTACGCGGTGCCGGTCGAGGCCGCCGCGGAGATCGACGCCGACCCCGGCGAGGTCGAGCGCCTGGGCCGCGTGTTCCTGGCGAAGTACCGGCTCGAGTACCGCGTGTTCCTCCTGATCGAGGGCCTGGTCACCCGGGCCGACCGCACCCGCGTGATGCTCCGCGTCTCCGACCGCTGACCCGGCACCGCCCTACACCCCCGGAGGCTCCCGCCGGAAGGCCTGGGGGCCGCCGGTCCCGGGGTCTACCGTGGGGCGATCGCCGGTGCCCCTGCGCGCTTCCCGCGCGCGCTCCGGCGGCAGTCAGAAGGAGCACGCAATGAGCATCGGAGCAGGGATCTTCCTCCTCGTCGTCGGCGCGGTCCTCGCCTTCGCGGTGGACGTGCAGGTGTCCGGGATCGACCTGAGGCTGGTCGGCTACATCCTCATGGCGGCCGGAGCGGTCGGCCTGATCCTCGGGCTGGTCCTGCTGACGCGCCGCCGCCAGGCCGTCTCGACTACGCGCTCGGCCGTCGACCCGGCCAGCGGCGAGCAGGTCACCCGCCGCTCGAGCGAGAGCGACGGCCCGCTGATCTGATCGGCGGAACGACGAAGGGCGGGACCTCGCGGTCCCGCCCTTCGTCGTTCACGGCCCTACTCGGCGGGCTCGTCCGGCTCGCCGCCGGAGACGGTGTCGGTGTCGCCGCCACCGGAGGAGGTGTCCGTCCCGGTGCCGTCGGGGAGGTCCTCGGTCTTCTCGGTGTCCTCACCCGTGGTGCGGTCGGTGCTCATGGCGCTCTCCCTTCGCGTCGGCGACCTGCCGACCCTCCCACTCTGCTCCGCCCGCGCCTCGCGGGGCAGGGGGTAGCGGAGGCGGAGGCCGGCGTGGAAGGCGCCTACTCCTCGACGACGATGGTGGTGATGACCGGGTTCCGGCGGTGGCGGCGGGTCAGCCAGCGGCCGAGGGTGCGCGTGATCAGCGCCTCCATGGCCTCGAGCTCGACCGGCTTGCCCGCGGCCTGCAGGACGGCGTCGTCGATCGCCTTGCTCGCGTTGGCCTTCCAGCCCGGCTCCTCGACGAAGCCGCGGGTGAAGAACTCGACCGGCTCGCCGAGCGTGCCGCGGTCGAGGTCGGCGATGGCGAGGACCGTGATGGCCCCCTCCTCGGCGAGGACGATGCGGTCGTTCATCGCGTCCTCGGTGGCGACGCCCATCGTGGTGCCGTCGACCAGGATCTGGTCGGCCGGGATGCGCCCGCTGATGCGCGAGCGGCCCTTCACCAGGTCGATCGAGACGCCGTCCTCGATGACGAAGACGTCCTTCTCGTCGATCCCGGTGCGGGTCGCGATCGCCGCGTTCGCGGTGAGGTGGCGCCACTCGCCGTGCACGGGGAGCACCGCGGTGGGGCGCAGGATGTTGTAGCAGTAGGCGAGCTCGCCCGCGCTGGCGTGGCCCGAGACGTGCACCTTGGCGTTGCCCTTGTGCACGACGGTGGCGCCCCAGCGGGTGAAGGCGTTGATGATCCGGTAGATCGCGTTCTCGTTGCCGGGGATCAGCGAGCTGGCCAGCAGCACGGTGTCGCCGGGGCCGATGTCGATGATGTGGTCCTTGTTGGCCATGCGCGAGAGCGCCGCCATCGGCTCGCCCTGCGAACCGGTGCAGATCATCACGATCTCGGTCGCGGGGAGCTTCTCGAGCACCTTCATGTCGACGACGAGGCCGGCCGGGATCTTGAGGTAGCCCAGGTCGGCGGCGATGCCCATGTTGCGGACCATCGAGCGGCCGACGAAGGCGACCTTGCGGCCGTGGCGCTGCGCGGCGTCGAGGACCTGCTGGATGCGGTGCACGTGGCTCGCGAAGCTGGACACGACGATGCGGCGCGGCGCGGTGCGGAACACCTGGTCGATCGCGGGGGCGAGGTCGCCCTCCGAGATCGCGAAGCCGGGGACGTCGGCGTTCGTGGAGTCGACCAGGAACAGGTCGACTCCCTCGTCGCCGAGGCGCGCGAAGCCGGGGAGGTCGGTGGTGCGCCCGTCGAGCGGGAACTGGTCCATCTTGAAGTCGCCCGTGTGCAGCACGAGGCCGGCCTCGGTGCGGATCGCGACGGCGAGCCCGTCCGGGATGGAGTGGTTCACGGCGAGGAACTCGAGGTCGAAGACGCCGGCGTCGATCCGGTCGCCCTCCTTCACCGGGCGCGTGCGCGGCGTGATGCGGTGCTCCTGCAGCTTCGCGCTGATCAGCGCGAGGGTGAAGGTCGAGGCGATGATCGGGATGTCGCCGCGCTCCTTGAGGAGGTACGGCACGCCGCCGATGTGGTCCTCGTGGCCGTGGGTGAGGACGATGGCCTCGATGTCCTTCAGGCGCGAGCGGATCGCGGCGAAGTCGGGGAGGATCACGTCGATGCCGGGCTGGTTCTCCTCGGGGAAGAGGACGCCGCAGTCGACGATGAGCAGCTTGCCCTTGTGCTCGAAGACGGTCATGTTGCGGCCGATCTCGCCGAGGCCGCCGAGCGGGGTGATCCGCATGGCGCCCTTCTCGAGGGGCTTGGGCTTGGGGAGCTCGAGGTGGTGGCGAGCGGGCTTGGCGGTTCTGGCGTTTCTCATGCGGTTCTTCCGGGAGGGAGTGGCTGGACGCGGGCGCGCGGCGCAGGGTCCGACCGCGCGCCCGGTCGGGCCGCGGTGATGTGTCGCTCCGGCGCTGTGAGCGCTGTCGGGAGCGGGTGGAGGTGTGCGGGACGGGGCCGGGCGGGGCCGCTCTCAGCGGGCGGTGCCGTCCGTGCGGCGCGCTCTCGCGCACCGACCGTCCCGTACATCCTGCCAGCGTTCCCTGGGTCGCGGGTCCAGGAGGCGGGATCCGGGCCTCGCAGGCGCTCAGGCGCGCGCGTCCTCCGGGGTCTCGGCGGCCTCCTCCGCCGCGCGGAGCACGCGCAGGGTGTTGCGTCCGGCGAGGTCGAGCAGCTCCGCGTCGCTCCAGCCGCGGTCGGCCAGCTCGGCCAGCAGGCGCGGGTAGCCCGAGACGTCGCCGAGCCCCTCGGGCAGGTCGGCGACGCCGTCGAAGTCGCTGCCGAGGCCCACGTGCCGGGACCCGACGGCCTCGCGGGCGGCGTCGACGTGGTCGGCGACCTGCGCGACGGTGACGAGCGGCGCCGGATGCGCGCGGCGCCACTGCTCGAAGGCGGCGAGCGCGGCGGGCTCGGCCACCGGGAACGCGGCCCGGTTCGCCCGCGCGGCGTCCTCGGGCGCCTCGGCGGGGCGGGGGGCGCGGGGCCAGGGCATCGACGTGGTGATCCCGAGCCCGGCGCGGGCGGCGTCGGCCTCGGCCGACCAGTCCGCGAAGGCGCGCGAGACGAACTGCGCGACGAAGGCGATCTGCAGCACTCCTCCGTTCGCGGCGAGCGCCGCGAGGGCCCGGGCGGAGACGTTGCGCGGGTGCGCGGCGACGTCCGCGACTCCGGAGTGGGAGTAGAGGACGGGAGCGGAGGTGGCGGCGAGCGCGGCGAGCTGGGTGCGCTCGGAGGTGTGCGAGAGGTCGACGACGACGCCGAGCCGGTTCAGCTCGCGCACGACGGCCACCCCGTCCGCCGTGAGCCCGCCCTCGACCGGGGTGCCGGTGGCGGCCTCCGCCCAGTCGAGGGAGCTGTTGTGCGTGAGCGTCATCGTCCGCACGCCCAGCCGGGCGAGCATCCGCAGCACGCCGAGGGAGGAGGCGACGGAGTGGCCGCCCTCGATCCCGAGGAAGGAGGCGATCCGGCCGGAGGCGACCGCCTGCTCCGCCTCCCGCACCGTGGTCACGACGCGCAGGTCGCGCGGGTGGGCGGCGGCGAACCGGTACGCGGCGTCGATCTGCTCCAGCGTCGCGGCCACCGCGTCGCCCTCGCTCTGCAGCGCCGAGACGAAGACCGACCAGACCTGCGCCGAGACGCCTCCCGCGCGCAGCCGCGGCAGGTCGGTGTGGAACTCCGGGCGGGGCCGGTCGAAGCCCTCGACGCGGTACCCCTCGTAGCGCCGCAGCCCGCAGAGCAGGTCGTTGTGCGTGTCGAGCAGCACCTCGCCCTCGAGGAGCCGACGGAGGCGCTCGGCGCTCACGCGTCGTCGTCGGTGGGGATCGGCCCGACGCCGCGCCAGCGGGAGAACACCAGGGTCGTATAGGTGTCGGCGACCACCGGATCGGAGGTGACGCAGTCGAGGACGAAGTCGCTCAGCTCGTCGGGGCTCGCGGCGACCACCTCGATCAGGTAGTCGTCCTCGCCCGCCACCAGCCACAGGTTCACCACCTGGGGCAGCTTAGACATCGCCTCGGCGAAGCGGGCGTTCTCGGCCCGCGAGTGCTCGCGCAGCTGGACGCGGAGGATCGCGCGGATGCCCTTGCCGAGCAGGCGCGCGTCGACCTCGGCGTGGAAGCCCGAGATGACTCCGCTCTCGATCAGCGCCCGCACCCGGGCCAGCGAGGAGGAGGGCGCGAGGCCGATCCGGTCGGCCAGCTCCTTGTTCGGGATGCGCCCGTCCTGCACCAGGACGTTGATGATCGCGCGGTCGACCTCGTCGAGCCGGACCGGCCTAATTATGTTCGGCAAGGGAGACACCTTTCGCGGGCGTGAGCCGCTTCTGTGCGGCCAGAGTGGGAATCGCTGTACAGGATACAGACCGTTTGCCTCAACGGGCATCGACGTGCAGACTTTCTGCGAGATCACCGAACGCATGCGCCAGTCCCCTCGATGACGCCGCACCCTCCCGACTCCCCCGAGTCTCCCGATGCACCACACACGAAGGGGTACCTCCTCCCATGAAACGGCTCCCGAAGCTCCTGATGGCGGCGGTCGCGATGACCGCGGCCGTCGGCCTGCTGTCCGCCTGCGGCACCGACGCGACGTCGTCGAGTCAGGCCGGCACGTCCTCCCACGTCCTCACCGTCGGCAAGCTGCTCCCCCTGCAGGCCGTCGATCCGCACAAGGTGAACGACGGCATGTCGAACGAGGTGCTCACCGCCGTCTTCGACGGCCTCTACACGCTCGACGCCGACGGCCAGATCGACCCGCTGATGGCGGAGAGCGTCGAGAAGTCCGACGACGGCCTGACCTACACCTTCACGATCCGCGACGCGTCGTGGAGCAACGGGACGCCGGTCACCGCGCAGGACTTCGAGTACTCGTGGAAGCGCCTGGTGAACCCGGCCACCGCGGCCCCGAACAGCAACGAGGCGGTCGCCGCCGGCATCAAGAACGCGAACGAGATCGTCAACGAGGGGATGGACTACACCCAGCTCGGCGTCACGGCGCTCGACGACAAGACCCTGCAGGTGCAGCTCGCCGCAGACGTGCCCTACTTCCAGGCGCTGCTGGTGCGGCCGGCGTTCCTCCCGGTGAACCAGGCCTACCTGGAGAGCGTGGGCGACACCTACGGCCAGACCCCCGAGACGACGATCTACAACGGGCCCTTCGTCTGGGACTCGTGGGACTTCGCGAACAACTTCTCGGTCGCCAGGAACGCCGACCACTGGAACGCCTCCGGCATCGACCTGGACGCGATCAAGTGGCAGGTCGTGAAGGACTCGCAGACCGCGGCGCTCCTCCAGGAGAGCGGCGACCTCGACTTCACCGAGATCTCCGGAAGCCTGATCGACCGCTACACCGACTCCCCCGAGCTGACCACGGCGCTCGAGGTGCACATGTGGTACTTCTACCCCAACCTCCAGAACCCGGCGCTCGCGAACGAGGACATCCGCACCGCGCTGGCCACCTCCTTCGACAAGGAGGCGCTCGCCGACGAGGTGCTGAAGAACGGCGCCCAGCCGGCCGACTACTTCGTCGGTCAGAACCTGGCGGTCGGACCCGACGGGAAGCAGTTCCGCGACACGGGCGGCAGCTACCTCGCCTACGACCTCGACGCGGCGCAGGCCGCCTGGACGAAGGGACTCGCCGCCCTGGGCACCGACTCCGTGAGCCTCACGCTCTCGTACTGGGACGACGAGGCCTCGATCGCGCAGGCCGAGTACGTCGCCTCGCAGTGGGAGGCGAACCTGCCCGGTCTGAGCATCGAGCTCACCAGCCAGCCCAAGGCGACGGCGAACGAGCAGGCCACGGCCGGCGACTTCGACCTCTACCTCTTCCGCTGGGGCCCCGACTACAAGGACCCGATGGCGTTCCTGGAGCTGCTGTCCTCCACCTCCGCCCGCGACTTCGGCGGCTACGCGAACCCGGAGTACGACTCGATCATCGCCGCGGCCCGCACCGCCGACATGCTCTCCCAGCCGGAGGCGCGCTGGCAGAGCCTGCACGACGCGGAGGACATCCTGATGGGCGACGTGGCGGTGATCCCGACCGTGCAGAACGGCATCGCGATGCTGATCAACCCCGCCGTGCAGGGCATGGAGGTCCGCAACGTGAGCCTGACCTGGAACTACCGCCTCGTCACGAAGGACGACTGATGCGCACCACCCCCCGAGAGGAGACGGCACGATGACCGCGACGAGGACCCTGCGCGAGCTGATGGAGTCCGGGAGCGTCCTGGCCCCCTGCGTCTTCGACTGCTCCTCCGCCCGAGCGGTCGAGCTGGCCGGCTTCGAGGCGATGCTGCTGAGCGGATCGGAGGTGTCGATGTCGATGAAGGGCATCCCCGACCTCGGACTGCTCTCGCTGGAGGAGCTCCTCTGGGCGGTGGAGCGGATCGTCGACATGTCGCCGCTGCCGCTCGCGGTCGACATCGAGGACGGCTTCGGCGCCAGTCCCCTGCAGGTCTACGAGACCTGCAGGCGGGTGGCCAAGGCCGGCGCGATGGCGGTGCTGATGGAGGACGAGTTCGAGCCCGGCTACGCCCGGGACGTCTCGGCCGACAACATGATCCCCCGCGAGGAGTACTACGCGAAGGTGCGGGCCGCCGTCCGCGCCGTCGAGGGCACCGACTGCATGGTGATCGCGCGCAGCAACTACGGCAGCGCGAACCTGGAGGAGGGCATCCAGCGGATGATCGACTGCGTCGCCCTCGGAGCGCACGCGACGGTCGTGGTCAACGTCACGACCCTCGCGGACGCCGCCGAGGTGGCCCGCCGGGTGCCGGGGCTGAAGATGTTCGCCGACATCAACGCCAAGCGCGGCCTCGAGCAGATGTCGTTCGCGCAGCTGGCGGAGCTGGGGTTCCAGCTGGTCACGATGCACTTCACGATGAAGGCGTCCATGGCCGGGATGATCGAGGCCGGCCGGGCGAACCTCGCCGAGATGGGCAACACCTACTCGAACGAGCTGATGCCGGAGGAGTACCCGGGCCACAGCGGCATGGCGTTCTTCGCCGCGCAGGAGCTGCTCGACCTCGAGTCGGAGTTCTCGGGCCGCGTCCAGTCGTTCAACGACCCGCGGACCGTGCACACGGCCCCGGCCGGCTGAGCGCGCCCGCACCACTGCAGGGCCGTCCGCCCGCGCCTCGAGCGCGGCGGACGGCCCTTCGTCGTGCGCGGGACGCGCGGGGCGCGGCGCCGAACATCGTTCGGCCGAGAGCCCTCACTGCCGCACGCAGCCGAATCCGCTTCGGTGGCAGCGTTGCTCTGGCGCTTCTGTTCGGCTGACTTGCCGCTCGCCCGCGTTCTATGCAGACTTGAGCCACTACCACCGAACGACCGAGGCTCCGAAGCCGGATCAACGAAAGAGACTCACTCCCATGACTGAACTGGCACAGACGAGCGGAACCGCCACGATCGGCTCCTCTCAGCCCGACTTCGTCGAGATCGACGGCTTCACGCTCACGATCGAGGACATCGCGCTCGTCGCCCGCGGGCTCTCGGACGGCACGTTCCCCGAGGTCGTCCTCAGCGACGAGGCCCGCCGGGTCACGAACGAGGCCCGCGCCTACGTCGACGAGCACTTCCTCGCCCCCGACGCCCCCGCCATCTACGGCATCAACACCGGGCTCGGCCGGCTGATGGACGTCCGCGTCCCCGCCGAGGACCAGGCCCGCTTCCAGCGCCTGGTCATCAACTCCCACTCCGCCGGCGTCGGCGAGCCGCTCCCCCTCGACGAGACCCGCGCGCTCCTGCTGCTGCGCACCAACGCGATCGCCAAGGGCATGTCGGGCGTGCGGATCGAGTGCATCGACCGCCTGATCGCGATGCTCAACGCCGACGTCCTCCCGGTCATCCCGGGCCAGGGCTCGGTCGGCGCCTCGGGCGACCTCGCCCCCCTCGCGCACATGGTCAGCGTGATGGTCGGCCACGAGAAGGCCGAGGCCTACCACCGCGGCGTGCGGATGCCCGCCGTCGAGGCCCTCACGGCGGCCGGGCTCGCCACCGAGTTCGAGCTCAAGCCCAAGGACGTCCTCGCCCTGATCAACGGCTCGACCATCTCGCTCGCCACCGCCTGCCTCGCCCTGCACGACGCGTGGAGCCTCACCCGCCAGGCGGACGTGGCCCTCTCGCTCTCGCTCGAGGCGATCCGCGGCGAGCTCGACGCGTTCGACGAGCGCATCCACCTCGCCCGCAACGCCCCCGGTCAGGTCGACGTGGCCGCGAACGTCCGCGCCCTCACCGCGGGCAGCGAGCGCACCGTCGAGGAGGCACGCCGCCTCCGCCTCCCGGACGAGCAGCGCGTCGGCGGCGTCTACAAGCCGCGCGTGCAGGACGCCTACTCGCTGCGCTGCGCGCCGCAGGTGCACGGCACGACCCGCGAGTCGCTCCTGTTCGCGCAGACCCTGCTGGTGCGCGAGGCCAACGCCGCGACCGACAACCCGCTGGTGCTCCCGGACGGCGAGGGCGGCTACGACGTCCTCTCCGGCGGCAACTTCCACGGCGAGCCGATCGGCGTCGCGGCCGACCTCATCGCGATCGCGGTCGCCGAGATCGGCGCCATCTCGGAGCGCCGCTCGTTCCGCCTCACCGACCCCAACCTCAGCTACGGCCTGCCGCTCAACCTCGTCGGCGGCCAGCTCGGCCTCAACACGGGCTTCTCGATCGTGCACTGCGCGGCGGCCGCCATCGCCTCCGAGAACAAGGTGCTGTGCTTCCCCTCCGTCGTCGACTCGATCCCGACGAAGGCGAACCAGGAGGACCACGTCTCGATGTGCACCTTCTCCTCGCGGAAGGCGCGCAGCATCATCCACAACACGCAGGTGATCCTCGGAGTGGAGTTCATCCTCGCCACCCAGGGCATCGACCTCGCGTCGCCGCACCTGGAGGACCGGGCGCTCGGCGAGGGCAGCACGGCCGCCTACGAGGCGGTCCGCTCGATCGTGCCGATGACCCGCGAGGACATCTACCAGTCGGAGCAGATGATCAACGCGCAGGCGATGGTCGTGCTCGGCACCGTCCTCACCGCCGTCGAGGCGCGCATCGGAGCCGTGCGGTGACCGCGGGCGGGACGGTCGTCCACGGCCGCGTCGTCACGCCGGGCGCCGTGATCGAGGACGGGGCGGTGGTCGTCGAGGACGGCCGCATCGCCGCCGTCCTCGACGGACGCGAGGCGGCCCGAGCCGTCGCGGAGGCCTCGGTCGTGATCGGCGGCGCGGGGATGCTCGTCCTGCCCGGCGCGGTCGACGCGCACGTCCACGCCTTCTCGGAGCCGGCCGAGACGTTCACCGGCGCGACCTCGGCCGCCGCCGCGGGCGGGGTGACCACGATCCTCGACATGCCCTACGACGCGGGCAGCCCGGTGAACACGGCCGCCGCCGTCGTCGCCAAGCGCGAGCGCCTCGAGCGCGAGGCCGTCGTCGACGTCGCCCTGCACGGGACGGTCCGCCCCGGGGACGGCGCGCGGGACGTGGCCGGGATGATCGACGAGGGCGTCTGCGGATTCAAGGTCTCGCTGTTCGAGACCGACCCGATCCGCTTCCCCCGCATCCCCTCCGACCAGCTGCTCGAGGCCTTCGCGATCATGGCCGAGCGCGGCGTCCGCGTCGGCGTGCACGCGGAGGACGGCGAGATCATCGGCGCGCTCGTCGCGGCGGCGAGGGCCGCGGGCCGCACCGCCCCCCTCGACCACGTCCGCAGCCGCCCGCCCGTGTCCGAGACCTCCTCGGTGGCGCTCGGGCTCGAGCTCGCCTCGGCGGTCGGCGTGCCCTTCCACATCTTCCACGCGAGCCTCCCCGGCACCGTCGAGCTCGTGACGGCGAGCGCCGCCCGCGGGCTCGACGCGACGCTGGAGACCTGCCCGCACTACCTCGTCCTCACCGAGGACGACATGGAGCGGCTCGGCGCCCTCGGCAAGATCAACCCGCCGCTGCGCACCGCCGAGCACGCCCGCGGGATGTGGGAGGCGCTCGCCGACGGCCGCATCGGCCTGGTGACCTCCGACCACGCGCCGTGGCCGCTGGCGAAGAAGAGCGCCGACGTGATCTTCGACAACGCCTCCGGAGCGCCCGGCGTGCAGACCCTGCTGCCGATCGTGATCGGCGCCGGCTACCTCGGCGGCCGCCTCTCGCTGCTGCGCGCCGCCGAGGTCCTCGCGACGAACCCCGCCCGCGCGTTCGGTCTCGGGCACCGCAAGGGCGCGATCGAGGCGGGCCTGGACGCGGACTTCGCCGTCGTCGACCCGTCCGGCACGACCGTGATCGACGACACCCCGATGCTCTCGACCGCCACCTGGAGCCCCTACGCCGGGATGTCCTTCCCCGGCCGCCTCGAGACCACCGTCGTCCGCGGCACCCCCGTCTTCAGCCGGGCCGAGGGCCTGCTCGCGGAGCCGGGCGACGGACGCTTCGTCGCGAGGGCCGCCTGATGGGCGAGCAGTCCCTCCGCGCCTTCGTCGACGCGCTGCCCGTCGACGAGCTCGTCACCGTCGAGCGCACCGTCGACGCCCGCTTCGAGCTGGCGAGCGTGCTCGCGCTGCTGGACCGCGGCCCGGCCGTGCGCCTGACCTCGATCGCCGGCTCGGCCCACCCGGTCGTCGGCAACGTGCTCTCCAGCCGCGAGCGGATCGCCCGCGCCGTCGGCTGCCGCATCGACGAGCTGCTCGACCGGCTCACCGCCGCGGTCGCCGACCGCACCCCGGTGCGCGTGGTCGAGGACGCTCCGGTGCAGGCCGTGCGCCTGCCCGCCGCGTCCGTGTGGGAGGAGGTCGTCGCTCCGGTCTGGTTCGAGAAGGACTCCGGCGGCTACCTCACCGCCGGGCTCATCGTGGCGTTCGACCCGGTGACCGGGCACCGCAACGCCTCCTACGCGCGGATCAAGCCGCTCGACGCGACCACCGGCTTCGTCGGGATCGCGCCGAACCACCACCTCACCGCGCTCTCGCGCTCGGCCGCGGCCGTCGGCGGGCTCCCCGTCGCCGTGGTCCTCGGCGCGCACCCGGCCGTGCAGCTCGCCGCCTGCTGCTACCTCGCCCTGGGGGACGACGAGCTGGAGCACGCCGCCCACCTGCTCGGCGAGGAGGTGCGGGTCGCGCGGGCCACGACGAGCGAGGTGCTCGTCCCCGCCGACGCGGAGATCGTGATCGAGGGGATCCTGCACGCCGACCGGCCGGTGCACGAGGGCCTCGTGAACGAGTACCACGGCATGTACGAGGACTACGGCGACGGGATCACCCTCGAGGTCACCGCCGTGACCCGCCGCGAGTCCCCCGAGGTCCAGGTGATCCTGCCCGGCCTCTCCTCGGAGCACAGCTACATCGCGGCGCTGCCCATCGCCGCCGGCATCCGGCACGCGCTGCGGAACGTCGGCTGCGACATCGTCGACGTGGCGGTCACGCACTCCGGCGGCGGCCGGGTCGACGTGGTGGTCGCGATCGCGAACGGCCGTCCGGGCACCGCCAAGCGCGTGATGTTCGGCGCTTTCGCGGCCGTCAGCATGGTCAAGCAGGTCACCGTCGTCGACTCCGACGTGGACGCCTGGGACATGGAGCACGTGCACTGGGCCCGGACGAGCCGGATGCGGTGGGACCGCGACCTGATGCTGGTCGACGGGGTCGCCACCGACCGCAACGTGCCGATGCAGGTCGGCGGCACCGTGACGAAGGTCGGGATGGACGCGACCCGCAAGGAGGGCGACCGCGCCCTCGGCGCCGAGCTGGCCGTCCCGCCCGGGGACGTCCTCCGCCGCGTGCGCGACGCCCTCGTCGCCGACGGAGTCGCCCTCCACCCCGCCGTCGTCGTGCACGGCTCCCTGGCCGACGACGGAGAGGACCCGCGATGACCCCCGACGTGCGCTTCCCCGACGTCGGCCGGCTGGCCCTCGACCTCGAGGAGATCGCCGGCCTCGTCGACTCCTCGCGCCCCGGCTGGAGCCGCGTGGCGATGACCGAGGTCGACACCGACTCCCGCCACTGGGTCGCCGAGCGGATGCGCTCCGCGGGCCTGGAGGTCCGGATCGACGGGATCGGCAACGTGATCGGCACCCTCGCCGGCACGGGAGCCGCCCGCCGCGCGATCGTGATCGGCTCGCACACGGACACGGTGGACGGCGGCGGGCGCTACGACGGCGTCGTCGGCGTGCTGGGCGCGATCGAGGTGGCGCGCCTGCTGCAGGAGTCGGGGATCCGGCTCCACCACGACCTGCGCGTCGTCGACTTCTACAACGAGGAGGCCAACCGCTTCGAGCTCTCCTGCCTGGGCAGCCGCGCGCTGGCCGGCTCCCTCACGGGCGAGCACCTCTCCGCGACCGACGACACCGGGCGCACCCTCGGCGCCGCCCTCGAAGCCGCCGGCTGGTCCGACCCGCTCTCGGGCACCCGCTGGAGCCCCGACGAGGTGCTCGGCTTCCTCGAGCTCCACATCGAGCAGGGCCCGGTCCTCGAGCGCGAGGGGCTGCCGCTCGGAGTCGTCACCTCGATCGCGGGCATCTCGCGGTTCCGCACCCTCTTCTCGGGCCGCCGCGACCACGCGGGCACCATGCCGATGGCGCTGCGGCACGACGCCGGCTGCGCCGCGGCCGGAGTGGTCCTCGCGGTCGAGCGCATCGCCTCCCGGGCCGCGGAGGCGGTCGGCACCGTCGGCTCCGTCACCTTCACCCCGGAGGCGACCAGCGTCGTCACCGAGAGCGCCCTGGTCACCGCGGAGTTCCGCAGCCCCGACCCCGGCTGGTTCACCCTCGCCCGCGAGCAGATCGCGGAGGCCGCGGCCTCCGAGGCGGCGGCGCGCGGCCTCGGCCACGAGGTGACCTGGCTGCCCTGGGAGCGCCCGACGGCCATCGACCCCCGCCTCGCGGACGGCATCGGCCGCTCCATCGAGCGCCTCGGCCACCCCGCCGCCCGCCTCTACAGCGGAGCCGGGCACGACGGGGTGCAGATGGCGAGACTGGGACCCATCGGCATGATCTTCATCCCCTCGCAGGACGGCCGCAGCCACTGCCCGGAGGAGTACACCGGGATCACGGACATCGCGGTGGGCGTGCACGCGCTCGCGCAGTCCGTGCTCACCCTCGACAAGGAAGGCCTCGCATGAACCGCACCCGCCAGGAGCCCCCCGGCCGCGTGATCGTCGCCATCACCGGCGCCTCCGGAGTCGGGATCGGGGTCCGCATCCTCGAGCTGCTGCGGATGGATCCGGGGCTGCGCAGCGACGTCATCGTCTCGAAGGCGGGCGCGATGACGCTCGACCAGGAGTGCGGCCTCACCCAGAAACAGGTGGAGGCGCTCGCCGACACGGCCCACCGGCCCGCGCACATCGGCGCCTCCATCGCGTCGGGGTCCACGCCCGCCACGGCGATGGTGATCGCGCCCTGCACGATCAAGACCCTGAGCGGCATCGCCTACGGCCTCGCCGACAACCTGATCACGCGGGCGGCCGACGTCTGCCTCAAGGAGGGCGTGCCGACGCTCCTGATGGTGCGGGAGTCGCCGCTGCACCGCGGCCACCTCGCCGCGATGGACGCGGTGGCCCGCTCGGGCGGCATCATCGCGCCGCCGGTCCCCGCCTTCTACACGCGGCCCGCCTCGGTGGAGGAGATCATCGACTCCCTCGCCCGCCGCGCCCTGGTGCGCGTGGGGCTGACCCAGTTCCACGCCCGCTCCTGGGCCGGCATCCCCGAGGACGGCGAGCGCGCCGTGCTCGCCGAGGGGTCGAGCCGGTGACGAAGTACGTCGCCACCCGGCTGCTCACCTCGGTCTTCACGATCGTCGCGATCGCGATCGTGATGTTCGCGCTGCTGCAGCTGCTCCCGGGCTCGCCCTTCAACAGTGAGAAGCTCGACGCGGTGCAGAAGGCGCTCCTCACGCAGAAGTACGGGCTCGACGAGCCGGTGCTCCTGCGGCTGGGCACCTACCTGGTGAACCTCGCCCGCGGCGACTTCGGCATCTCGTACAACCTCATCCCGGACTTCCCCGTCTCGGAGATGCTCGGCAGCCGCCTGCCCGTGACGATCCGCATCGGCCTGCAGGCCCTCGTCCTCGGCGTGGTGCTGGGCCTGCTGATCGGCATCGTCTCGGCGATCCGCCCGCGCGGCTGGTTCGACAACCTCTCGACGTTCGTCTCGGTGATCGCCTTCAGCGTCCCGTCGTTCGTCATCGCGCTGCTGCTGGTCTACTTCGTCGGCTTCGAGTGGAAGCTGCTGCCGATCCGGTACTCCGAGTCGGACCCCTTCACCTCGAGCGTGCTGCCGACGATCTCGCTCGCCGCCTACGTGATGGCGGTGACCGCCCGCTACGCCCGCTCCGAGATGCTCGACTGCCTCGAGAGCGACTACATCCTCCTGGCGAAGGCGAAGGGCATCGGCCCCTCCAAGGTGATCGGCCGGCACGCGCTGCGCAACACCCTGGTCTCGATCATCACGGTGCTCTCGCCGCTGCTGATCGGCCTGATCACCGGCTCCGTCGTCATCGAGCAGATCTTCGGAGCGCCGGGCCTGGGCCAGCTGCTGCTCACGGCGATCCAGAACGTCGACTACAACATCGTCATCGCGATCAGCCTCGTCTACAGCATCATCTACATCCTCGTGATGCTGCTCGTCGACGTGCTCTACGGACTGATCGACCCCCGCATCCGACTGGCAGGACAGGCAGCATGAGCGACCGCGTCTCCCCCACGGCCGGCCTCGACGCCGGCGTCCCGCCCGAGGGCCTGCGCCTCGTCTCGCCGGGCAACCGGCCCGCCGGGCCGCCGACCACCTCCACCCGCATCATCCGCGGCGGCGGCCGCGACATCGCCCGGCGCTTCCGCGGCAACTGGCCGGCGATGGTCGGCCTGGTGCTGCTGGTGGTCATCGTCGTGCTGAGCCTGGTGGTCCCCTTCTTCCCCGCAGCCGGAGGAGGAGCGGACGTCGGCTCGCGCTTCCTCCCGCCGCGCGTGCCGCTGCTCGAGGGCCTCGGGATCCTCGACGGCACCCGCGACGGCCAGGACGCGTACGCCGCGGCGGGCCTGCCGCCCGGCACCTACTTCCTCTTCGGCACCGACGAGCTGGGCCGCGACGTGTGGTCGCGGGTCTGGAGCGGCACCCGCGTCTCGCTCCTGATCGCCGTGATCGCCTTCGCGATCGACGTGGTCATCGGCATGACCTACGGCCTGGTCTCGGGCTACTTCGGCGGTCGCACCGACTCGGCGATGCAGCGCGTGGTCGAGGTGCTCTCCGGCATCCCGCAGCTGGTGATCGTGACGCTCTTCGTGGTCGCCGTCGGGCCGGGCATCGGCGCCATCGTCTTCGGCCTCCTGCTGAGCAACTGGCTCGCGATGAGCCGCGTCAGCCGCGCGCAGGCGCTGCGCCAGAAGACGGAGGAGTACGTGCTCGCCTCGCGCACCCTCGGAGCGCGGGACAGCCGGATCGTGTTCGTCGAGATCCTCCCGAACATCATCGGCCCGATCGTGACGATGAGCATGTTCTCGATCCCGTCGGCGATCTTCACCGAGTCGTACCTGTCGTTCGTGGGCCTGGGCGTCCAGGCGCCGATGGCCTCGCTCGGCTCGCTCGTCAGCGTCGGCTACAAGTCGTTCCTCTCCTATCCGTTCCTCGTGATCGTCCCCGTGGTCGTGCTGGGCCTGCTCATGGTGGCGTTCACGCTCGTCGCCGACGGGTTGAAAGAGGCCACCGATCCGCGACTGTCCCACTCGAGAGGCCACTGAGATGACCGAGAGCAGCACGGGCACGACCCGTCAGGACACGGCCGGACCGGAGCGCGGCAGGGTCCTCCTGTCGGTGCGCGATCTGGCGATCTCGTTCGACAACGAGGGCGGCAGCGTCGAGGCGATCCGCGGACTGGGCTTCGACCTGCACGAGGGCGAGGTGGTCGCGATCGTCGGCGAGTCCGGCAGCGGCAAGTCGGTCACGGCGCGCGCGATCCTCGGCCTGATGGCCCGCAACCAGCTGATCACCGCGGGCAGCATCGAGTTCTCGCACCGGAGCGACGACGGCACGGTGACCACGAAGGACATCGCGGCGATGCCCGAGTCGGCGATCCGCCGCGAGATCTGCGGGCGCCGGATCGCGATGGTGTTCCAGGACGCCCTGACCTGCCTCGACCCGACGATGTCGGTCGGCAAGCAGGTGATGGAGGGCATCCAGGAGCACTTCGGGCTCGGCCGTCGCGAGGCGCGCGCCCGTGCCGTGGAGCTGCTCGGCGAGGTCGGCATCGACGATCCGGAGCGGCGGTTCAAGCAGTACCCCCACCAGCTCTCCGGAGGCATGTGCCAGCGGGTCAACATCGCCATCGCGCTGTCGTGCAACCCGGACGTGCTGATCTGCGACGAGCCGACGACCGCGCTCGACGTGACGATCCAGCTGCGGATCCTCGAGCTGCTGAAGCGCCTGCAGGCGGACCGCGGGCTCTCGGTGATCTTCATCACCCACGACCTCGGCGTCGTCGCGACCGTCGCCGACCACGTCAGCGTGATGTACGCCGGACGGATCATCGAGCAGGGCACCGCCGAGCAGGTCTTCTACGACCCGCGGCACCCCTACACCTGGGGCCTGCTCTCCGCGATGCCGGACCTGACCACCGACTCCCCCGAGCTGTTCGCCATCCCCGGCAGCCCGGCGAGCCTGGTGAACCGCGCGCCGGGCGACCCCTTCGCTCCGAGGAACCCGTTCGCGCTCGAGATCGACTTCGTCGAGGAGCCGCCCCTCTTCGACGTGGGCGGCGGGCACCGGGTCGCCTCGTGGCTCTGCCACCCCTCCGCTCCCCCGGTCGAGATGCCGGCGCCGCTGCGCGCCAAGATCGACGCCATGCTCGCCCCCAGTGAAGGACCGACCCCGTGACCGCACTCGCTCCGACGCCCGACTCCGCGCCCGCCCTGCTCTCGGTGCGCGGCCTCACCCAGGTGTTCCGGCTGGGCCGGCGGCACCACGTGACCGCGATCGGCGGCGTCGACTTCGAGATCCGGCGCGGCGAGACCTTCGGGCTGGTCGGCGAGTCCGGCAGCGGCAAGTCCACGATCGGCCGCTCGATCATCCGGCTGATCGACCCGACCGACGGCCAGGTCGTGCTCGCGGGCCGCACGATCAGCGGCCGGCTCGACGCCGCCCAGCGCGACCACCTGCGCTCCAGCATCCAGATGATCTTCCAGAACCCGATGTCGAGCCTCAATCCGCGCAAGACCGTCTTCGACATCGTCGCGCAGGGACTCACCACCCAGCGCCGGTACTCCTCGGCGGCCGAGCGCGACGAGAAGGTCTACGCGATCCTCGAGAAGGTCGGCCTCGACCGCTCCCACGCCGACCGCTACCCGCACCAGTTCTCGGGCGGCCAGCGGCAGCGCATCGGCATCGCCCGCGCGCTCGTGATGCAGCCCGACCTCGTGATCGCGGACGAGTGCGTCTCGGCGCTCGACGTCTCGATCCAGGCGCAGGTCGTGAACCTGATGCGCGCGCTCCAGGAGGAGCTCGGCACCGCGTACCTCTTCATCGCCCACGACCTCGCGATGGTGAAGTACATCTCCGACCGGATCGGCGTCATGCACAAGGGCCACCTGGTCGAGACGGGCACGACCGCCGAGATCTTCTCCGGCCCCGTGCACCCCTACACCCGCTCGCTGCTGCGCGCCGTGCTCTCGGCGGACCCGCGCGCGATGCGCCGCCGCGCCCCCTCCGAGCCGTACGACCCGGTCGCGCTCGGGATCGACTACTCGGCCGGGAGCGTCCACGAGCTCTCGCCGACCCACCGCGTCCTGGCGACCCCGGAGGAGCTGGCGGCCTGGCGCGCGTGACGGCCGCCCGGCGTCAGGACTCGTCGGCCTCGAACCGCAGGGGCCGGTCGGCCACCGGCAGCCCGGAGCCGCGCACGGCGGCCTCGATCGCGGCGTGCCCGCCGTCGGGCGCGACGATCCGCAGGCCGTCCTCGGTCGCCCAGTAGGCGGTGACGCCGTGCTCCCCGACGAGGGTCGTGAGCAGCGCGGCAATCCGCTCCTGCTCGCCGGGACCGACGGTGATCGCGGCCCACGGGCCGGAGATCTCGACCGGGGCGCCCCGCTCCGCGCCCGCAGCGTCCCGCAGGTCCTCCGCCGCCCGGACGATCGGGAGCAGCGCGGGCAGCCCGCCGGAGACGTCCTCGAAGGAGTCGAGGGCGAAGGACCCCTCGCGGAGCGACGCGTGCAGCTCCAGGCCGCGGCCGAGGCCGTCGATCCGCTCGAGCAGGGCCGACGCGTCGACAGCGGGAGCGGGGCACGCGGCGGTCGGCTCCTCCGCGCCCGCGAAGGAGAGGGCGTTCCCGCCGGCGGACGTCGCCCGGAACGACCACAGCACCGGATCCGCGTACTCGGTCGCGCAGGCCGTCGCGAGGGCCTCGGCGAGCGCCGGCTCCTCGACCGCGACCCCGACCCACGAGGTCGGCGGGCCGAACGCCGGCGCCTCGACCCAGCGCTCGGCGCCGTCGAGGGAGACTCCGGGCACCGCGGCGACCTCGCTGGTCAGACGGTCGAAGCCGGCGTCGGGCCGTGCGAACGGCGTCTCGTCGATCGTCCAGACGAGGAGCGTCAGCCCGCCGGCGGCGAGGGCCGTGGCGAGGACGCCGGCGACGGGGAGGAGGAGGCGACGGGACACGCCCCCATCCTCGCTCCCCTCCTCCGCGGCGTCACGTGGACATCGGGCGAACGGACGGTGCGCCGGCGTCGACGGCTCCCGCCTCGATCGAGCGCATCATCCGCGTGTTCACGGGCGACGGGTGGACCGAGTCGACCCGGACGCCGGTGCCCGCGACCTCGAGGGCCGCGCTCTTGGTGAGCCCGGGGCGCCGTCGAGCCCGGCGACGGAGGAGGTGGTGATCACGCTGCCCCGCCCCTGCTCGATCATCCGCGGCAGCACGGAGCGGCGGCGGTGCCGGCCCGCTCCCAGCACGCTGGGCGGCCGCCGGCCGCCTGCCACGGGGGTCGACCTCCGCGGGGGGCAGGGGTTACCGGCGCAGTCCCGAGACGAGCGCGAGAAGCCCGTCCATCGACTCGACGACGAGGGGCGGGAGGTCGCCGCGCTCGGCGACGAAGGCGACCGCGAGCACGCCCGCTCCGGACGCGTCCGACTGCTCCCGCTCCGGCACAAGGCCCAGCGCGCGGGCCGCCGTCTCCGCTTGACTGGGGGCGACGCGCCGACCCTCGGCGCACCCGGGAGGCGACATGGCGAACCACCGTTTCGAGCTGCGGTCCGGCCGCGGGATGGGCGTCTCGGCGGCGGGCGATCCCGTCGCCGACCGGCTGGTGGTGTTCTGCCACCCCACTCCCGGAGCGGGCGGCTTCGACCCCGACCCGACCGTCACCGGTCCGTGGGGTCTGCACCTGCTGATCCTCGACCGCCCCGGCTACGGCGCCTCGGACCCGGTCGACGCCGCTCACGGCCGCGTCGAGGACCGCGCGGACGACCTCGCCGAGTACCTGCGCCGCTCCGAGCGCACCGCCCGCATGGTCGAGGGCGCCCGCTTCGGCAGCGTCGGCGTGGTCGGCTGGGGCTCCGGCGGCGCGTTCGCGCTCTCGCTCGCGGCCCGGCACCCCGACCTCGTGGACCGCCTCGCGCTGGTCGGCACCCCCGCGCCCCCGCAGGCCGGCGCGATCGTGCACCCCACGAGCGCGTGGGAGCGGCGCGAGACCCTCCGCGGGGAGGACGCCGACGCCATCGCCGCCGCCCTCCCGCAGACGCAGCCGGGCCTGGACGCGCTCGGGATCGACTCCGACGACCCGGTGCTCGCCACCCACGGCGGACTGCGCAACCGGCTGGAGCGGATGCTCGCCGAGGGCTGGCGGCAGGGCCCGAGCGGCGCCGCGACCGACCTCGCAGCGCTCCGCGACGGCTCCTGGGCCGACGACCTCGACCGGGTGACCGCCGAGACGCTCCTGGTCCACGGCGACGCGGACCCGGTGGCGAGCGCCGAGGACGGCCCCTGGTACCGCGGCCGCCTCGCCCGGGCGCGCACCGTGACGGTCGACGGAGCCGGCCGGCTGGCGCTGGTGCGCGAGTGGCGCCGGATCCTCGACCACGTCGCTCCGCTCGAGCGCGGGGCGGAGGGCCGATGAGCGGCCTGGGCGCGGGCCCGCTCGTGCTCGTGTCGGCGATGGCGGTCTCGGGAGTCGTCCACCTGGTGCACCCGCGGACCTTCGACGCGGTGGTCCCGCGAGGGATGCCCGGCTCGGCGCGCGGATGGGTCCTCGTCTCGGGAGCGGCGGAGCTGGTCTGCGCGGCCGCGACGCTGCACCCGCGGACCCGCGCGGCCGGCGGTCTCGCCTCCGCCGCCCTGATGGCCGCCGTCCTCCCCGGCAACATGCAGATGGCGCGGGACGCCCGTCGGCCTCGGACCCGGGTGATCACGCTGCTGCGCCTCCCGCTCCAGATCCCGCTCGTGCTCTGGGGTCTTCAGGCGGCACGCAGCCGCTGACGCAAGCCCGCGCGGGCGCGGATCGCCCGCTGCTACCGTCCAGGCATGACCGACCAGAGCGCGGACGACCGCCACGACCAGCTGACCAGCGCCCCGAAGGCGACGGAGGCCGACGCGGCCCCGCGCATCGAGGTCTCCACCACCGAGGCCGGCGACACCCGCATCGACATCCGCGAGGACGCCGCCGTGCGTCCGGGCCGTGTCGACGAGAACGGCGACGAGCTCGACGAGAGCCGCGACGATGCCTGAGCGCCGCCGTGCCGCCCTCGTCTACAACCCCGTCAAGGTCGACCTGGAGTCCGTGAAGGCCGCGGTGAAGCGCGCCGAGGAGGCCGCCGGCTGGGAGGAGACGCTCTGGTACGAGACCTCCGTCGAGGACCCCGGGGCCGGTCAGACGAAGGAGGCCCTCGCCGCGGGCGCCGACGTCGTGATCGCGGCCGGCGGCGACGGGACGGTCCGCGTCGTGGCGGAGGCCCTCCGAGGCTCCGACGCCTCGCTCGCGCTGCTGCCCTCCGGCACCGGCAACCTGCTCGCCCGCAACCTGAACCTCACGCTCGACGACATCGACAACTCCCTGACCGTCGCGTTCTCCGGACAGGACCGGGCGATCGACGTCGGGATGATCGACATCGAGACCTCCACGGGCCGCGACCGCCACGCCTACGTCGTGATGGCGGGCCTCGGGATCGACGCGAAGATGCTCGCCAACACCGACGACGACCTCAAGAAGCGCGCCGGCTGGCTCGCCTACGTGGACGCGCTGCGGAAGGCCCTGCTCGACAAGAACCAGCTCGAGTTCCGCTACCGCCTCGACGGCTCCAAGACCCGCAAGGTGCGCGCGCACACGATCATCGTGGGCAACTGCGGCGCCCTGCCGGCGAACATCCTCCTGCTGCCGGACGCGGCCGTCGACGACGGCGAGTTCGACATCGTCCTGCTGCGCCCCGAGGGCTTCTTCGGCTGGGTGCAGATCATCTTCAAGGTGGTGTGGGAGAACGGCGTGCTCCGCCGCAGCGGCGTCGTCGGCAAGAAGCTGATGGGCCTGACCAAGGAGGTGTCGGCCCTGCGGTACGTGAAGGGCCGCGACCTCACGGTCCGCCTCGAGCACGCGCAGGAGATCGAGCTCGACGGCGACCCGTTCGGCTCGACCTCGGCGTTCCGCACCTGGATCGAGCCCGGCGGGCTGACGGTGCGCGTCCCGGCCTAGCGCCGGCGGCGGCCGGGCGGATCCGCCCGGTCCGCCTCCCGCCGGGAGAGAGGATCGTCATCCCTCCCGGCGGAGGCGTCTGCTCCGAGCAGGGCGGTGCAGTGCGGCTTCGGGTACCGCACCCCATGCACCTGCATGAACACGGCGACTGTAGTGCGGAATCCGTCGCCGCCGCAACGATCCGCGGGGCTCCGGCGGCTCGAATGGGTAATTCCACCGTGCGATGCTCCGTGGCGGCGACGGATTCCGCAGCTGACTCGCCCCGGCAGGAACGGGATCGCCCGTCCGTCGATCGACGGGGCTTTTCCTCGGCACAGTGCCGACACGCGCACGAAACGCCCGCCCGCTAGCGTGCGGACATGACATTCCGTGCGTCAGCCGCGCTCAGCGCGCTCGTGGCCTCCTCCCTCCTCCTCGCACCCGCCGCCATCGCCTCCCCCGCCGCCCGCGCGGGCGCCGTCGACGGGGGCACCAGCGCCGGCGATCCGTACTTCCCCGGCCTCGGCAGCAGCGGCTTCGACGCCCTCACCTACAGCCTCGTCCTGAAGTACGATCCGGCGACCCGGGCCCTCGGCGGCAGGGCCGTGGTCACCCTCGCGCCCCAGAAGGACCTGCGCTCGCTCTCCTTCGACCTGACCGGCCTCACCGTCTCGAAGGTCACCGTCAACGCCGGGGGCGCCCGGTTCTCGCAGTCGGGGGACGAGCTGACCGTCACGCCCGCCCGGACCCTCCGGAAGGGCCTGCCCGCGCTGGTGAGCATCGACTACGCCGGGACCACCGGGAACCCCGTCGACGGCACCGGGGCCCCCTTCGGCTGGTGGTCGACGGACGACGGCGCCCTGGTCGCCAGCGAGCCGGACGGCGCCTCGACCTGGTACCCCGTCAACGACTCGCCCGCCGACAAGGCGCGCTACACCTTCAGCATCACGGTCCCGGAGGGCCGGACGGTGGTCGCGAACGGCCTGCGGGTCGGCTCCCCCACCACGTCGAAGGGGTGGACGACCTCCCGCTGGGTCGAGACCAGCCCGATGGCGAGCTACCTCGCCATGGTGAACATCGGCGACTACGACCTGGTCCGCTCCACACAGGGCGGCGTGACGACCATCGACGCGATCGACCGGGACATCACCGGCGACACCCGCGCCCGCACCGAGGCGGCCCTCGCGAAGCAGGGCGCGATCATCGACTACTTCTCCTCCGTCTTCGGCCCGTACCCGTTCCGCTCGGCCGGAGCCGTGGTCGACGACGAGCGGATCGGCTACGCCCTCGAGACCCAGGGCCGCTCGTTCTACTCCGGCGGCGCGGACGAGTCGACCGTCGCGCACGAGACCGCGCACCAGTGGTACGGCGACAGCGTCACGCCGGAGACCTGGTCCGACATCTGGCTGAACGAGGGCTTCGCGACCTACGCCGAGTGGCTCTGGGAGGAGCACACCGGCGGCGCGAGCGTCACCGAGTCCGCCGCCCGGGTCGCCGCCGCTCCCGCCGACGACCCGTTCTGGTCGACCGCCGTCGCCGACCCCGGAGCCGCGGGCCTCTTCGACGCGCCCGTCTACGCCCGCGGCGGCCTGACGCTCGTCGCCCTCCGCGACCGGATCGGCGCGGACGCGTTCGGCGTGCTGCTGAAGCGCTGGGCCTCCGAGAACCGCTACTCGAACGCGACGACCGCCGACTTCCAGGCCCTGGCCGAGAACGTCTCCGGCTCCGACCTGGCGGACTTCTTCGACGCCTGGCTGCGCACGCCGGAGAAGCCCGCCGGTCTCTGACCCCCGCATCGCCGCGGCGCGGGCGGGGTGTCAAGGAGGGACGGCAGGTCGGCCCGAGCCGATACCGTCCCTCCATGGGCTTCTTCGACCGCAACGACTCCTCGACCAGCGCCGCCGCGCCGCAGCCGAGCGCACCCGATCCGCAGCGGCGGGTCTGGAGCGACGGCCTCGGCCGGTTCGCCACCCGCTGCCTCCAGGTGGTCATCGTCCTCCTGCTGGCCTCGGTGCTCGTCTTCGCGATGACGCAGCTCACACTGGTGCTCATCCCCGTGATGATCGCGCTCATCCTCGCCGCGGCGATCCACCCGGTCCTGGCGTGGATGCGGCGCAAGGGCGTGCCGTCGATCCTCGCGACCTGGCTGGCGCTGATCGGGCTGCTCGCGATCCTCGGCGCGGTCGGCTGGCTGATCACGGTCGCGGTCCGCAACCAGTGGGACGAGCTGGTCAGCAGCGCCTCCGACGGCATCACCTCGCTGCAGGACTACGTGCAGCACCTGCCGTTCCAGATCACCGACGAGCAGATCGAGTCCGCCCGCCAGTCGGTCGTCGACTTCCTCACCTCCAGCTCGTTCGGCAACGGCGCGCTCGCGGGCGTCTCCGCGGCGGCGAACTTCATCACCGGCCTCGTGCTGATGATCGTGGTGCTGTTCTTCTTCATGAAGGACGGCCCGAAGATCTGGGAGTTCCTCCTGCGCCCCTTCACCGGCTCGGGCTACGAGCGCGCCAAGCGCGTCGGGCACAAGACGGTCGACGTGCTGGGCGGCTACGTCCGCGGAACGGCGACCGTCGCGGCGGTCGACGCGATCGGCATCGGTGTCGCGCTGGCGATCATCCAGGTGCCGCTGGCGATCCCGCTGGCCGTCATCGTCTTCCTCACCGCGTTCATCCCGATCGTCGGAGCCACGGCCGCCGGCATCCTCGCCGCTCTCGTCGCGCTGGTGGCCAACGGCCCGGTCGCCGCGCTGATCGTGATCCTGGTCGTCATCGGGGTCAACCAGCTCGAGGGCAACTTCCTCCAGCCGGTCGTGATGGCGCGCTCGCTGAAGCTGCACCCGCTGATCGTCCTGATCGCCCTGACCGTGGGCACCGTCCTCGCCGGCATCGTCGGCGCCGTGCTGGCCGTGCCGATCGCGGCCGTCGTCTGGGGCATCGTCTCGATCTGGAACGGGCCCTCCGACCCCGCCGAGCCCGCGCGGCAGAAGCGCGCCGAGACGGTCTAGGCCCCCGGGATCGTCAAGCGCGCGCCTAGCGCTCGACGATCCCGTCGCGCAGAGCCTGCCGGCGGAGCGAGATCTTCGTGCCGACGGCCAGCCCCTCCGCCCGGTACTTGCCCCGGGCGCTGCGCAGCGAGCTCCGCGCGGCGTCCTGGGTGATGCCGAGGAGCGTCGCGACCTGCTTCAGCGGCATCCCATCGACGAAGAGGCGGACGATCTCCCGCTCGCGGTGCGTCAGGGTGCCCGGGCGGTCGGCCCCGAGCAGCTCCCGCGTCTGCGCCGTCAGGAAGCGCTCGTCGCGCGCCGCCGCCCGGATCGCCGCGAGGATCGTCTCGGTCCGCTCGCTCTTGACCACGTAGCCGTGGGCTCCGGCCTGGAGCGCCCGGCTGATCGTGGCCGGCTCGGAGTGGGTGCTGATGATGATCGTGGCGGCGCCGGCGGCCGCGATGGTCCGGATCCGCATCGCCACGTCGAGCTCGTCCCCGAGGTCGATGTCGAGCAGCACCACGTCGGTCGGGAAGGCGGGGTGCGCGAGCAGCTCCGGCCAGGTGCCGACGGCGGTGGCGACCCGGATGTCCGGGCCGGAGCGGCGGATCCACTCGGCCAGCGCCGACAGCAGGATCGGGTGGTCGTCGAGGATGGCCAGCGTGATCGCGGGCTCGATGGTCATGTCGTCGTCCTCCTCCGGGGGCGGTGCGCGACGCGGATCCTCGTCGCGCCGTGATCGGTCGTCGTGCGGTGCTCGCCGATCTCGCTCAGGATGCCCCAGACCGAGCGGTCCAGGTCGCGGGCGCGGATCCCCGCGGCGACGAGAGTGAGCTCGACCTCGCCGCCGGCGCCGGCCTCCAGGCGGACGGCCAGCGAGGGCCGGGCCGCCGGGACGGTGAGCAGCCAGAGCACCGAGAGCAGGCGCGAGCGGTCGAGCGGGGGCAGCAGCGCGGCGGCACCTCCGGGATCGTCCACCGCGACCGCGGAGGACAGCAGCGCCGACTCCTCCACGGCGATGCGCAGCCAGGTGCGGTCGTGGCTGCGGGCGAGCGCCACCCGGAGCTCGTCTCCCAGCACGCGCGCCCGCTCGCCCAGCTCCTCGTCCAGGAGCCCGGGCGTCCGGACCCGTTCGAGGAGCTCCTCGATGCGCGCGTCCACCTGGGTGAACTCGTCGCCGTCGGCCGCGTGGACGGTGCTGTCGGCCAGGCTGCGGTCGAGCGTGCGCCGCACGTACTGGTCGAGCGCGGTCAGCACGACGACGCACACGGCCGCCGGCGCGGTGGCGAGGAGGACGTTGCCCACCGCGAGGGCGGCGCCTCCGTCGCCGAGCAGCGCCTGGCCGACGAGTCCGAGCGCCGCGAGCGCGACCAGGACCACGAGGGCGAGGAACGAGCGCGAGAGCGGCTGGAAGGTGATCAGCGCGATCACGCCCGCGCCCACTCCCACGCAGACCGACGGGTAGTACATCGGTGCCGGAGTGGGCAGCGCGTGGTCGGCGAACTCGAGCAGCAGCGCGATCACGTCGACGCCGAGGACGCCCGCGAAGGCCCAGCGCGGCAGCTCGCCGTGGCGGCGCAGGGCGATCGCGGCCCCCGCCGCGCTCGCGGCGATCACGAGCAGCCAGGAGAGACCGCTCACCCAGGTCGCGGACCGGGCGTCGAGGGACCAGAGGTACGAGATCAGTCCGCGGATGTCGAGCATCACCGCCATGGTGAGGAAGCCCAGCCCGAGGTAGCTCCCGCTCAGGCGGTTCGGCCGCGTCAGGCGCTCGCGGATGCTCCACAGCGCTCCGGGGCTCCGATCCGCCGCGCGGACCAGCTCGAGGAGCGTCCCGCCCTCCGGCCCCTCCTCCTGCCGCGTCCCGCTCACAGCGGCACGCTCAGCAGCACGGTCGCGCCGGATCCAGGCGCCGAGAAGACCCGGACCGTGCCGCCCACCGCCTCGACGCGGCCGACGACGGACTCCGCGAGGCCCAGGCGCCCGGGCGGCACCGCGGCCGGATCGAAGCCGCGCCCCTCGTCCGTGACGACGACGCGGAGCGAGCCCGCCTCCTCCGCGACGCTCACGTGCGCCAGCGCTGCCCCGGAGTGACGGCGCACGTTCTCGAGGCACTCCCCGGTCGCGCGCACCAGGGCGTCGAGCACCTCCGCACGGATCCGCGGCTGGGCACCGCCGTGCCAGCGCACCTCGACGCCGACCTCCGCCGACCGCCGACCGAGCGCGGCGAGCGGCTCGGGCAGCCGGACGCCGGAGGCCGGCTCCGGCTCGTCCACCGCCTCCACACCGCGCAGGAGCGCGAGGTCGGCCGCCGCCCGGTCGCGCAGCACCGGAGCCGGCACTCCCTCGCCCCGATGGGCCACGAGCGTCAGGGTCGCCAGGATGGTGTCGTGCATGAGCCGCGCGTCGGCGCGGTGCCGCGACTCGGTCTCGCTGGAGCGGCGCTCGGCGTCGTGGGCCCTCCGGAGACGGGCCGTGCCGACGTGGGCCCGCGCGACGCTGCCCGCGAGCCAGCGGGCGGCCGTCAGCAGCAGGGCCCAGCAGACGACGATCGAGAGGAGGACGAACGGCGCGCGCCCGGACGCCCCCGTCGTCGCCGCCCCGAGGACCAGGACCGGGAGCAGCGCCAGGACCGCGGCCCAGGGCAGGCCCCGCCAGGCGCCGACGGCGAGCATCGCGCACGGCAGCGCCATCGAGGTGAGCATCGTGATCCCGCTCAGGACGGCTCGGAGGGAGGCGTCGACGTCCGGCGAGAGGAACGCGACGAGCGCCGCGACGTCCAGCGCGAGCCCGAGGGCGACCGCCCTCGCCCCCGTCGCGACGGACCGGCTGGGCGCGAGCTGCACGAGCGCCGAGACGACGAGCAGCGCGGCGCTCGGCACCACCGTCAGCAGCTGGGCCGGAGTCAGGGCGAGCAGGTGCAGGGCTGAGGCGGCGGTGAGCACCCCGCCGGCCCGCCGAGCGCAGAGCACGCCGACCTCGCGCTGCTCGCGCAGCAGCACCGCGGCGTCGGCGGGCCGGGGAGGCAGGGGCACGGTGACCTCGGGAGGACGGGCTCCGGGCTCGTTCCGGGGCGACGGTGGCGGGGAGGCTGTGGCGGGGAGGCTGTGGC